>JAZNJA010000236.1:0-3445 GCA_045577755.1 Eubacteriales bacterium
AAATTGGGGTTTATCGAACTGTTTGTTTGTGCCTTGCCCGCGTTATTTGCCCTCTCACCGCTGCGCGGAGCTCCCCCAAAGGGGGAGCCTTAGAACGGTGGAAAAAACTTGTGAGGAAACGGGATTTTTGTGGGTTTGTCACGAAAGGCTCCCCCTCTGGGGGAGCTCCCGCCGTAGGCGGGTGAGAGGGCAACACCCAAGGGTCAGCACAAACCAACAGACCTATAAACCCAAATTTGTAACACTCCAAAATCTTTCCCCCCGAAAGGAATCCCACCATGACCAAAGTCAAGATCACCGTCCTCAAGACCGATTTCTACCCCGACCTCGCCGCCGAGTACGGCAAGCCCGAGCTGGGTCCCTGCGCCGCCATGAAGGTGGGCGACGTCTTTTACGCCGACGTCAAATGTCCCGAGGGCTTCTGCCACACCGCCTGGAACTGCATCTACCAATACGTTTTCGCCCTGGCCAACGGCGGCGGACGCGAAGGCTTCTTCTACAACGATTGGAGCCGCGAGCCGGGACTGGCCATCAGCAGCTGCAACGACGGCTTTCGCCCCGTCATTTTCAAGCTGGAGGCCACTGACATACCGTCGGAGAAGGGGAAGTAACTGAAAGATCAGAAATGCCTCTTGACAAAAGAATAGCCTTATGCTAAAATAGAATCGGAGACGGGATTCTCCATAATGGGCGTGTGGCGTTTGCTTATCCCCACGGAGGATGCCGTGTTCATAGAGCCTGTGACAGGTCTTGACAGGGAGGATCTACATCCAAGCCGTCCACCGACAGGCTCTATTCTTTTCCCGTGTCATCGTATGAACCCCGCCGAACTCATCCCCGGCGGGCTATTTTTATCTTAAAACCCTTGACAATCCACCCAAAAAGAGGTATAATGAAAAGTGGAGCATTTTGCTCCCGACCATGTTAAAAAATACGATTATATAGAAGGGAACCATTATGACCAAGATCGACATTTTCTCCGGCTTCCTTGGTGCCGGTAAGACCACCCTCATCAAAAAGCTCATCACCGAGGCCTACGCAGGCGAGAAGCTGGTGCTCATCGAGAACGAGTTCGGTGAGATCGGCATCGACGGCGGCTTCCTCTCCGAGGCGGGCATTCAGATCAGCGAGATGAACTCGGGCTGTATCTGCTGCTCCCTGGTGGGTGACTTCGGCAAGGCCCTGTCCCGGGTGCTGACCGAGTACGCCCCCGACCGCATCCTCATCGAGCCCTCGGGCGTGGGTAAGCTCTCCGACGTCATCCGCGCCGTCCAGGGTGCCGCCACCGAAGGGGCCGTCCTCAACGGCTTCACCACCGTGGTGGACGCGGGCAAGTGCAAGATGTACATGAAGAACTTCGGCGAGTTCTTCAACGATCAGGTGGAGAACGCAGGCTGTATCATCCTGTCCCACACCGACACCACCCCCGCCCATAAGACCGAGACCGCCGTATCCCTCCTCCGCGAGCATAACCCCACCGCCGTCATCGTCACCACCCCCTGGAACGATCTCACCGGTGCCCAGCTCCTGGAGGCCATGGAGCGCACCGACACCCTGGAGGCCGAGCTGGCCCGCCTGGCCGAGGAGGCAGAGCATCACCACCATCATCATCACGATGACGAGGAGTGCGAGTGCCACCACCACCACCACGAGGACGGCGAGGAGTGTCACTGCCACGACCACGACCATGAGCATCACCACCATCACGAGGACGGTGAAGAGTGCCATTGCCACGACCATGACCATGAGCATCACCACCATCACGAGGACGGCGAGGAGTGCCACTGCCACGATCACGACCATGAGCATCACCACCACCATCACGACGGCGAGTGCTGCTGCGGTCACGATCACGACCACCATCACCACCACGCCGACGAGGTCTTCGTGAGCTGCGGCACCGAAACCACCGCCGCCTTTGACCGCGCCGCCATGACCGACAAGCTGAACGCCCTCTGCGATGAGAGTAAGTACGGCATCGTTCTCCGCGCCAAGGGCATCGTCGCCGCCACCGACGGCGCAAGCTGGATCCACTTCGACTACGTCCCCGGTGAGCCCGACGTCCGCTGCGGCGCAGCCGCGGTGATCGGCCGCCTCTGCGTGATCGGTTCTAACCTGAATATCCCCGCCCTCTCCGAGCTGTTCGGGGTGGAGCTGGCGTAAATCCGATTTTTAGGCTCCCCCTTTGGGGGAGCTCCCGCGAAGCGGGTGAGAGGGCCGTATCCTGCGTATGCCCTCTCCGTCACGCCTGCGGCGCGACACCTCCCCCGGAGGGGGAGGCTTTGCAACCAAATTTACACACAAAGGAAATACTATGGCCTACAAAATTCCCGTATACCTCTTCACCGGCTTCCTGGAGGGCGGCAAGACCCACATGATCCAGGAGTCCATGGAGAGCGAGCAATTCAATTCGGGGGATAAGACCCTCATCATCCAGTGCGAGGAGGGTGTGGACGAGCTGGATCTCTCGGCCTTCGCCTCCAAAAACTGCTACCTTGAGCTGATCGAGGATCCCGACGACCTGACCGCCGCCAACCTCACCGCCCTGGGCAAGAAGTACAAGGCCGACCGCGTCATCATCGAGTACAACGGTATGTGGCCCCTCCAGGCTCTCTATGAGAATATGCCCGCCAACTGGGCCATCTTCCAGGAGATGATGTTCGCCGAGGCCCGCACCTTCATCGACTACAACCGCAATATGCGCTCCCTCATGGTGGACAAGCTCATGAACTGCGAGATGGTGGTGCTGACCCGCACCCCCGACAATATCGACAAAGAGGAGATCCACAAGATCATCCGCGGCATCTCCCGCCGCGCCGCCATCTCCTACGACTATCCCGACGGCCACATTGAGTACGACGAGATCGAGGATCCCCTGCCCTTCGACAAGGAGGCAGCCGTCATCGAGATCGCCGACGACGATTTCGCCCTGTGGTACCGCGACCTCTCCGAGGAGATGGATACCTATGAGGGCAAGACCGTCCACGTCAAGGGCCTGGTGGCCCGCGATGGTAAGCTGGGCAAGAATGGCGTCATCATTGGCCGTCACATCATGACCTGCTGTGCCGACGATATCGCCTACAGCGGTCTGGTCTGCAACTTCTCCGCTCCCGTCTCCCTCAAGACCCGTGACTGGATCACGGTCACCGCCAAGATCTCCCTGGAGCCCCACAAGCTCTACGGCGGCCGCCGCGGCCCCGTCCTCTACGCCACCGAGTACGCCATGACCTCCGCGCCCAAGCAGGAGGTTGCGACATTCTACTGAGAAAGGAAAATTGCAGTTTATCGGGCTGTTTGACGGAACAGATCAGTATGTTTTTGGGTGACCCTCATCCACCGCTATCGCGGTCCCCCTTCCCCCGAGGGGAAGGTCAATGCGTCAGCCGTTTCCTTGGCTGATACCCAAAAACATACTGATGCCAATAGCTTTTCAGGGATAACGATA
>JAZNJA010000237.1:0-15719 GCA_045577755.1 Eubacteriales bacterium
AACCGCCTTATAATTATTTAAAACCCGAAAAGTTATTGTCAAACAAAGAAATACGCCTGTAGGGGCGGCCCTGCGTGGCCGCCCGCCAGCATAGCGGTTTCATTTTACTTATCGGATTTCAAACACACCGCTAAACTGCAATTTGAACACTTCAAAAAAAGCATCCCCCCGCGTATCTTCAAAGACCTAACGATACGCGGACGAATGCTTCCATTCCTACCCGGTGGCAGTTATTTTGTTGGGGACATTATAGCATAAAACCTTGGTTTTGTCAAGGGGTCAGTACCGCCCGTACCTATGGGCGGCGTTATACATAGCCACCACGTTCTCCACGGGGGTATTGTCCTGGATGGCGTGGGTGGGGGCGAAGTGGTAGCCTCGGTGGGGCATCATGATCTCCAGGGTATCGCGGCATACCTGCTCGGTCTCGGCGGCGGTGCCGTAGGCGAGAGGGCCCGCGGTGGAGATACAGCCGCGGAAGTTGAGGCGGCCGCCGAAATGCTCGGTGAGGTAGGCGGGGGACATATTCACCGCCTCGGGCTGGAGAGTATCCACCCCCCGCAGGCCCATGGCGATGAGATCCTCGTAGACCCAGCTGCTGCTGCCGCAGGAGTGCATGATGGCGGGGAGGCCGTAGGAGGCGGCCAGGTCGATGAACTGCTTATGGATGGGGGCGATCTGCTTTCGGTAGAGCTCCAGAGAGATCATGGGGGCGATCTGGGTGCCCAGGTCCTCGCCCAGCCAGACGAAGTCGATGTGGCCCTTGCACTTCTCCAGGGTCCTCTCCATCATGCGGAGCTGGAAATCGGCGCGACGGCGGATGAAGCGCAGTGCTGCCTCGTCCTCCAGCATGAGGTGGCAGAGAACGTCCTCCATGCCCATGATGCGGCCGTTGGAATTGATGATATCGGGGACACCCGCGTTGCCCACGTAGAGGGCGAACTGGCCGTTTTCGTCGTAGTGCTTGCAGGCGGCGAGGGTGGCGTCGTAGTCGAAATCGTCGGGGTTGGGTACGGGGAAGGCGTCGAAGTCCTCGTCCTCGGCGTCCTGCAGGGGGAAATCGCAGAAGTCCCAGTAGCCGCCGCTTCCGTTGGGGACCCAGCGCATGATACAGCCCTCCATCTGGTCCACCATGCGGTTCTCGGGGACCTTGTGGAGGGGCTTACCGATATAGGGGGCGCCGATGGGGCGGTAGTCTACCCCCAGGGCGCGGAGGAGGGCCTCGTAGTCGCTTACGGGAATGCCCAGGGCTTCGCAGAGCCTTGCGTGGATGACGGGGTTGGTCTCGTAGCCGATGGTGACACGGTCGGTAGCCTCAAAATGGAAGGTACGGCGGACCCGCTCACGGGGGGTCATGGTCTCGGTATATTTTCGGATGATCATGGCGGCTCCTTTCGGTGTGGGGTTCTCTTTAAAGAATAACATAGAATCGAAAAAAAAGCAAGAGGGTGATCGAAAATTTCCGCCCATTCGCGGTATTTTCTATCACCCTGATGAAATCAGCACTCAAAGCCCACCAGAAAACCGCCCAGCTCGGCGTAGAAGCTGCAGAGACCGCGGGTGGGTCTGATGACCACCTCCGCTCGGGGATACTCGGCCTTGATCCGCGCGGCGAGCTTGGTGACGGTCTCCTCCGCGAAGCAATGGTCAACGTAGATCTTACCGCCCTTGCAGTGAAGCTCCTTCAGATACCCCATAACGCCGTCCAGGGTCTTGGCTTCTCCTCTGGTCTTGGAGAGCAGCTCCAGGGTACCCACGTCGGAAGCACGGCCGATGGCACGGATCCCCAAAAGCCCCGCAGCAGCGGCGGCGGCCTTACTGACACGGCCGTTATTGGCAAAGTTACGGAGGGACTCCAGCGCGAAGAGCAGCTCGGTCTTGTAGCTCTTCAGATCGACCTCGATCTCGTCCAAGGTCTTGCCCGCCAGGGCCTTTTCACGGACCCGCTCTGCCATGAGCGTCATCTCGGGGCCCGCGGTCAGGGAATCCACCACCAGAACGCGGCGGCCGGGGTGATCTCCCTCGTAAATATTCTTAGCGGTAACGGCGGTATTGTAGCTACCCGAAAGTCCGCCCGTGATGGTGATGCAGACGATGTTCTCGGCATCTCCGAAGGCGGCCAGCCAATCCTCGGCGTTGGGACAGGAGGAGGAGGAGCGGCCCTTATAGGTATACAGGAAATCTACCATCTCGCGGACGTTGATATCATCGCCATCGGTGAATTCCCGATCGGCGGTACAGATTTTCATGGGGGCGTAGGCCATGTCAATACCGTCCATAAAGGTCAGGTCGGCGGCGGAATCGGTAATAATCTTGATTTGCATGATTCACCTCTTTGCTTACAAAAGTTTCGTTTCAGTTCACATAACTTCTTGATTATACAACATCTTTCCGTATTTGTCAAGCATTCCCTTTTTCCTCTCCCTTACGTTGCTCACATTTTCAAGGGGATATTCATCCAAAATCATACGGTTTTTCCGTGCTTTTATACAAATATTACCGATTTGCGCATCCTTTTCAAAGCGTATTCCGATAAATTGGAAACAATTTTTAACAAAAATTCCTTTCAGGAGTCTCGAAGTTCGAAACGTACTTGACAAACCGACCGTTTTATGGTAATATGTGTAGGAATACACTTTATGAGGTACAGATCATGAAAAACAAGCTTTTACCGAGATCCCTGGCTCTTATTCTGGCCCTTCTGATGACGCTTTCCGCCTATTCCCTGCTCTTCACGCTTTCCGCCTTTGCGGAGGAGGACAAGACCGTTGTCATCACCCTGGACCCCGGTCACGGCCCCCAGAAGACCGGCACCAACGGCGCCGTTGAGTACGGCGGCATCAACGAGCATTTCTACACCTTCTCCATGGCTACCTATGCCAAGGAGCGTCTTGAGCAGTACAAGGGGGTTGAGGTCCATCTGACCCGTACCGCCGACAACACCCCCGAGCTCATGGAAAGACCTCAGACCGCCGCCGACCTTCATTCCGATGCTTTTGTCAGCATTCACATCAACGCCGCCAACAAAAAGGCAGGCGGCACCGAGATCTGGGTTCCCAACGACAGCTGGCGTCCCGAGATCGCCAAGGCCTCCCGCGCCGCGGGCTCGCCCATTTTGGAGAACATCGTGAACACCTTCGGTCTGAATAACCGTGGCTTCAAGACCTCCAACAGCAGCACCGGCGCTACCTATCCCGACGGCTCCCCCGCCGACAAGCTCACCGTCATCAAGGGCGGCAAGGAGCTGAACATTCCCGTGGTCATGCTCATTGAGGTGGCCTTTGCCGACAACAAGTCCGATTATGAGAAGGTTTTCGCCACCGAGGAGGGTCTCAAGACGGCGGGCTACTGCATCGCTGACGGTCTGGCCAGCTATTACGGCCTGAAGGAAGCCCCCAAGACCGAGTTCCTCTTTGCCTCCAACGACGAGCTTCGTTTCCTGGACGAGGGCGGCAACCAGATCGGCCAGGCCTTTGCTCCCGGTCAGTTCGACAAGTGGGAGAGCAAGGTCATCGAGTTTGAGGAGGGCTCCGTCCACAGCCTGGTGGACTGGGGCTGGACCGCCATCAAGTCGGAAGGCTTCCAATACGGCTACGTGATCAACGGGGAGGAGGAGCTCTTTGACGACGCCTTCACCGTCGAGGCCGAGCAAGCGGTTCTGGATGCCATCGCCGCCCTCAAGGGCAACAACGGCTCCCGCTTCATGGGTGTTCTGCCCACCGAAAAGCTGAAGGTCGGTGAGAATACGATCCAGTTCATCGTTAAGCTGGATGAGGAGATCACCGCCGTCATCCGCGAGTATCAGGTGATCGTCACTGAGCGCATCACCGAGGCCCCTACCGAGGCAACCACCGAGCCTCCCACAGAGGCACCCACCGAGGCACCTATCGAAGTCCCCACTGAGGTGCCCACCGCCGAGCCTACCACCGAGGGAGGCTGCGGCGCTGTCCTGCCCCTCTCGGCTCTGCTTCTGACCGCTGTCCTGAGCGGCGCCGTCCTGACCTTCCGTCGCAAGGATTGACCCCAAGCCGCCCCGCTCGCCGGAGGCGCTGTCCATCCTTTTACGAAAACGGTATAAGGGTATCCTCCGGGATACCCTTTCGTTTGATGGGGAACGGGAATGTCCCTTCAACCGCCGCCCGAAGGGGACGGGCAATAGGAATTTTTCGCGATTTTCAAAAAATCCCCCTGCGTAAGGGGTTGATTGTGACGCCGCGTTATGTGCTATAATAGGCATCGAAAGGAGGTGAACGCTATGTCCGAACCCATCAAGAACCCCGACGGCCTGTACACCACGGGGGAGATCGCCAAGCTCTGCGGCGTGTCGGTGCGTACCGTCCAGTACTACGATACCCGCGGTATCCTCATCCCCTCCTCCCTCACCGAGGGCGGGCGGCGGCTCTACACCGAGGCGGACGTGGGGCGTATGCGGGTGATCTGCTTTTTGCGGGATCTGGGCCTATCCATCAACAGTATAGGCGACCTGCTCTCGGAGGAGCATCCCGAAAGAGTCATCGATCTTCTGCTGTCCGAGCAGGAGCGGGAGATCCGCGCCGATCTGGAGGAAAGCAAGGATAAGCTGGAGAAGATCGCCTACCTGCGCCGCGAGGTAGCGGGGGTGGAGTCCCTCTCTCTTGAATCCATAGGAGACATAGCCACCGTTATGCAAAACAAGAAAAAGCTATTCAAGGTGCGAGCAGTCATGATCGCCGTGGCCGTTCTGGCCGAGCTGATCGAGATCGGCACGGTCCTTCTGTGGATCCTGGAGGGCATCTGGTGGCCCTTCGCCGTGGGGATGCCCGTAGCGATCGCCCTGTGCCTGTGGCTGACGGGCTACTACTACAAGCAGGTCGCCTACATCTGCCCCGCCTGCCACAAGGTATTCCGACCCAAGTTTTGGAGCTTCTTCGGCGCCACCCATACCCCCAATACCCGCAAGCTGACCTGTCCCGCCTGCGGCCACAAGGGCTACTGCGTTGAGACCCACGTCAGCGCTGCCGACAAGGAGGAGTAAGCATGATTCCCGACTCTACGCAAAACAAATGGAAGAGGGCGCTGTTCTTCACCCTCTCCCTGATCCCCATCGCCCTGGTGGGCGGCTTCTTTACCCTTCGCTACCAGTTCGACTTCATCCCCGCAGAGGAGATCCAGTCGGCCCTGGCCCAGGTAGGAGGGCATATGTGGCTGGTCTACGCCATTACCATGATGCAGACCCTCCTCTACGCCTGCGCCTGCGGCTTCTTCGGTTACGTCCTGGCCGACGGGCTGGGTCTGATCCGTCCCTTCAGGCTCACGAGACAGCCCCTGCTCTTCACCGCGATCGTTTCCCTGGTCGGCGGTATGGCTTTGGCTCTTCTGGATGTCTTCGTCTTCGATCCCGCCGTGGGCGGTGATCTCATTCTGAACGGAGACAGGCAGGGCCTGACCGTAGACGCCTGGATCGCTTCCCTGCTCTACGGCGGCGTCATCGAGGAGATCATGCTCCGCCTGTTCTTCCTGTCCTTGGTTGCGTGGGTGATCCGCAAGCTGTTCTGCCGAGGAACCGCCACAGATTCCCTCCCCGCGTGGCTCTTTTGGGCGGCCAACCTCATCGCCGCCCTCCTCTTCGCCGCGGGACACCTCCCCGCCACCGTGGCTCTGTTCGGCGAGCTGACTCCTGTTCTGCTGATCCGTTGCTTCTTGCTCAACGGCGGACTGGCCCTGGGCTTCGGGTGGCTCTATACCAAGCACCATATGGGCTACGCCATGCTGGCTCACGCGGGGGTCCACGTGATCAGCAAGCTGCTTTTCATGGTCCTCATTGGCTGAGCTTCCCTGTTTTCCATCAAAAAACTGCTCCGACCGTAATCGGAGCAGTTTTTTTCGTTCAGGTTACCTGAGGACTCGGCAGGGTCAACAGCTGCCTATCGGCGGTGAGGGCGACCACGCGATGCTCACAGGTATTCACGGCAACGATCTCACGAAGAGCACCTATGGCTCGGTTATGCTCCCCGCTTCCGCCGCGAATGGTGACCGAGCCGTCAGCCAGCACACAGAGGGTAGCCTCGGGCAGGCAGGCAATGGAAACCACCTCGGTAAGGTCGCTCAGATCGCACTGACCCTTGCTGTTATCCCCCACGGCCACCACGCGGCCGTCTGCCGTCAGGCCAACGGTATGGAATTCACCCGCCGCCACCATGACGATCTCCCGCCAATCGCTGACTCCGCACTGGCCGTAGCGGTCGTCTCCGACGGCCACACAGCTGCCGTCTGCCGAGCAGGCCACGGTATGGCGGATGCCGCAGGCCAGGTCCACCACGTTGCGCCATTTTCGTGTATCACAGCGGCCGTCGATATTGTTGCCCACGGCGTACACACGGCCATCCGAGCGGAGGGCGGCGGTGTGGGCGTAGCCGCAGACGAGTCGGCGCCATGCGTAGACCAAAGGGGCGTCCTGGATTTCAGCGGCCGAGCGGTTCCCCTCCGCGGTCAGCTCCAGGGCGCTCAGCTCCAGGTGAAGGGAGCGGGCATCGCATTGCCCCTCGCTTCCCCGTCCCGATAGCACCGCTCTGCCGTCGGGGAGGACGGCGGCGGAATGGTAATGGCCTGCCGATACCGACACGGCGGTACGGTAGGTCAGAATATCGCACTGGCCCCCCTCGTTGGCTCCCGCAGCCATGAGGGTGCCCTTTTCTCCCAGGTACAGGGTATGCCCCATCCCCACGGCAAAGCTTCCCTTCAAGGCACGGGCGGCAACAGACGGGAGTGTACCGCGGGTATGGCGGGTCAGGATGCTGTCCTCCACGGTGGGTTCAATGACCTTGAGGTCCTTCAGCCGCTCGGGAGGCAGATCGCTGCCGCGTGTATGTATGTAGATCTCACCGCTGTAGGTCACGAATACCTGACGGCGGAGGCCGAAACAGGCCATGGCGTGGACGGTATCCAATTGGCTCAGGGTCCCGCTGCATCGGCCCGCGGCCATTACCCGACCGTCGGCCCGCAGGCCCAGGGTCACCTCGGGGAGAACGGCGATCTGGATGATCCGCTCCCAGCCCTCGGTGCGGCACTCTCCGCTTTCGTTGAGGCCAACGGCCTCAACGTGACCGTCGGCAAAGAGAGCGGCAGTATGCCGTCCCGAGGTAGCCACCGAGACCACGTCCCGCCAGCCTTCGGTATTGCATTGACCGTAATTGCGATTGCCCACAGCCTTGACGGTGCCGTCATAGCACAGTCCAACGGTCACGTCCAAGGCGCACAGGATCTCCTTGACACCTGTCCAGTCGCTGACCGCGCAGGGATTGGCTCGGGGGAGGTGGGCAACACCGCGGGCACGGTTGCCCGACTCACGGCGGCGGGCGCCTGTAGCCACACAGGTGCCGTCCTCACGAAGACCCACGGTATGCTCAGAGCCGGCGGCCACGGCCTTTATGCGGGACCAGGAGGAGGTCTCGCATTGATCTCGGTCGTTATCGCCAAAGGAGCGGACAGTACCGTCCTCCAGAAGGAAGGCGCGGTGATCGTCGCCCGTAGCTACGTCACGGACACGGTAAAAGGGGCTTCCTCCCAGGCGGTTGGGGAGGGCGGCGGTTCCCGTCTCTCCGCTGAGGTCCTTGCGCTCACGGGCGGTACCATCGGCGTAGATCAGGACGGTACTGTCGGGGGAGGCGGCCAGACGGGCCAGGGTACCGCCCGTATCACGGATGGAGCCGGCGTTCTCGTATAGGTAGGTAACGGCGTCACCTTGGCTGTCTATGAAGCTGAGGTGGACGTCACTGCCCGCCAGGCGGGCTCGGATGCGGTTGGTATCCTCCCGCAGATGGGAGGCAAAGGCTCGGAATGGGGAAATCTGCCCCTCGGCGCGCTCGCGGGAAACCGTGATGGCGTGGCGCTCCACGGGCGCGGTAGGTTCCTCGGTCTGCTTACGGTAGTTTCCGTAGCCGTAGAGCTGGCGAATGTCACGGAAGAGAGCAAAGCCCGCCGTAGCGGAGCATTGGCCGTCACCGTCGGGGCCACAGGCCAGCACCTGTCCCTCAGAGGTCATGGCCACGATATGGGAGGGACCTGCCGAGATGGCCAGCACGTCGTGCCAGCGGGAGATCTCCTTGGCGGGAGAGTCCACCTCGGGATCGGCAGCAAGATCGGAATCCCGATCGGTATCGAGTTCACCGGCCAACAGCACGTGGCCGTCAGCGGTCAATCCTACGGTGTAGGTATTGCCACAGGCGATGGCAACCACGTTCCTCCAGTCATCGACCTCACAGCGTCCCCGCTCGTTTGTACCCGTTGCTACCACCCGACCTCCGTAGCAAAGACCTACGCTGAAGCCGTGCCTGGCCGCGATGGCGCGGACAGATCTCCAGCTACAGGTGTCCCACACGCTGCCGTCTCCGGGCTTATCACCGGCGGGGATCTCACGGGTAGACAGAACGGTACCGTCGGGGTACAGAGCGATCATATGGGTATCGGTCACCACTACGTCCACAGCGCCGTTCCATTGGGCGTTGACCGTCGCGGCATCGAAGGGGGGCATACCCGCGACCGTCAGGGTACCGTCGATCCTCAGACCCACGGTATAGGTATCGGCGGCGTAAAGACGACGGACGTCGGTCCATTCGGTGACGTCACCCTGACCGTACTGGTTGCGGCCGCAGAACAGGACACGTCCGTCCTCAGTAAGGCCTAGAGTATGGTACTTCCCCGCGGCAACAGCCTTGACATCGCGCCAACCGTCGACTTCGGTACAGCCCTCGGTATTATTGCCGTCGGCCAACACCGTACCGCCCTCCCTGAGGGCGACCAGATGGGCGTTTCCGCAGGCCAGGGCACGGATATGGTTCCATTGCTTGACGTTGCCAAAGCCCGCCGTGGTCATGACGCGTCCGTCTGCGGTGGTGCAGGCGGTGATGCGCTCGGAGCAGACCAGGTGCCCGCTGTAGCGCGCGGCGGCTGTGAGGCTTCTCTGGTAGTTTCTCTCCGCGGTCTCAATGGTCTTCATGCGCTCGCGGTGCTCCGCGGCGAATTCCTCGAAATTATTGAAAAGAGCGCCGAAACGGCGGGTATCGCATTGACCGAAGTCATTCTCCCCCCAGGCGGAGACGTGACCGTCCCTGGAGAGGGCAACGGCGTGACGGTCGCTAACGGCACAGGCCACGAAATGACGGCCCAGGTCGGTATCGGCCAGGCCGGGCTTATTGGTGCGGAGCTGACCGCCCGTGCTGATGCCCCAGATCTCATCCCGATATACGGCCACGTAGACCAGTCCCTTCCAGTTACGGACGGCACGGGGGAGGCGGGTGGTGGCGAAAAGGCGGCCGTCCTGGTTGACGGCGTAGAGATGATTGCCCTCGAAATCCGTGAAAATACCCGTAATATCCTTCCAGGTTCCTACGACGGCGCGAAGGTGGCGGCTTCCTCCCGCAATCGTGACTTGACCGTCAGCCGTGAGGCCCGCCGTAAAACGGGCACCGCAGCAGATATCCCGCACCGTAGGCCACTCGGAGATCTCGGTATGAAAGGCAAGTGGACGCTCCCCCCCTACGATGACCCTTCCGTTCCCCAGAAGAGCGGCCATATGTCCCCGTGTACAGGCTACGGTTCGGACGTGGGACAGACCGGCAAAGCGGCTATCTACGGCCTGTCTGCCCGCGAAGCGAAGGGTACCGTCGGACAAAAGGGCTACGATCTCATCCGCGTCGCAGATGAGAGAGGTCACCTCCGACCAGTCCCGTCCTTCTCCCTGACCCCAGCGGTCGGAGCCCGCGTAGGCGAGCTTCCCCCGGCTATGGAGCGCGGCACTGAAGCCCAGCCCACATCCGACGAGCCCCTTGCGCTCCCGTATGATAGCCTGGAATCTTTGCAGCATGACGTATTGGTCGGTTTGGCGGTTCATACCGATACCTCCGTGGAATGGAATTTACTGGGCGAAATGATTATCGATGTAAGCGTAGAAGTTCCCCGGCTCGGTGACGTGGGCTGGGGCGTTGAAGCTGATGACGAAGAAGGGCAGCGTGTCTCGCTGATCCTCAGGCATACGCACGGTAACCTTTACCTTATGGAGCCCCCGTTGGAGAATGCCCTCCCGCAGTTGGCTCGCGGGGGCACGGTGGTAGGCGGGCATGAAGGGGGACATTCCCTCGGTATGGATGATGACGTCACCGTCCAGCTCCACGGTCACAGGCCAGATACAGTTACAGATCATGCGGGTCTCGCGGGTAACGGGGGGTGTCATGAGGGTGGCCTCGGCCACGTACAGGCCATCGGCGGCGTGCTCTGTGAAGCGGACGGTAGCGGCAGGTACCAGGGCAGCCTTACCGTTCAGGGTCCAGCGGTTGGGTGCCAGAAGAGTGAAGGGCATACGGTAGATCTTCCAGCGGTCGCCGCAGTTGAGGCGCTTGATGGCCAGAACGGCGGGGTATACGCGGTCCACGGGAACGTGGTAGTAGGCGTTGGGGTCGGCCTTGACGGTAGGCGTATAGAGGACAGACTCGCCGGGGGCCACCACGATCTGGGCAGGGACGTCGGCGGCCAGGCCGTAGGGACACTCGATGCGGGTCTCCAGGGTCCAAGGCCAGCAGGTGTTGTTGGTGAGTGTAATGCCCAGGGTCTGGGAGCGCTCAGGAGCCACGGTGGGGTCACCGTCCTCGTAGCGGAGATCCACGCAGAAGGCCTCGCTCTTCTTGGCTCCCGCGGGGAGGGTGAAGTGCTGGACCGTAAAGTCGGAGTTATCCTCCTCGGTGATGACGAACTCGGCCTCGTCCTCGCAGGAGAGCTTATCGTAGAGCTTGATGCAGCGGCAGGTCAGCTCGTCCAGGTCTGCGGGAGCGCGGAAGCCTCGGATAGCGGCCGAGACCTGAATGGCGTCACCGATGGGCTCCGCCCACTTGGGATCAATGCCATCGCGGCCGTAAAGGATGCCCCAGATAGCGCCGCAGGTGGCTACGGTGCAGTCGGTATCATAGCCCAGATTGACCACCTTAAGGATGGCGTCCTCGAAGCTCTCTCCCCACAAAAGGCCCGCCAGACCGAAGGCGATATTCTGGGGCGCGTCGGTAAAGTTGGGGTCACCATAGGCGGCCAGGAGCTTCTCCCGGGCGGCGAGAAGCTCCTCCCCTTGCTCGTAGAGGGAGAGCATGAGGGAGACGGCACCGTAGACACGGGAGGCGGCGGGGATGTAGGTCATGGCCTCGCGGATGAGGGCGGGGACGTCGGTGGACAGGTAGGCGGCGGCCTCCAGGGCGGCGTTGAAGATCTCACCGAAGACTCCCTCGCCTCCCGCGTGGTCCACTACGGCGTCCTGCCAGGCGAAATAGGCCGCCAGGCGGGGCTTACCCGCGGCAATGGCCGCCCAGACCTCGGAGCGGATTGGGGAGCCCATGCAGTTGGTAAAGTGGTTATCGAACATACCCGAGAAGGGAGGCTTGAAGCCGTAGCGCATGGCGGTGCCGGCGTGGCCGTACTCATCCCAGGGGAAGTAGCAATGCTCGCTCCACTCGGCGGCGATCTCCTCGGCGGTGGTATGCACGCCATACATCTCCATGGCGTGGAGATTGAGCAGCTGAAGATCCAAGTCATCGTTGGGGAGAGCGCCGCGGGGATCCAGTCGGGGGTACCAGGTCAGGTCCATAACTTCCATGCGTCCCTCCACGGGGGTGCCCAGGGTACCGCCGATATTTTTGCCCAGCCAGCAGGCGTAGATCTTATCATACAGAGTCGCGTGATCCATGATTTTTCCTCATCTTTCTCCCGACGGAGCATACGTCCGCAGTGGTTACAGTTACATATATTATATCAAAAAATCCCCCTTCGGTCAAGGGGGATTTGGAAATAATACAGAGGAATCCGAAAATTTTGTCGGCAAGCGGTGGGTACCGTTCATTACTCGCCGTAGAGCTTGTCCAGATTGTAGAACTCGCGGGTGTCGCGGGTGAAGACGTGAACCATAATGTGGGCATAGTCCAGCACCATCCAGGTGTTTCCGTCACGGCCCTCGGTGTGCAGGGGCTCGATGCCGCGGCGGGTCATCTCGTACTCCACCTCACCGCCCAGAGTCTGAACGTGAGTGTTGGAGGTACCGGTGGCCAGCACCATGTAGTCGCAGATGTCGGTCTTACCCATCATGGGGATGACCTTGATCTCGCGGCCTCGCTTGTTGTCGAGGAAAAGGGCGATGGCCTCGGCCAGCTCGGCGGGGGTAGCGCCCTCCAGAGGGGCGGGGGTTGCGTCGGGAGTCTCCAGCTCGGAGACAATGCGATTCTTAAATTCGGTCATGGTAAAACATCCTTTCTTTCAGAGTGTACCGCACTCGGTCAGTTCCTCCAGCACCAGCTCGTTGCGGGCGAGGGCGGTGTCGGGGGAGATCACGGCTCCCTCGGAGAGGAGGGCGCGCATGGTCATGTCGAAGGACATGATCAGGGTGCGGCGGAGGTGGATACGGCGCTCGTCATCGGTCATGCGCTCGGGGTGAGCGTCCCAGAAGAAGGAACGGAGACGGACGCAGTCCGGGAACAGGCGGGACTCGTCGATGTAGTCGGCCAGGTAAAGGAGCTTTTCGGTCAAGGTCATGCCCTCCCGTCCCGTGGTGTGCCAGCGGACTGCGCTGACCACGGTCTCGCAGTTGAAGGCGGGATAGTTGTCGGTGATGAGCAGAGCGGCGGTACGGGCGTGGAAGGTCTTGTGAGAAAATTCCTCGCCCGCGTGGGGAGGAAGCCCGGCCTTTGTCAGCAGGAGCATTTGGGTGGGGATATCGTACTCCTTGGTGATGTCGTGCAGGAGAGCGGCGGCGCGGAGAGCGGGGATCTCCTCGGGGCAGTACAGGGTGGCCAGACGGACCACCATATCCTCCACGGCGGCGGTATGATGGTAGCGCTTGGGAGACATCTGCCCGATGATGGATTCCCGCAGAGCCGCGATTTCGGGCTCTCCGAAGGGATAGTTGTTCTGATTCATAGTCTGTCCTATTCTCGGGGCTTTAACCCCTGTTTCAGGCATTGCGATAGAGATTATGGGTGTGGATGTAGGCGGCCACGGCGGGGGGAACGGCTCCCTCAATGGGGAAGCCCTCGGCCACGGCGGTGCGGACGTCGGTGGAGGAGATCTCAATGGCAGGAGCCACGATGCGGCGTACCACCTTTCCGTATTTCTCTTGGTAGGACTTGATCTTTTCCACGATGGCGGCGTCCAGCCCTGTGTCCTCCTCGCGGCGGATATAGACGGGATAGCAGAGGCGGAAGATCTCCTCGGGCTCCCGCCACTTGTCCAGGGTCAGGAGCATATCGGTACCCATGAGGAGGAACAGGCGGCCGTCGGGGTCGTAGAGCTGGCGGAGGGTTTCCACGGTGTAGCTCTTCCCTTCCCGTCTCATTTCCAAATCACTAACGATGACCCCTTCCATGCCCTCAAAGGCCAGACGGCACATCTCCAGGCGGTCGACAGCGGTGGCGTCACCCTTCATGTCCTTGTGGGGAGTGACACCCGTGGGAATAACGTAGAGGATATCCAGCCACATCTGCTCCATGAAGGCCTTTGCGGCGGCCACGTGGCCATTGTGGACGGGGGAAAAGGTCCCGCCGTAAATTCCGACCCGCATTACAGCTCGATGTGGCGCTTCCCGTTGAGGGAACGGCGGTAGAGGATGATCTTGCGGCCGATGACCCCCACCACGGTGGCGTTCAGAGCGTCGGCGATGCCCTCGGCGGCCTCGCGGGGGGTGTACTCGGAGGTCTCCAGCACCGAGATCTTGATGAGCTCGCGGGCCTCCAGGGCGTCGTCGATACCGGTCAGGAAGTTCTCGGTGACGCCTCCCTTACCGATCTGGGTTACGGGGGACATGGTAGAGGCCAGGGAGCGAAGCTTGGCGCGCTGGCCCGAGGTGATGATGGGAGCGGGGGGATAGATGCGTTCGTTATTCATAGTTTTCTCCAAAATGTATTTGATGGAATGTTCAAATTTGGGTTTGTCGGTGCGTTCTTGAGGCGGCCATCCTGAGTGCAGGGCGAAGGCCGGAGGCGAAGGATCTCTTTTCAGTAAAGGAGATCCTTCGACTCCGCCGCGTTGCGGCTCCGCTCAGGATGACTGTTCTATACTAACCGCTAAACTGCAATTTGAATACTCAATTCTTCAATATCTCCGCCACCTTCGCAATAGCCTTTCCGCGGTGACTGATGGCGTTCTTCTCCTCGGCGGACAGCTCCGAGAAGGTCTTGCCTAAGGGGGCGTAGTAGAAGTAGGGGTCGTAGCCAAATCCCCCTTCGCCGCGGGCGTCGTCAATAATGAGACCTTCGGTCTCGCCACGGACCGTGACCTCTCGCCCGTCGGGGTAGACCAGGGCGATGCAGCAGACGAAGCGGGCGGTGCGCTCCTCGGCGGGGGTATCCGCCAGGTTCCGGAGCAGGAGCGCGTTGTTGGCGGCATCGTCGCCGTGACCTCCCGCGTAACGGGCGGAGTAGACCCCGGGGGCGCCGTTGAGGGCGTCCACCGATAAGCCGGAGTCATCGGCGATGGCGGGATAACGGTGATTCCCTGCCTCCACGGCGGTACGGGCCTTGGTGAGGGCGTTCTCCTCGTAGGTCTCACCGTTCTCCTCGATGTCACCGATATATCCCACGTCATCCAGGGAGAGGATGCGGACGTCCGGGAAGTGGTTCCCCAGGATGGCCTCCACCTCACGGATCTTCTTTTTGTTTCGTGAAGCAAGAATGAGTTCCATGGCTTATTCTCCAAACAGAGCCGAGACGAAATCCTCGGCATCGAATTCCTGCATATCGTCGATCTTCTCGCCAACACCGATGAACTTGACGGGGATGCCCAGCTCACGTTTGATGGAGATGATGATACCGCCCTTGGCGGTGCCGTCCAGCTTGTTCAGGGTGATGCCCGTGATCTTGGCGGCCTGGCTGAATTCCTTGGCCTGGGACACGGCGTTCTGGCCCGTGGTGGCATCCAGCACCAGCAGAGTTTCACGGCAGGCGCCGGGGAGCTCGCGGTCGATGACGCGGTCGATCTTAGAAAGCTCGTTCATGAGGTTCTTCTTGTTCTGGAGGCGGCCTGCGGTGTCGATGATGAGCACGTCGGCCTGCTTTTTCTTGGCGGCGGCGATGGCGTCGAAGACCACGGCGGCGGGGTCACTGCCCTCGTTCTGGCGCACCATGTCTACCTTGGCGCGCTCACACCACACGGCCAGCTGGTCAATGGCGGCGGCGCGGAAGGTATCGGCGGCGGCCACCACCACCTTTTTGCCCTGGAGGCGCAATCTCTTGGAGATCTTACCGATGGAGGTGGTCTTGCCCGCGCCGTTGACACCGATGACCAGCAGGACGCTGGGGGTGGTGGTCAGGGTCAGGGGCTGGGACTCGCCGATCATGTCGGTCATGATCTCGCGCAGGGCATCCATGACCTGGTCCTTCTCCTTGAGACGGCCGTCCTTGATGCGCTCGCGGAGCTCGTCCATGATCTCCTCGGTGGCGGTAAAGCCCACGTCGGCGGAGATCAGGATCTCCTCCAGCTCCTCCAGAAGGTCCTCGTCCACCCTGGTGAAGGCCTTCAGAAGGTTATCCACGGGGGCGAAAAGGGCGTTACGGGTCTTGGTCAGACCCGACTTGAGGCGCCCCCAGGGCAAAAAGGTGGGGGGGGCCCCCGCCGATACCTTCCGCGCCGCCGCCATTGACCAGCTGGCCGTGTGGTGTGAGCGCGCCAAGGTAGACATGGTGCGCCAGAACGAGGGCAGTGACCCCGCCGCCGTGGTC
>JAZNJA010000238.1:0-7304 GCA_045577755.1 Eubacteriales bacterium
AGCCCGCTTGGCCTCCGCCTCCCACTCCCCCCGCTTCCTCCGCCGCCGACTCCCTCATAGCCGAGCTGCAAGCCGCCATCCTGGCCCTCAAGGAGGAAAACTACATCCTCCGCGCCGCCTACGAAGCCCGCATCGCCTCCCTGGAGCAGACCATCGCGGCCCTCCGAGCCCCAAAAGACACCGAACCCGCCCCCTCTGTCCCCACCGTGATCCCCCGTCCCCCCGCGGAACCCGAGCCTCCCCCCTCCTTCACCTTTGAGAAAACAGAGGAGGGCGTGACCCTCCTTTCCTACGTAGGCACCCGCTCCGCCGTGAACGTCCCTCCCGCCGTCGAAGGCCTACCCGTGACTGCCATCGCCGACGAGGCCTTCCGAGGCTGTGCCGTCACCGAGGTCACCCTCCCCGATACCGTCACCGACATCGGCTGGCTGGCCTTTGCGGATTGCCCCGTACTGCGTACCGTCACCCTCCCCGCCTCGGTGACGTCCATCGGCTACGGTGCCTTTGACCATTCCCCGGCCGTTACCCTCCGCTGTCCCCCCGCCAGCTACGCCGCCGCATGGGCGGAAAGCTTCGGTATTCCCCACGAGCCCCTCGGAAAATGACCCCGCCCCGGAAAGGCCGCATCCAAAGTTACAGCCCCGACAAGGCTCCCCTCATGAAATGGCCACACAAAAACCGCCCCGACAGCTCATACCGAGCCGCCTGGGCGGTTTTCCGATTCACTTATACCGGTATCCAAACCGCGATGAGTCCCACCGCGATCATCCCCAAGAGGATCGCCATTCCCAGCGACACCCCCCACAGCCACGCGGGCTTATCCCGCCTGCGGGAGCAAAGGATCACCGAAAGAACCATCCCGCCGCACAGATACGGCACGAACCCAAGGAGTAGAACAGCCAGAGCGAATCCCTTCAGCCATTCCCCCAACAGGACGGCGAAAAGCCCTCCCGCCCCCACGTCGGACGGGTAGGTGGGCGTCTCGGCCAACAGAAAGACCTCCAGAAGATCCTTGGCCCCCTTCAGGGCAATGAGCAGGCATACGCAGGCCAGAATCAGCATGATGATGTGGCTTTTTTTGACCTTGACGGATGGCTTTACAGACCGATTCTCATCCATATGCTCACCCGCGATCCTACGCCGCCATCACCAGCCCCACGGCCACGGTCACCACGGGCAAGAGACTGAAGAGTGCCCCCGCAAGGGACGCCACCCACAGCCACTTGGGCTTGTTCCCACGGTTTACAGCCAACAGAACCATGATGACGGCTCCCGTCGGCCAGCTCACGAAAAACACGATCCTCACGATGCCCATGGCCACAACGTAGGCCATCCCCACAAGGAGCACCGCCCCCGTAGCCAGCGGATCCCCCTCGGGATCCGCCAACTGCAACGGATCCAAAACCGTAGAAAGCATGAAACAGGCACAAAGGGAGGCAACCACCAGCAAAACACAGGCGATCACGAACAGCACGATATGCTTCCTCTCCGCCTTGACGGGCGGTACCACTTGATTCAGATTCTCATTCATATCCATAACAATCTCCTTTTTCCGCTCATATCAGACTGACCGCGATCAGCGCAATCAAAAGCGCCAAATACGCCCCCACCAGCGAAAGCGCCGCGATCCAAAGCCCCTTCGGCAGAGCCACCCGGCGCCGCGCCAGCTTCACCGCCAGCACAAGCCCCACGACCCACGCGGTCAGCACCCCTACAAAGACCAGGAACGCCGCGATCAGGTAGCGGCCGATCATGTACACAAAGCCACCCACCAGCGCGTAGGGATCCACAGGCCCGTCGGATACCTCGGGAGCCTCCATCCCCGTGGGCAGGGCCAGAAAGAGCAGGATACCCGCCAGCAGCACGCAGGCCACTACGAACATGGCCACATGCTTCCTTCCCGCCTTGACGGGTGGAGATACTTGATTCAAATTCTCATTTGTATCCATAACGAGCTCCTTTCCGTTTTCTCATCCCCATTATACCACAAGGAGGGGCACCTTGTAAACGGCAAAATGCCACAAAGTGCCCCCCCATTTTTGTTCAAACTGTCATGTTACGGGTGGATTTCTCACGATCAGCCGTAGACCTCAATCTCGCCGATACCCATGGGACGCTTGGTATCCGTGCGGATCAGCACGTACCGTACCTTTGCGGTGTCGAAGGTCACCTCCAAAGGTGCCGTATTGTCGCCCCAGTCATAGCCCTTATACTTGCCTGCCTCGGTGAAATTCACACCGTCCTCGGAAACCAGCACGGTGAAATCCCGCAGGCTCTGCGCCTTGCCCAAATGATCGTTCATGGAGATCACAATGCGGCTCACGTCGCAGACCTCCATGAGATCCAGCTTAGCCCAGCCCTCGCGATCCTCCCTCGTGGTGATCCAGCATCCGTTTCCGGAGATTCCGTCGGTGAGGAAGTAGGAGGCGTAATTGCTCTTCTGCCAGAAGGTAGCCGCGGAGGTGGACACGTACACAGGCTTGTTCAGTGCCAAATTCTCGGCAGGCTCAGAAGGACGGGACGCATCCATACCGGCGGGCAGCTCAATGACCGCGCACTGTCCGGGGGCCAGCTCCAGGGTAAAGGTCCCATCGGCACCCACAGCGAGAGTCTTCATCTCCCCCGTGGCCAGATCCAGGATCTTGAATTCGCCCTGCTTGTTGGCCTTCAGTGTCAGAGTCACGGCACCGTTGGCGGCAAACTTCTTGTTGGTAATTACCACGTGCTGCTGCCCCGAGCCGTCCAACGACTGGTACAGGGTGAAGATAGCGTCGCCCGTCTTGGCAAGGGTGAAGATGAAATCATCGGGCAGAGCGGGATTGTCGATCTCACCGTGGGCGTGATACACCTCAATGGCGTCGCTGTTGGCCAGCACCGTACCCACCGTCTTGATGTACTTCCCTGCCGCGATCAGCCCCTCGTAGTTCCCCGCGGGAGTGAAATCGGGTGCCACGAAGCCGGTCTTGAAGCCTCCCGCCTCATTGTCCACGGGAGTCAGCGCCACGAACCACTTGTAGTTCTTCATGCCGTAGGCCATACCCAGAGAGGCGTTGTAGCGCAGAGCATCGGCATCCAGCAGAGGATAGGAGCCGTCAATAATCATGGACTGCATATAGTAGCCCGTGTCGGCGTTGTAGAGCAGACCCGCCTGGCGGAGACGGTTGAGGGAGGAATACACCTGAGTCTGGAATCCGCCGTTCCACAGGAAGGGGTAATGATCGTAGGTCAAAAACCGCATACGGCCGTTGCCCCCCGCCACAGCGGCGAACTCGGTGAAGTACTCGTCGATACCTCCGAAGTTGTAGGGAGGAAGCAGGTTCAGATGGGGGATCAGATGGGGATTGTACTCCTGAATGAGATGGAATACGCGGGCGTAGCCCAGGTACTCGTCATGAGGCTCATCCTGTAGATAGATCCCGTAGAAGCCCGCCCGGTTCTCGTACTTCTTCACGATGGCCAGGATCTCCTCGTCCTTCATGTTCAGGAAATTGTGGGAGCCGGCAGGATCGTTGGGGGAATAAGCCAGCCCCAGCTGATCGCAAATGAACAGAGAGTACATGGAGATGTGGTTGCCCGCGCGATCCACCGAGCGGGTGTCCTCGATGTACTCCACACCGCCCTCGGCCAAAATCTTCAGACCCACGGGGATCTGCTCGGGGTAGGCAAAATTGGAGTGATAGAACGCCGAGATACGGAACTCATCCCGCACCTCCTCCTTGACCTCCACGTGGCACACCGCCAGATGCTTGCCGTCGGTGACGTACACGTCGGTCTCGCCCAAGCCCACAGGGGTGATCAGACCCTTCTCGTCCACAGCGGCAATGCTCTCGTCCAAGGACTTGAAGCGCAGCCCGGCCTCGGCATCCACAGCCGTCCCGTCGCGGTAGTACAGAACCTCCAGCTGCTGGGTGGTGTCGGGATCCTTGAACAGCCAGATATCGTGGCGGTTGAGGATCATGTTGGAGGCGGTGTCAATAGGCGCGTAGACCTCGAACTCGGACAGGGACAGGTAACAGCCCTTGCGCTTGCTTCCCTCCCCCAGCTCACGGGTCACCAGCTTGACAAAACGGGCCTCCACGCCCCCCAGCTCCACGGTCAGGCCGTCCCCCACGGCCTCGGCAGAGGCATCGCTCACAGTGGCGGCGGGGCTGTACTCCACGCCGTCCATGGAAACCAGAATCTCAAAGGCCTTGGGGAAGGCGCACTCCTCCCCCTCCATGGGGTAGAGCTTGACGTGATCCACCTTGCGGGGGACAGTCAGGTCAATAAAGAAATAGTACTCGGTAGCAGGATCGACGGTCGCCTCCCAAGGGGTGGAGAAGCCCGTGGAGCGGTCGCCGTCGTTGAGATGCAGGTTGCTGAACCCGCCGTCGTTCTTGCAGGCTGACGCCAGCACAAAGCCCTCGCGGGCTACGTTGGCCACAGGCAGCTCGGCAGGCTCAAAGGCCAGCGGATCGAAGGGAGCCTCGGTAGTCTCCTCCTCGGTGGTCTCCTCGTCAGGCGCGTCGGTGGGTGCCTCGGTGGGCGCGTCGGTAGGGGCGTCGGTATCCACAGGCAGAGTGGTATCGGTGGCATCCCCGCCGCCCGTACAGGACACGGCCATAAGTCCCAGCGTGAGCAAAAGTAAACAGATCCAAAGCTTTTTCATAAACCAAGCTCCTTTCGGGTAGTACCCCTATTATACCATAAATCCTCCCGGTTGTAAATTGCCACCCATACAAAAACGCCTCCCCCGATTTGTGAGGTTTTCACAAACCGAGGGAGGCGTATTTCAAATTTGGGTTTATAGGTCTGTTGGTTTGTGCTGACCCTTGGGTGTTGCCCTCTCACCCGCCTACGGCGGGAGCTGCCCCAAAAGGGGAGCCTTTCGTGACAAACCCACAAAAATCCCGTTTCCTCACAAGTTTTTTCCACCGTTCTAAGGCTCCCCCTTTGGGGGAGCTCCGCGCAGCGGTGAGAGGGCAAATAACGCGGGCGAGGCACAAACAAACAGTTCGATAAACCCCAATTTCTTTACTTCAGCTTCCCCATCCTCGCCGGATTGCCGATCACCAGGAGTCTTGCCTCCTTGGACAGGGGCTTTTCGGGGTCAAGATTGATCATGACCTCACCGTTCAAGCGAATGGCGACCACATTGATTCCAAGCTTACGGCGCAGATTCAGCTCCTTGAGATTCTTCCCTACCCATTCGGGCTGCACCCGGATCTCGACCATGGACACGTCTCTTGTCAGCTCAAGCAGATCCACAAAGCCCGCGGACAGAAGATTCTTGGCAAGACGTGCTCCCGATTCGGATTCGGGGAAAACCACCTGATCCGCGCCTACGCGGGACAGGATCTTTTGGTGCATCTCGTTGTAGCATTTGACGATGACGGTCTTGACCCCCAGCTCCTTGCAAAGCATGGTGGAAAGGACGGTGGCCTCCAGGGAACCCGCCATGGCGATGATGACGGTATCGAAGCTGCCGATATCCAGCTGGCGGAGGACGTCTCCGTCGGTGACGTCGGCGCACTTGCAGAGGGGGATCTCGGCGGTGAGAGAATTGACGATGGACTCGCTTTGGTCGATGGCCAGCACCTCGGCGCCTCCTGCAACCAGCTCACGGGCAACGGCCAGGCCGTAACGGCCGAGACCGAATATGGCGTATGATTTTTTCAGACTCATGATCTTCTCCTATCCTGTCAGCCGACGCTGACCTGTTCGGTGGGGTTCTTGACGGCATTGACCGTCTTTCGGCGAGTGCCGAAGGCGATGGCCAGGGAGATGGGACCGACGCGGCCCAGGTACATGGTGACGGCGACGGTGAGCTTCCCTGCCGTCGTGAGGAGGGGGGTAAGGTCGCGGGAGAGGCCCACGGTGGCGGTAGCGGATACGGTCTCGTAGAGGATGTCCGCCAGGTCGCGGCCGGGGGTGAGGACCGCCAGTATCAGGGTGGACAGAGCGGCGATCAGAAAGGACGTGCCTGCCACGGCGACGGATCTCCGCAGGGCGTCGTCGGGGATGCGGCGGTTGAATACCGTGACCTCGTCGCGGCCCTTGACGGTGCTGGCGGCGTAGGCGGCCAGGATCTGCAGGGTCACGGTCTTGATACCGCCTGCGGTGCCCACGGGGGAGCCGCCGACGAACATGAGGACCAGGCAGACGGCGGTGGAGGCGGGGGTGAGGTCGGTCTGGCTGACCGTGGCGAAGCCCGCTGTACGGGTGGTGACCGACTGGAAGAAGGCGACCTGGAGCTTGCCGAAGAAGCCCATGTCCCCCATGGTGGCGGGGTTGTGATACTCGCAGAGGAGGATGACGGTCGCGCCCCCCAGAAGGAGAACGGCGGTGGCGGTAAGGGCCAGCTTGGAATGGAGGGTGAGGTGAGAGAGGGCGCGGAGGCTCCTTCGCTCCCACGCCAGGCGGATCACCCGCAATAGATCCCACCAGACGATGTAGCCCAGGCCGCCCAGGATGACGAGGGCAGAGGTGACTCCGTTGATGACGGGATCGGTGGCGTAGTCACAGAGGCTGTTCTCCCCGATGATATCCATGCCCGCATTGCAGAAGGCGGAGACGGCGTTGAAGACCGAGATCCAGATGCCTCTCGCGCCGAACTCGGGGACCCAGACGGTCATGTAGAGGAGGGCTCCCGTCAGCTCCACGGCGAGGGTGCCGAGAAGGACCTTTTTGAGGAAGTCCGAGAGGCCCGAGAGGGTGTTGAGATTGAAGGCATCGCGGAGGAGGATGCGGTCAGAGAGGCCCATGCGGCGGTGGAGGGCCAGCATGACCCCCGCCATGACGGTGATGATACCCAGGCCGCCTGCCTGGACGAGGATGAGGATGACGATCTGCCCAAACAGGCTCCAGGTGGTAGCCGTGGGAAGCGTGACCAGCCCCGTGACGCAGGTGGCGGTGGTGGCGGTGAAGAGAGCGTCGATATAGGGAACGGTCTCACCGTTTTGGGTGGCAAAGGGGAGGGAGAGGAGGAGGCTTCCCAGCAGGATGACCCCAAGGAAGCTCAGCAGGATGATCTGGGTTGTGGACAGGGCAAGACAGGGCTTGCGGGACATGGTACGGCCTCCTTTCGGGTTTGTTGGGTATAGTATAGCATAAAATTTGGATACTGTCAATGTTTTGGGATTAAATTTGGGTTTGACGGTGGGTTTGATGACCGAAACAAGGATAAAACCGCTATGCACGCGTACTCCTTCACCCGCCTGCGGGCGGGAGCTCCCTCCCGGAGGGAGCCTTAGGAGCGCGGGGCAAAATCACTTGTCGGGTAACGAATTTCCGCGGGGCAAGGCGAAAGGCTCCCTCCTTGAGGG
>JAZNJA010000239.1:0-22879 GCA_045577755.1 Eubacteriales bacterium
CCCTCTGGGGGAGCTCCGCGAAGCGGTGAGAGGGCAAATATCGCGGGCAAGCCGCAAACAAACAGCCCGTCAAACCCAAATTTGAAATCAACCAAGTCGGAGGCCAAGCGGTCTTAGGAAGACAACCCAGTCAGGCAACCCCTTGGCCCACAGAACGACATGGCTACGATCCGACTTGCTCCCCCTCTGGGGGAGCTCCGCGAAGCGGTGAGAGGGCAAATATCGCGGGCAAGCCGCAAACAAACAGCCCGTCAAACCCAAATTTGAAATCAACCACCCAACCCAAGCAAGGAGAACATACATGAACGAACTCATTTCCATCCTCACCGAGCTCCACGACGACGTGGACTTCACCACCGAGACCGGTCTCATTGAGAAGGCTATCCTCAGTTCGCTGGATATCGTCAGCATCGTCACCGAGGTCAACGACCGATTTGACGTCATGATCCCCGCCGAGGAGATCATGCCTGAGAACTTTGACTCCGCTGAGGCGCTGTGGGCCTTGATCTGCCGCCTGGACGAGGACTGATCCCGTGACCCTCACCTCATTCCCCTTCCTGATCTTCGCGGCGGTCACGGTACTTTGCTACTACCTTGTGCCCAAGCGAGGTCAATGGGTGGTACTCCTCACCGCAAGCGTCCTCTTCTACGCCGCGGCGGGAGGGTGGTATCTGCCCTTTATATTGGTGACCATCCTCACCACCTTCCTCTTGGCGAGAGTGATCGAGCGCCGCGCCAAGGCCGACGAGGACTACATAGCGACCCACAGGGCCGACATGGACAAGGACGCCCGCAAGGCCTACAAGACGGCGGGGAAGAAGAAGCGATTCCGCATACTGGTGGCGGGGCTGATCCTCAATTTCGGCATCCTGGCGGTGCTGAAGTACACGGGCTTTACCGTATCCATCGTCAACGATATTCTGGGTCTGTTCACCGCAAGCACCTTGACGGTCCCCTCCCTCATCCTGCCCCTGGGCATCTCCTTCTACACCTTCCGCTCCACGGGCTACCTCATCGACGTCTACCGCGGAAAGGCCAAGGCGGCAACCAATCTCGGCAAATACGCCCTGTTCATCTCCTTCTTTCCTGCGGTCATGCAGGGACCCATCTGCCGCTATAACGATCTGGCGACCCAGTTCGATACCCCCCACAGAGCCGAGTGGGACAACCTCTCGGCGGGACTTCTGCGGGTCCTCTGGGGCTTCTTCAAGAAGCTGGTGGTGGCGGACACCCTCATGGGGGCGGTCAAGACCATCGTGGGGACCCCCGAGGACTTCGGCGGGATGTACGTCCTGCTCCTCATCATCCTCTACTCCGCCGTTATCTACGGCGACTTCACGGGGGGCATCGACATCACCATCGGCCTCTCCCGTATGCTGGGTCTGAGGCTCACCGAGAACTTCAACCGCCCCTTCTCGTCGCGATCTACCGCCGAGTACTGGAACCGCTGGCACGTCACCATGGGCTCCTGGTTCACCGAATACGTCTTCTACCCCTTGTCCATCTGCTCGCCCATGCAGAAGCTCACCAAATGGAGCCGCGCCCATCTGGGTAAGGCCGTCGGTATGCGGTTCCCCGTGTACCTGGCCACCCTTGTGACGTGGTTTTTGACGGGACTTTGGCACGGGGCGTCCTGGAACTTCATCGTCTGGGGCGTGCTGAACGGCGTCATCATCCTGATCTCCCGTGAGTGCGAGCCGCTGTACAAGAAATTCCGCGAGAAGTTCCCGAGACTCACCGCCTCCGCCTTTTACGGTGGCCTCATGTGCGTCCGCACCTTCTTCCTCATGGGTGCCGTCCGCATCCTGGACTGCTACCGCGACGTGCCCGTGACCTTCAAGGCCTTCGCCTCCATGTTCTACGATTTCAGCCATTGGGGCGACCTCCTCGACGGCTCGGTCATGGACAAGCTGGGCATCACCCTTCCCGTGTGGATCTTGGTGGGCCTTGCGACCCTGCTGATCTTCTTTGTCAGCCGCGCGGGCAAGGACACCCCCGTCGCTGACCGCCTCTCCCGCCGTCCCGTTCTGTGGACCCTGGCCGCTCTGGGTCTGGCCGTCACGGTCATGATCTTCGGCAGCTACGGCATCGGCTTTGACGCGAGCGACTTCATCTACGGACAGTATTAAGGGGGTACGGATATGGAAAACACAACGATCAAGACCCCCAAAAAGACTTTGTGGCTCCGCGCTCTCTGCGTGGTGTTGGCACTCCTTGTCCTGGCCGCCATCCCCGCAGTGCTGACCCCCATCCTCATGCCCAAGTACCTGACGGCATCCAAGGAGGGAAGCCTCACCGAGGAATACTACGGCGCGGTGGCCGAGACCAACCACGACGTCATCTTTGTCGGTGACTGCGAGATCTTCGAGTCCTTTGTCCCCGCCGTCCTCTGGGAGGAGTACGGCGTCTCCGCCTACCTCCGCGGCGGCGCCCAGCAGCTGGTCTGGCACTCCTACTACCTGCTGGAGGATGCCCTCCGCTATGAGACCCCCAAGGCGGTGGTCTTCAACGTCTACGCCCTGAAGTACGGCGAGCCTCAGAAGGAGGCCTACAACCGCATGGCATTGGACGGCATGGAATGGTCAAGCGTCAAGGCCGAGGCCATCCGCGCCTCCATGACCGAGGAAGAGGACTTCCTCACCTACCTCTTCCCCTTCTTCCGCTACCACAGCCGCTGGAGCGAGCTGACCTCCGAGGACTTCGCCTATGCCTGGAAGGATAAGCCCGCCGTTTCCGACAGCGGCTACCTCATGCAGACGGGGATCGTTCCCGCCGACACCCAGGCCGACTACACCCCCGAGCAGCTCATCGACTACACTCTCCCCGCCACGGCCATGGCCTATCTGGACAAAATGCGGACCCTCTGCGCCGAAAAGGGCATCGAGCTGATCCTGGTCAAGGCCCCCACCAACTTCTGGCGGTACCATTGGTACGACGAGTGGGATGCCCAGATCACCGACTACGCCGCCGAGCATGGCTTGGCTTACTACAACCTCATCCCCAAAGCCTCCGAGATGGGCCTGGACATGGCCACCGACACCTACGACGGCGGCGCCCACCTCAACGTCTACGGCGCGGAGAAGCTCACCCGCTATTTCGGTGAGATCCTCGCAAAGGATCACGCCATCCCCGACCGACGGGGAGAGAGCGACACCGCCGCCGTATGGCAGAGGCGGGTGGAGGCCTACTATGACCGTAAGGCGGCCATGGAAGGCGAGACGAAAAAGCAGTAAATTGCAGTTTTACTGCGAGATACAAGTTACAAGATACAAAGATACAAGATATGAAAAACGTTACAGCGTAATCCGTTCTATATCTTGTATCTTGTATCGGCCGAGCTTGCTCGGCGCGTATCTTGTATCTCTCTGCTGAGCAAAGCTCAGCGATAAACCCAAATTTGACCCCCTTACATCCCACATCTAATTTCCACAAAGAAAGGAACCACCACCATGAAAACCACCCTTCGTATCCTCTCCCTGACCCTCGCCGTTCTGGCTCTGACCCTCTGCTTCGCCGCCTGCGGCAATAAGGGCGGCTCCGACTCCAAGCTGGTCTTCGTGACTCCCAATAACGTCACGCTGGCAATCGGCGCTCCCGCCGCTCCCGCGGTCACCACTCTGGGCGACTGGAAAGCTATGAACTCCTCCGATTCCTGCGGCGGCTTCTCGGGTAAGGACTACCTCTACACCTACCACGGCTTCCGTATGTCCACCACCCCCGCCAAGGACGGCCAGATCATCTGCAAGGTGGAGCTGACCGACGACTCGGTCAAGACCCCCGAGGGCCTGTTCATCGGCATGAGCCGCGCCGACGCCGAGGCCGCCATGAAGGGCTACAAGGCCGAGTCCGTGGGCGACAACCTGGTCTACACCGACGGCAACGCCAAGCTCCAGGTGGTCTTCCGTGATGGGGCTGTGACCGGTATCATCTACGTCGCCGCGTAATTATCCCCTCTTTCTTCCAATTACGAATTACGAATTGCGCATTACGAATTGATCCGAAAGGAGCATCTGACCATGATGAAGACCTGCATCACCTCCGACTACATCTACGCCTACGGCTTTGAAGAGGGCCTCAAGATCATGAGGTCCCACGGCTACGACGCCCTGGACTACGGCTGGTTCTGCCACACCGAGAACAAGATCTTCCACGTCTCCGAGGCCGAGTTTGCCGCCACCCTGAAGCGGGAGCGGGCGATCATCGAAAGTAATGGCCTGTTCGTCAACCAGACTCATGGCGCGTGGCGGTGGCCCGCACAGGATTTTTCGGCCTATGACCGCGCCGAGCGGTACGCCGCCATGGAGACGGGCATCCGCGGCACCGCCCTTTTGGGCGCGCCCAACTTCGTGATCCATTGCATCATGCCCTTCGGCGAGAACAACCCCGCCCACAAGGAGGAGCTGTGGCAGATGAACCTCGACCACTTCACCCCCCTCTGCGATCTGGCAGGGGAGCTGGGGGTCACGGTCTGCTTTGAGAATCTCCCCTTCACCTCCCTGCCTCTGTCCCGCGTCAGCGAGACTCTGGAGTTCGTCAAGCTCATGAACCACCCCGCCATGAAGATGTGCCTCGACACGGGCCACGCCGCCGTCTACGGGGACTCCCCCGCCGACGCCGTCCGCGCCATCGGCAAGGACCTTCTGGCCGCCCTCCACGTCCACGACAACGACGGTCACGGCGATCTCCATTGGCGGCCGGGTGAGGGTGTCATTGATTGGGTGGACTTCACGAGGGCCCTCCACGAGATCGGCTTTGAGGGCTGTGTGTCCCTGGAGACCTCGGTCAAGCACGACGGCGATCCCGCTCTGTGGGACGCCAAGGAGCGGGAGCTGTTCGCCAAGGTCAAGGCCATGGCGGAGGGGACCTATGGGCAGTAAAGACTTACTATAAAGAGAACCCGCGGGGAGGTGTCCTCGCGGGTCTTTTGTTGGGCTTAATCGTCAGGGAACCATTCCTTGTGCGTGGCCATCATGACCTCCAGATCTCCGTCGGTCAGCAAGCCCATGTCGTAGGCTGTTTGCAATTCGTACAGGGTCCCGTTGTGGAAAGCCACCATATCGTGGGTGTTGGGGGTGACGAAGGTGTACCCGCCAACGGCCGTTGACCATATCGCCTCGCCATACCCGAGCTGTAGGGCGACCGTAACACCGTCCCCGAACTCGCCGTAGTAGTAGAACTGCTCCTCGCCGGTAAATAAGTAAGGATTGGACAGGATGAAGGCCTTCAGAATGTCGCCGTAGGGAGCCGTTCCGTCATAGGTATGGAAAATGATCTCGGAATCCTTTTGGGGCATGATGAAGTTGTACTCCCAGTAGCCAAGCTGATCGTCTCCCGCTATGGGAGTGATGAGCTCGCCATTGAAGAAGAAGAGGGGACTCACCACGGTGGCGAATTTGACGCGGACGGTGACCAGCTCGCCGTCCACGTAGGCCTCGTCGATGGGCTCGTAGAGCCAATCCGAGCCGATGGGCATGGTGAGGTTGTAGAGGACGGCGGGGGCTATGACGGTGGACTCCGCCACCGTCAGCACATTGTCAAAGGTCTCTTGCGCGCCGCCGTAGGTCAGCTTCAGCCCGTACGTTCCCGTAGGCGCGTCGGCGGGGATGGGGAACGTGTAGGCACTCTCCCCTTTTTGTCCTGTCAGAATGTTGCAGGGCCTCGGCTCTACACCGGTGGGCGGGGGCAAACCGCCTATGGTATAGTCGGAATCCATGTGGTACAGCGTGGCTGTGGGTTGGAAGGAATAGGGATCTCCCATAAAGGAGAAGGGTTCTCCCTCATTGATGACCCATGCATTCATAATGAACTGTTCGCCGGGATTGGCAATATCCCCGAAGGGCTGGTAGCCAAAGGAGAAGGGATGACCGTTTTCTAGGAGCGGGTAGTCGAGGACGAGATGGGTCACGATCACCGCCCCGGGGAAGCTCTCGGACACGCCGCCGTAGGACAGCTTCAGAGCATAGGCTCCCGTGGGTGCGTCGGCGGGGATGAAAAATTCCTGGGTCACGTAGCGCATGTCACCTGTGTTGACCGTGAAGATCCCTTGATCGTCGTCCATGCCAAAGGAGCCGTTTATGCGGTATTGTGTCTCCATGTGAATGAGCACGGCGGTGGGCGCAAAGCCCATGGAAGAACCTTCAAAGGTGAAGGGCTCGCCCTCGTTGGTGATCCACGTATTCATGAGGTAGGAGGCTCCTGTCAAGGCATCTCCTGCGAGCTTGTAGCCGAAGGAGAATTTGGCGTTGGGATCCCCCACCGTCAAAGCCCCGCCGAACACCTGCTTTTCACCGTCGTAGGACAGCACCAGATCGTACACTCCGGGGGTGGCGTTCTCGGGAATATGGAAATGGAAGGTGCGGCTGCCTGTGCTGCCGCTTTCTACAGTGTGCTTGTCGGTGTCCACCACGGGATAGTGACCCGCGATCACCACCGATTCGTCCTCTTGCAAAACCAGCTGTGCGAAGGCGAAAAAGTCATAGGCTTTAAAGGGCTTTCCGTGATTGACGATGGTGGTACTGACATTCACGATATCCCCGGGCATGGCGGTTCCGCTCCAGGCCGAGCCGTCGTTGGCGGTCATCTCGTAGGAGAAGGCGAACCGTACGGTAGGGTCACTTCCGGGGTCGATCATCTCCCCCATTCGCCCCCAAGCCACCATGCCCACCACGGCGGCGATGGCGACGATAAAGCAGATGCAGGCCACCCCCCACCCGCTGTTCAGGGCGCGGGACAGGGAAGCAAAGGGCTTCTTCTTGGGCGCGGCTACCCCTGCGGGAGCCACCAACGCCGCCTCGGCGATGAACTCGTCGGAAATACCCGTCATCTTTTCAAATAATACCTCGCCTCTCACGGTGTGTACCCCCTTTCGATCAGGAAATCCCGCAGACCCTCGCGGACGCGGGTGATGCGCTTGGTGGCGGCGTTGGCGGTCATGCCGTAGTGTCTGGCCAAGGCCTTGACGCTGTGGTTGTACCAGTACCGCCCCACGAAGAGCTGTCTGTCCAGCTGGGGCAGCGTCCCCAGATACTCGTCCAGCCACCCGCAGATCACCGCGGACTCGGTCTCGTCGGGGGCGGGGATGATGTCCTCCAGCTCCTCAAAGGCCACGGTCAGAGCGGTGTCCCGCTTCTCTCTGCGGAGGGCTTTGAGGCGGTTGAGGGAGATGTTGCGGGTGAGCTTGCCCAGGTAGCCGCAGAGGTTCTGGGGCCACTTGGGGGGCATGGTGTTCCACGCCGCCACCCAGGTATCGTTGACGCACTCCTCGGCGTCGGGTTGGCTGTTCAGGATGTTCATGGAGACCGTATGGCAGTAGGTGCCGTACTGCTTTTGGGTGATCTCCACCGCCTGCTGGTTGCGGGCGTGGTAGAGAGATACGATCTCAAAGTCGTTGAGGATCATAAAAGCCTCCTTTCGGTGGGGGATGTGCCCCTCACCTATATACACAACGCGGCGGGGGCAAATGTGCCGCGTTTTTCCGAGATTTTGGATAGATTATAGCACACAATTTGAAAAAATGCAAGATTTCGACGTGAAACTTGCAAAAAAGCGGAGGTTTCTATTGACAAACCCCGATTTTTGTGCTATAATACCCCCATCGTTCCCCATGATGCCGTCAGAATCTTTCGAAACTGTCGGCGGAGGAGCTCTGGAGAATCCCTTAAATGGGTGCCGAAGGTGCAAGGCTGACCTAAGTCAGGCCGAATCTCTCAGGCAAAAGGACAGAGCAGGTACAGTCAATATTGTGTCTGCATCCTATTTTCAGAGCTGCCGAGGGTTCGGCAGCGTTTTTTTATTTCTTTTTTCTATGGAGGAAACAAGCATGGAAGCGTTTCTCAATTGGGTCAAGACCATCAACGACGCCGTCAACGGCGCGGTCTGGGGTCTGCCCGGACTCATCCTGCTCATCGGTACGGGCATCCTTCTGACCGTGGGCACCAAGGTGTTCCAGATCAGCCACGTTGGCCACTGGTGGAAGAACACCATCGCCAGCGTCTTCAAGAAGAACAGCAACGCCACCAAGAAGACCGACCGTAAGACCATTTCTCAGTTCCAGGCCCTCTGCGCCGCCCTGGCCGCCACCGTCGGTACGGGCAACATCGCGGGCGTGGCCGCCGCCATCGTGACGGGCGGCCCCGGCGCCGTGTTCTGGATGTGGGTCGCCGCCTTCTTCGGTATGATGACCAACTTCTCGGAGAATCTCCTGGGTATCTACTACCGCCGCCGCAACAAGGACGGTGAGTGGTCGGGAGGTCCCATGTACTACCTCCGCGACGGTCTGGGCAAGCGCTACGGGAAAAAGTGGCTCAGCCCCGTGTCCAAGGTGCTGGCCGTCCTCTTCTGCTGCTTCGCCATCCTGGCCTCCTTCGGTATCGGTAACATGGCCCAGATCAACAAGATCGTCCTGAATATGGACGCCGCCTTCTTCCAGAACGCATCCCTCGGCAATATCCCCAATACCGAGATCAACATCATCCATCTCATCATCGGTATCGGCCTGCTCATCATCGGCGCCCTCATCATCATCGGCGGCCTCCAGCGCATCGCCCGCGTAGCCGAGATCGTGGTCCCCTTCATGGCCGTGGCCTACTGCATCGGCTCCCTGGTGATCTTCTTCATCAACATCGAGAAGGTCGGCCCCATGTTCGTCTCCATCTTCAAGTTCGCCTTCACCCCCGCGGCTATGCTGGGCGGCGGTATCGGTGTCCTCATCAAGAAGACCATGACCCAGGGCTTCAAGCGCGGCGTGTTCTCCAACGAGGCGGGCCTTGGCTCCTCGGTGCTGGTCCACTCCTCCTCCAACGTCAAGGAGCCCGTCAAGCAGGGTATGTGGGGCATCTTCGAGGTGTTCTTTGACACCTTCGTGGTCTGCACCATGACCGCTGTGGTGGTCCTCTCCACCGGCTACATCGACCTGGCCACCGGCTCTCCCATCGGAGAGCTCAACGGCGACACCCTGGTGTCCCAAGCCTTTGGCCAGTACTTCGGCGCCCCCGGTACCTGGTTCGTGGCCATCGCCATGCTCTTCTTCGCCTTTACCACCGTCCTGGGCTGGTCCCAGTACGGCTCCAAGGCCGTGGAGTACCTCTTCGGTACCACCGGCGTCAAGGTCTACAAGTTCATCTTCGTGGCCATGATCGTCTCGGGCGCTGTCATGGAGGGCGGCCTGGCCTGGGATCTGTCGGACACCTTCAACGGCCTCATGATGATCCCCAACCTCATCGGCGTGGTGGCGCTCCTGCCTCTGGTCCTGAAGGTCACCAAGAACTACGTGGACCGCAGGATCAAGGGCAAGGACATCGCCCCCATGCTCTCCTACGACGACGCCATCCAGGCCGAGACCGCACAGCATCTCGACGAGGATTGATCCGTCTCCCCCCAAAAAAGATCAAGGGCTGAGTGAAAACTCAGCCCTTTTTGTGTGTCGATGATCGTGGGTCACGCCTCGAACTGACTGCCCCACAGCTCGGCGTAGAAGCCGTCCTTCTCGAGGAGGGTCTTGTGATCCCCCTGCTCGATGACGTGGCCGTCCTTCATGACCAGGATCACGTCGGCTTCCTTGACGGTGGAGAGGCGGTGGGCCACGATGAAGGATGTACGGCCCTTCATGAGGGTGGCGAAGGCGTTCTGGATCTTCAGCTCGGTGCGGGTGTCGATGGAGGAGGTGGCCTCGTCCAGGATCAGCATGGGGGGGAGGCAGAGGAAGAGGCGGGCGATGCAGAGGAGCTGCCTCTGTCCCTGGGACAGGGAGCCTCCGTCCTCGCCGAGGACCGTGTTGTAGCCCTCGGGGAGTCGGCGGATGAAGCCGTCGGCGTGGGCGGCCTTGGCGGCGGCCACCACCTCCTCGTCGGAGGCGTCGGGACGGCCGAAGGCGATGTTATCCCGTACGGTACCTGCCGAGAGCCAGGTCTCCTGGAGCACCATGCCGTAACTTTCGCGGAGAGAATGGCGGGTCATGTCCCGAATATCGGTGCCGTCCACTCGGATGGAGCCGTCACAGACGTCGTAGAAGCGCATGAGGAGGTTGATAACGGTGGTCTTGCCGCAGCCCGTAGGGCCTACGATGGCCACCCGCTGGCCGCTCTTCAGCGCCAGGTCCAGATCCTGGATCAGGGGTTTGTCGGGGGTGTAGGAGAAGACCACGTCCTTGAGGGTCACCTGCCCTTGGCAGTTCGTGAGCACGGCGGCGTCGGGGGCGTCGGGGATCTCGGTGTCAGCCTCGATCAGCTCGAAGAGGCGGGCGGCGCAGGCCATGGCGTTCTGCAGCTCGGTGACCACCCCCGAGATCTCGTTGAAGGGCTTGGTATACTGCCCCGCGTAGGTCAAAAAGGCCGAGAGACCGCCCACGGTCAGAGCCATACCGCCCTCCGCCGACAGGCAGATCAGGGCGCCGATGAGGGCCACGCCCGCGTAGACCAGGTTGTTGACGAAGCGGGTGGAGGGGTTGACCAGGGAGGAGAAGAACACCGCCTTGCGGGAGACGGTCTCCAGGCGCGCGTTGATCTCGTCAAAGTCCCGCAGAGCCTCATCCTCGTGGGCGAAGGCCACCACCGCCTTGTGGGAGCCGATCATCTCGTCGATGAGGGCGGTCTGCTCGGCGCGGGTCTCGGATTGCTTCTTGAAGAGGTTGAAGGTGCGTTTCGCGATGAAGGAGGCCACGAAGAGGGACAGAGGCGTGGCCACCACCACCCAGACCGTCATGGGGAGGTTCAGGGTGAGCATGAAGCACAGGGTTCCCAGGATGGTGAGGATCCCCGTGAAGAACTGGGAGAAGCCCATGAGCAGGCCGTCGGTGAACTGGTCGGCGTCGGCGATGACGCGGCTGACCGTGTCGCCCACGGGACGGCGGTCCAGGTAGGACAGGGGAAGGGACTGGATACGGACGAAGGCGTCGTGGCGGAGGCGGCGCACCACCCCAAAGGTGATGCGGTTGTTGCAGATGTTCATGAGCCACTGGCAGAGGGCCGTGACGCAGATGATGATGACCCCGCACAGAAGCAGGGGGGAGAGGGCTTCGAAGTCCACCTGTCCGGGGGCTATGATGAGGTCGATGGCGTCGCCCGTCAGGATAGGCAAATAGAGGGTCAGACCCACCACGACCACGGCCAGCAGGAGGGACAGGGCGAAGAGGAGGCGGTAGTGCCTCAGGTAGCGAAGCACCTTTTTCATGGTGGAGAGGGTATCCACAGACTTGTTGCTCTTTTTCATGACGCCTCACCTCCCTTGAACTGGGACTCGTGGATCTCGCGGTAGACCTCGCAGGAGGCCAGCAATTCTTCGTGGGTACCCATGCCCACGGCGCGGCCCTCGTCCAGGACGATAATGAGGTCGGCGGCGTGGATGGAGGAGGTGCGCTGGGAGATGATGAAAACGGTGGGATCGCCCGAAAGCTCCCGGAGGGCGGCGCGGAGCTTTGCGTCGGTGGCGAAGTCCAGGGCTGAGGCGGAATCGTCCAGAATCAGGATCTCGGGCTTGCCCACCAGGGCGCGGGCAATGGTGAGGCGCTGCTTCTGGCCGCCTGAGAGGTTGCGTCCCTTTTGCTCCACGGGAGCGTCCAGCCGACCCTCCTTCTCCCGGACGAAGTCGGCGGCCTGGGCGGCCTCCAGGGCCTCCCACAGCTCCTCGTCGGTGGCGGCCTCCTTGCCCCAGAGGAGGTTGGAGCGTACCGTACCCTTGAACAGCTCGGCCTTCTGGGGGACCACACCGATGCGCGCGCGGAGTGCCTCGGGATCGTAGCACCGTACGGGCAGGCCGAAGACCGAGACGGTCCCCTCGGCGGCCTCGTAGAAGCGGGGGATGAGGTTAACCAGGGTGGACTTGCCCGAGCCCGTACCGCCGATGATGCCCACGGTCATGCCCCGCCTTGCGGTGAAGCTGACGTCGTGGAGGGAGGGGGCGCCGCCGCCCTCGTAGGTCATGGTGACGTGATCGAAGACCACGGCGGGGGTGTCGGCAGAGGGGACAGGGGTGCCGTCGGGGGCGGGAGTGACCGCCATGCCCGCGGGCATATCCAGCACCGCGCCGATGCGGTTTCCGCAGGCCACGGCCTTGGTGACGGTGAAGATGGAGGTGGCCATCTTCACCAGCTCCACCAGGATCTGGCCCATGTAGTTCACCAGCGCCACCACCTGGCCCTGGGTGATGCTCCCCTCGTTCACGGCGAAAGCGCCCTGACGGATGAGGAGGATCACCGCCAGGTTTACGATGACGTAGGTCACGGGGTTCATGACGGCGGTGAGGATGCCCGCCTTGTTCTGGAGGGAGGTCTGCTCCCGATTGACGGCGGCGAAACGGTCGATCTCGGAGTCTTCCTTGCGGAAGGCGCGGACGGGACGCACCCCCGACAGGTTCTCGCGGGTGACGGCGGTGACGCGGTCCAGGCGGTTCTGTACCTTCCTGTACAGGGGGATACCGCCCAGCATGACCCCGAAGACCACGATGGCCAGAAGGGGGATAGCCGCCACGAAGATAAGGGCCAGCTTCGCGTCAATGGTAAAGGCCATGATCATGGCGCCGAAGACGATGATGGGGGAACGGAGGAGGAGGCGGAGGGTGATGTTGACGCCCGACTGGAGCTGATTGATATCGCTGGTCATGCGGGTGATCATGGAGGAGGTACCCACGCGGTCGGTCTGGGCGTAGGTGAAGGATTGCATATGGGCGAAGAGCTCGTGGCGCATACGGGCGGCGGAGCCTACGGCGGCCTTGGCCGAGAAATACTGGGCGGTAATAGCCCAAGCCAGGCCCACGAAGGCCAAGATCACCAGCACGCCGCAGAGCTGCCAGACCAGGATGGGATCATTCCCCGTTATGCCTTTGTCGATGATGGCGGCCACCACCAGAGGCACACAGAGGTCGAAGCAGGCCTCCAAGAGCTTGAAGAGAGGGGCCAGGACAGTCTCCTTGGGATACATCCCGAGACAGCGCAGGAATATTTTCATGGTAACGGTTACGCTCCTGTGATTATTCGGATTCCAACTGTATAGTATAGCACATTTTTCCTTTTTTTGCAAGGGGTCTCGGCGTAAAAGGGCGAGGGAGTCGTTTTTTGGGTTTTCTGCGTCATGATTTGGCTTATTTTCAAATTTGGGTTTGTCGGTGAGTTGTTGATGCGGTCATCCTGAGCGGAGGGCGAAGCCCGGAGTCGAAGGATCTCTTGTCGGCAAAGGAGATCCTTCGACTCCGCCGCAAGCGGCTCCGCTCAGGATGACTCTTTAAAACAGACCGACAAACCCCAATTTGAAACCTCACCTGAATCATGATACTTTGCGATATGCCCTTCGGGCGCGATATGCGTCTGAAGGCGCGTGAAAGGAGCCTACCATGATCTACACACCTCTCACCAAAAAAGCCCTCCGTCTCTGCTTTGACGCTCACCGCGAGCAGGTAGACAAGACGGGGCTTCCCTACGTGTTCCATCCCTTCCATCTCGCCGAGCAGATGAAGGACGAATATACCACGGTATGCGCTCTGCTCCACGACGTGGTGGAGGACACCGACTATACCCTCGACGATCTGCGGAGCATGGGCTTCCCCGATGAAGTGATGGACGCGCTGGCGCTCCTGACCCACGATCCCGCCGTGCCTTACATGGACTACGTCAAGGTGATCGCCACCAACCCCATCGCCCGCAAGGTCAAAATGGCGGATCTGCGCCACAACAGCGATCTGTCCCGCATGGACGAGGTGGACGAGTGGGCCTTGAAGCGCACCGCGAAATACCAAAAGGCGCTGGCTTATCTGAAGCGACACCGCCCCGCCGATCCCGTGTGATCTGTCCCCGAACCAATCAATTAAGGAAGTTAGACTATGAACATCATCCACACCACCCTCAACATCAGCGCCACCGCGCCCTTTACCATCATCCACCTCTCCGACACCCACCTGACCTATGCCGATCTCCGTGACGGCCGGCGCAAGGTGGATCTCGTGGACTGGCGTCTGCCCTCCTTCCCCAACGCCGAAAAGGTGTTGGCCGAGGCGGGGGAGCTGTCCCGCGAGCTGAACGCCCCCATCTTCCACACGGGGGATCTCATCGATTTCGTGTCCCTGGCCAATCTGGAAGCGGTGAAGGCCTTTACCGACACCCACGACGTCTACATGGCCACGGGCAACCACGAGTTCTCCCTCTACGTGGGGGAGGCCAAGGAGGACGCGGCCTACCGCGATCAGAGCCTTCCCGCGGTGCAGGCCTGCTTTGGGAACAACATCCGCATGGACTCCCGTGTGGTGAACGGGGTCAACTTTGTGGCTCTGGATAACGGGTACTACCTCTTTGAGCCCGAGCAGTTTGAGTTTTTGAAGGGTGAGGTGGCCAAAGGTCTGCCCATCGTGCTGATGATGCACACCCCGCTGTACGATCCCAAGTTCTATGAACGGATGATGAGCTACTGTCCCTGCGCTTACATCATGGGGGTACCCGAGGAGCTGATGGTGGGCTATCCCCCCGATCGGTATGTTCAGCAGAAGGCGGATGAGGTGACCCTGGAGATGATGGAATACATCGCAAAAGAGCCGCTCATCAAGTACATCCTGACGGGGCATCAGCATTTCGATTTTGAGAGCGTGTACGCCGAGAGGATCCCCCAGATCGAGACGGGGATGGAGACGGCGAGGGTGATTGAGTTTGTGTGATCTGTTCAAGTTGGGGTTTATCGCTCTCTGCCTTCCCCAGCGGGGAAGGGGGACCGCGAAGCGGTGGATGAGGAGAACACTTGTAGATCCGCTTTCCTGGTGAGACGCTAACTCTCCTACCACTTTTTGGATGTTGAATGCTTCAAAAATATAGTTGTATCAACCATTTTGCATTTTTTATCCGTATGGTTGTAGGAACGTAACTGTACCCCCAATAAGTTGGGTTACAAATGCTCTCCTCATCCACCGCTTCGCGGTCCCCCTTCTCCGCTGGAGAAGGCAAAGGAACGGTCAACACACCGCCAAACCCAAATTTGAAGCTTTTTGCCCCCCGATCGAATTCACATAAAGGAGACACACGGATGCTCACACAGGAAGCATACAATCAGTTTTTTGAGTCCCCCGATTTTCAAAAGAAATGGCAAGCCTACAAGGCCGCCTTTGGCAAGGATCTGGACGGGCTGTTCGGGGATAACTACAACGCGAAGGTGCGGCTGGCCGAGGGGTTGCAGTTACTGTTGGACGGTAAGCTCCACGACGCGTATCACGGTCACATCCGCCATTTTGCGGGCTCCTGCGAGACCAAGACAGACCGCCGTATCTACGAGAGGCTGGTGAGTCTCTGCTATAACGAGCAAGAGATGGCCGCTGTTCGGGTCGGAGATTGGGTCAAACGCTCGTTAGGGGATGATTTTCTCTACTACCGCATAGAGGAAAGAAAGCACAATAGTGCCGTTGTCAAGGAGATCTTTACCCGCGGCTTGGTCTATATGCGGGATCAGGTGCGGGATCAGCCCTATTTCCGTTTGGAGATCACCGATCTGAAATGCTACCAGCTTCCCTCCCGCGCGGAGCTGAAGACCATCCATGCCTATTGGGATGCCCACCCCGAGGAGGAGGCGTTGACCCGCCGCCACACCGAGCGGATGCTGGCCTATCGGGATGCCGCCTTGAAGAACGGTATGCAGGAGGCCGCCTGGGAGCACTGTCAATTCCGGTTCTACCGGCGCACCGCCGACAAGGCGGCCTTCGCCCTCAACCTGAAGGACTTTGGCACCCACATCCGCGCGGTTTACGGCTTCACGACCATTCCCGACGAGGATTTTTTCCGCGACCACGGAGAGGACGATGAAAATATCAAGCTCCGTCACGCCGCCATCATCCGGGGCGATGAGGACGAGACCGAGGCCGCCCGCGCCATACAGGCGGTGTTCGAGCAGTACCGTCACACGGCCAAGGACGATATCCTCGCGCTGAAAAAGGAGCGGCAGAAGGAGTTTCTGTCCCGCATCCACGCCTACCTCAAGCCCTTGGGCTTTGCCAAGAAGGCCTCCAAGTGGACGAGAAAGCTCCCCGATGACCTCATTCTGGAATTTGAAGCGCAGAAGTCGGCCTATTCGGACGTATATTACTTCAATATCTCGCTGTACCCTGTGGGTCAGCCCTACCCCGCCTGCTTCAGCACCCGGCTGACCACCGACGGCGAGCAGACCCACAACTGGCAGATCCTCACCGACGAGCAATTCCGTGAGATCATGGCAAGAGCCATTGAGACCTACCTCCGTCCCATCCTGCAAACGCCCTTCTCCGAGCTGGGCAAGGAATCCCGCATCTGGTCAGGGTGCTGCTGTCAGCGGGACAGGTGCGACGCTTGCTGGGTGGAAAAGAATCTGTGGGAGGCGAAGGGGGAGACCAAATGAATCATCCTCCGCGCCAACCCCGAAAGGAGACCGCTATGGACCGTCAGAAGACCCTCCCGCGCAAGACCCAATACCGCATCGCCGCCTGGTTTCTCGCGGCGGTCTCGGCCTTCCTCATCCTGCTTTTGGTGGAGTCCGCGCTGAACATTCCCTTTCTCCATGCCACCCGCGAGGACCTTCCCCTCCGGGAGTACACCTTTGTTTCTCTGCGGATCAACGAGGATCCCGAGGACGGCAGGCGGACCTATCTTTTGACCGTGGAGGAGGAGACTCTGCCTCTGCGGATCCCCGATCTGATGGACTCGCCGCAGCTGCGCTCACGGCTGGAGGCCTTTGAGGCGGGAGACAGATTCTACTGCTACGTTGACGAGAATTCCGCTTCTTTGGAGGCGGTGGAGATGGGGGTCTACACCTACGTTGCTTTTTACACCTTAGAGGAGTATCAGGCCGAGCTTGCCGTGAGTCTTTACTCGCTTTTGGCCATCGGCGGGGTGATACTGGTGATCTCGGTGGGGGCCTCGGTCCTGTGCTTTGTGAAGGCGAGGAGATGCGGGCGGGAGACGCCTGTAGCCGTGGACGATCCCGTCTCTTAATTAATCATGAAAACGATATGCCCTTCGTGCGCGAGATGCCCGTTGGGCGCGATATGCCCTGCGGGCGTGATAGAAAGGATAGATTATGCTCCCCTGCCCCTACGCCAAAAAATGCGGAGGCTGCTCCCTCCAGAACCTCCCCTACGAAGAACAGCTCCACTTGAAGCAGGCCAAGCTCATCAAGCTCCTTGGCCGTTTTGGCCGTGTGGAGGAGATCATCGGCATGGAGAATCCCACCCACTACCGCAACAAGATTCAAGCCGCTTTCCGTTCAAAGAGCGGCAAGGTGGTATCGGGAGTGTACCAATCCGCCTCCCGCCGTATCGTGGAGGTGGAGTCCTGTATGCTGGAGGACGAGTGCGCCGCGCCTATTTTGGCCACGATCCGCAAGCTCTGCGCCTCCATGAAGATCCGCCCTTATGATCCGGAATCGGGACAGGGCTTTCTGCGGCATGTCCTGATCCGCAAGGGGTTCGTCAGCGGTGAGATCATGGTGGTGCTGGTGACTGCAAAAGGCGAGTTCCGCTCGGAGCGGTCCTTTATCAATGAGCTTTTGCGCCGCCATCCCGAGATCACCACGGTGGTGCGGAATATCAACCCCACCGACACCGCCCTGTTTCTGGGGAGCGAGAGCTACATCCTTCACGGGGAGGGGTACATCACCGACCGCCTCTGCGGGCTGGAGTTCCGCATCAGTCCCCGCTCCTTCTATCAGGTCAATCCCGTCCAGACCGAGATCCTGTACGGCAAGGCCAAGGAGTTCGCGGGGCTGACGGGCAAGGAGACGGTGATCGACGCCTATTGCGGCACGGGGACCATCGGGCTGACCGTGGCCTCGGGGGCGAATGGCTCTGGCGGAGCCAAAGCGGTGATCGGTGTTGAGGTCAACAAGGACGCGGTGGCCGATGCCATAGAGAACGCCCGGCGCAACGGGGTGACCAACGCCGTCTTCCACGCCGCCGACGCGGGGGAGTTCATGGAGGCCATGGCTGCCAAGGGCGAGACCGCCGACGTGGTTATCACAGACCCGCCCAGAGCGGGGTGCAGCGGGAAGTTTCTGCACAGTCTTATGAAGCTGGCCCCCAAGCGGGTGGTGTACGTGTCCTGCAACCCCGAGACGTTGGCGCGGGATCTGTATACGCTTACAAAGGGGGGGTATAAGGTGAGGAGGATACAGCCGGTGGATATGTTTCCGTTTACCTCCCATGCGGAGGTGGTCGTGGGGTTGGAGAGGAAAATATGAGCTTACCTGAACGAAAGAACCATCGTTTAAGACCATATGATTACGGAAAAAGCGGCTACTATTTCATCACGATCTGTACGAACAAACGCTTGCCGCTTCTATCTGTGATCACCGCACGGGAACAAAACGCCCCTTCGGTTTCCTCTACCCCCATTGTAGGGAGCGGTGCCCTCACCGCTCCGCAACCTTTGGTCACACTTACACCTTTGGGTGAGACGGTACTTGATAGTTGGAACAAAATTGAAACCATGAATGAAAATATCGCAATTGATAAGTATATTTTCATGCCCGACCATATTCACGGCATTATTCGTATAGATAACCCCGAAAAGATCCAACACCCAAAAGAGAATTTTGACTTTCAAGTGGCGGAGCGGTGGGGGCACCGCTCCCTACCGGGGGTTATCCGAGATTTCAAATCCGTGACCACCCGACAATACAGATCCATGTTTCATGTGAATGAATCGTTGTGGCAGTCCTCTTATTATGACACAGTGATCCGTACACGAGAACAGTATATCGATATATGGAACTATATCGAGAACAATCCCCAAAAATGGTTATTTGAACACAGTTAATAGCGTGAAGAAAGGAACCGCCAATGTCCAAAAGATCCCGTGCCCGGACCAAGGCGCGACAATCGGAAAAACAGACCGCCAGTGATCTGGAATTGAAGAAAGCACACATCCGTGACGCCTCCTCCGAGCAGGTGGTTTATTTGCTCCTGTGGGGAGCGCTTACCGCCGTATGCCTGGCGGTCCCCGTGTTTTTTCAGCCGGCCTCGGTTTCCCTTTGGTTTCTCCCCGCTGCACCGGCCATTCTGACCGCCATATGGGCGGTGCGGGCGATCCGTTTCCGTCGGGTCGCAAGGCTGTACGAGGGCATTTGCCACGCAAGCGAGGAGACCGTTTCGTTTCGCTGCCGCAAGGTGGATTTCTATGAGCGGCAGATCTCCAAGTGGAACTCGATCCTGTTCTGTATCGCCTTCTACGCCGAGGACGGACGGGTATTCTACTATGTTTACGCCTATCGGGAGGGGCTTTCACCCCTTGCGGTCAAGGCAATTCGAAAACAGTATACGGGTGCCGATGTGAAATTTGTATGCTACCGCGGTACAACGGCCGTAAAAGAATTTGATTCCTACCAACTCATTCTCACATAAAAAGGACCTATTGCGATATGAATGTAAAGGACATTGATTATTCTAACCGCAAAGCCTACGATGTTTTCTTTAATCACGCCACCGGCATTCGCCGTTTTCTTTATAGCTCCCAAAAGCCTCGGGAAGTATATTCGGATATTGTTTTCAGTCCGGAGACTCACACTCGTGAGAAAAGCTCCAAGACCAAGCATATTCTCAAAGCGGATCTGATCCGAGAAATGCAAACCGAGTCCAGAAACCAATGCGAGAAAAATGTCGCAACCTGTAAGGGAGCCGATCAAGAAATTATTGATTCCATAGTCCATGCCAAAACTGAATCTTTGTTCATCGACCACCATTTAGAATATGGTTCCATTCAGGGAAGCTACGCGGAGAACAGACAGGAAATCGGCAAGCTTTTGGATATAGACATATCAGAATTTGCCAAACGAATCGACAAAATGATCGAGGAAGTTTCACACGGTGGTATCGTTCGCATATGGCACGCGCAGAATGCCAACGATCTGTGCGGCTTGATGTACATTCTGCACCGCTTAAAAGACGCTGATTGCACGGTCATTGACCTTGAACTGCCAACAAAAGTGAATCTGCCCGACGGTAAGACAAAGAAGAATTGCCGTTTCTGGGGACAGCTCCGCGACGAGGAGCTGGTTGGTGCTGTGTCGGGAGCAAAGATCATGACCCAAGAAAAGCGCCTTTATTACGCAACCGAATGGGAACGGCTCATGGAGGAGAACGGCGATTACCGATTCTACCACCGTCGAAAGCTGATCAGCACCGGCTATGATTCAGTAAAAAAGGTTCTTCTGCGGGTCATTCCCGATGAAAATTTTCGACTGTGGCTTCTTCCCAATGAACTCAAAATAATTGATAACGTAAATTTTCGTTATTTGAATTATCATTTTTTGGTTTTGACGGTCTTCCGCATGATCGATGATGGAGCCTTGGAGCTGATCCAAGAGCTTAACGAGTACAATTTTGATTGTTTATTGCGTGTACATTCACATAAGGAGATAATACCATGAACATCCTCTTCATCGGCAACAGCTACACCTACTTCTCCGACCTTCCCTCCCTTTTCGCCGACCTTTGCCGCGCAAACGGCCATGACGTCCGCGTGGACTCGGTGACGGCGGGAGGGCGCAGGCTCCACGAGTGCCTGACCGAGTTCTGCGATGATCTGAACGTCGAGGATCCTCTGGGCAAGCGGATCGCCGAGCTTGTGGAGGAGGTGGAGTACGACGTGCTCATCCTCCAGGAGCAGTCCTGCCTTCCCTACCACGATCCCCAGCGGTTCTTCGCGGGGGCGGTGGGGCTTTCCTCCGTCATCGGGGCGTGGCGCACCATCCTGTACGCGACTTGGGGCCGTATGGACGGCAGTGCGGACCTGGACTACTTCGGCTGGACCCGCGAGTCCATGACGGGGGGACTCCACGACGCCTACTGCCAAGCCGCCGCCCTGGTACACGGTGAGGTGTCTCCCGTAGGCCTGTGCTTCGCCAAGGCGGTAGAGACCACCCCCGAGATCGACCTGTACGATCCCGACAAGTCCCATCCCTCCTACGCGGGCTCCTGCGTGGCGGCTCTGTCCCACTACAAGACCGTGTTCGGGGAGATGCCCTCCGATCTGTCCACTCTGAAGCTGGAACCCGACGTAGCGGCCAAGCTGGCGGCTATCGTGGACGAGGTGGTGCAGGTGGAGGACGGGGAGTAATGGCGGTTTTGTACCGCGAGGAGCTGTGCCGTCTTCTGGCCTTGGAGTACAACTGTGAGCCCGGAGATCTTGGCCGCGAGGAGAATATCCTGACCACCTCCCTGCTCCGCGAGGGGCGGCGGGTCTATGGCTCGGAGCCGTATTTCTTCCACATGGTCACCATGGGGGGAAACGCCGTCATCACAGCGGACGAGGTTCTGCATCCTTTTCTGCGCGCCTACATGGCCGACCGAGCGGGGCATTGGCTCTTTGAGCTGCCCAATCTGCTTCCCCTGGAGGGGGAGCTGAATCGGCTCGGGTACACCTTATCCCAGACCCATCATATGTTTTTGCCCCGTGTTTCGGGGACGCCCGCCTCTCTTTTGGCGGCGCGGGATGACGTGGAGATCCGCTGGTACGAGGGGGAGGAGATCCTTCCCTTTTACGGAGATCCGCGGCTCCCCAACGCCATCTGCTCCGAGCCGACCGAAAGCCGCCCCGATCGGGTGGTTGTCTGCGCCTATGACGGCGGGGAGCCGGTGGGCATGGCGGGGGCCTCCGAGGACGCGCCCGGGTGGATGCAGATCGGCATTGATATTCTGCCCGCCTACCGCTCCCGGGGTCTGGGGAGCCATCTGGTGGCGCTGCTCAAGGAGCGGATCACCGGGATGGGGGCCATTCCCTTTTACGGGACGAGCGTGTCCAATTACCATTCCTGGAATATCGCGCAAAACTGCGGGTTTGCGCCCGCATGGGTGGAGATCGGGTGCAATCCCATCCACCGATAGAAAAAGGAGAACACAATGAGACTTTCCATGGAGACCTACGGTCTGCGCCGCCGATACGGCGATTTCGAGGCCGCCCGACTCATCCGCGAGGCGGGTTTTGACTGTGTGGACTATTCCTGCTACTACTGGAAGGAGCAGGCCCACGCTCTGGAGGACGGTTACCGCGAGTACGCCCGCTCCCTCCGCGCCCATCTGGACGGGCTGGGGCTTTTCTGCAACCAGTCCCACGCCCCCTTTGACACCAAGTACGGTCAACCCTTTGACCCGTCCTGTGACACCTTCCGCAACGTGACGCGGGCGATGGAGGTGGCTTCCATTCTGGGGGCGGAGCAGATCGTGGTACACAGTGTCGCCATGCCCAAGGAATTCACCGAGGACACCGAGGCGACCCACGCCTACGCCATGGAATACTACCGCGCTCTGCTTCCCTATGCCGAGGAGTTCGGTATCCGCATCGCGGTGGAGAATCTCTTCGTGCGGCACAAGGAGAAATTTGTGTATTCGGGGCGCTTGAACCGTCCCGATACCCTGTCCCGCGTGGTGCGGGAGCTGGATTCCCCGTGGGCCACGGCCTGTCTGGATATGGGTCACGCCGCCATGGTGGGGTATGAGCCCGAAGACTTTGTCCGCGGGATGGATAAGGGCCTTCTGGGGGCTGTTCACTTCCAGGATGGGGATTACATTGAAGATCGTCATACTCTTCCCTTTTTGGGTCAGTATCACTGGGCGGAGATCATGAAGGCTCTGCAAGAGACAGGATACACGGGGGATCTGACCTTTGAGATCTACAAGTACTATCAGAATCTGCCCGACGAGGCCATTCCCCATGCGCTGAAGATGGCGGAGGCTGTGGGGCGGCGGTTGATCGGGGTATTTGGGGGTAATTAATAAATTGGGGTTTTTCGGTGGGTTTGCATAGCTGGAAGAGAGTGCTCGCCCCAATGTCCGCGTTCTCCCCCACCCGCTTCGCGGAAGCCCCCTCCCGGAGGGAGCCTTTCGCCTTGCCCCGCGGAAATTCGTTACCCGACAAGTGATTTTGCCCCGCGCTCCTAAGGCTCCCTCCGGGAGG
>JAZNJA010000240.1:0-12840 GCA_045577755.1 Eubacteriales bacterium
CTTGGGATCCTCTTTTTGTCGTACTCATTTTGGCCTCTTTTGGAGGCTTTTTCTTTTGTTGGGGCTTATAAGTGTTGGCTTACATAGAAAAGGGCTGAGCCATTCGCTTTCTGAAAAGCTTTTGACTCAGCCCCTTTTTTGCTGTGTGAAGATAAAAGGACCGGAGGCTCTGTGCAAGATGCCGGAGGGTAAACAAGTTATTTCTTTGCAGCGGCAAAAGCCGCGGAGAACATCTTGCCCGGCCCATCTGAAGTAACGCGGAATGGGCGTGGGTTCAGACTCCCTTCCGCGCTCGCGCGGAGACCTCTGCCGGAGCAGACACGGCCGAGCTGGAGTGTCTGCTCTTCGGAAGTAAGTGGGGGGGGAAGCACCATGAGGGCGCTCACCCGCGGTCACCGCCCTGTTCCGCCTGAAAATCTTGCCCGCCCTATTGCATTCCGCGCGGGTTTATGGTATAATGCCTGTATCCAACTTAAAATGTCAATGGAGACTGTTATGAATCTGCGAAGAACCATACTGCCCTTGCTTCTGACTCTTCTGCTTGTTTTCTCTGCCTGCACAGTCGATATCCTCCCGCCCGCGACGGATACCGCGGTGGATACGTATCCTTCGGTCGAGGGAACCACCACCGAGGGAACCACCACCGAGGGAACGGGTGACACAGGCTCCCGCCCCTCTCGCCCCGATACCGACGCGCCCTCCCCCGGCCCCGACACGCCCCCTCTCGCTACGGATCCCGTCGATCCCGAGCCGCCTACGGCTCCCGCCGAGACCTCCGAGGGGATTCTGGACCCCGAGGATCCCGACCTCCCCACCGAGGAGGATCACACCGACGCGGACAATAACGGTGAGTGCGACGATTGCGGCATCTCGGTGGTCATCGTGCTGGATCTGTTCGCCATCAACGACCTTCACGGCAAGTTTTGCGACTCCGACGCCCAGGTGGGCGTGGACGAGCTGACCACCTACCTCAAAAACGCCTACGTGAGCGAGGACCATGTCCTCCTCCTCTCCTCGGGAGATATGTGGCAAGGAAGCTCGGAGTCCAACCTCACCAAGGGCTATATCATCACCGAGTGGATGAACCACCTGGACTTCGCCGCCATGACCCTGGGCAACCACGAGTACGACTGGGGCGAACCTTGGATCGAGAACAACGCCACCCTGGCGGGCTTCCCCTTCCTCGCCATCAACATCTACGACCGCGACACGGACGAGCGGGTCTCCTACTGCCGGTCCTCGGTCCTGGTCCAGCGCGGCGGCGCCCGCATCGGCATCATCGGTGCCATGGGAGACTGCTACTCCTCCATTTCGGGGGAAATGTCCGGCGGCATCTACTTCAAAACCGGGAACGACCTCACCAATCTGGTGAAGGCCGAGTCCCAAAAGCTCCGCGAGGCGGGGGCCGACTTCATCATTTATTCGATCCACGACGGCTACGGCTCCTCGAATTCGGGCAGCATCAGCGACTCAGCCCTGTCCTCCTACTACGCCCCCGTCCTCTCCGAGGGCTACGTGGACATCGTCTTCGAGGGCCACTCCCACCAGCGCTACGTCCTCACCGACAGCCGGGGGGTCTACCACCTCCAGGGGGGCGGCGACAACAAGGGCATCACCCACGCCGAGGCCACCATCAACTTCGCCAACGGTAAGAGCCAAGTCACCACCGCAGAGCTGGTCTCCTCCACCGAATATGCGGGGCTCCCCGACGATCCCATCGTGGAGACCCTCATGGAGAAGTACAAGGATCAGGTTTCCGCGGGGGACACGGTGCTGGGTTATAACGATACCTACCGCTCGGGGGACTACCTCCGCCAGCTGGTGGCCGACCTCTACGCCAAGGTAGGCGAGGAGGCCTTCCCCGACTACGATATCGTCCTGGGCGGCGGCTTCCTTTCGGTGAGAAGCCCCTACAATCTGGCGGCGGGGGAGGTTACCTATTCCCAGCTCCAGATGATCATGCCCTTCGACAATACCCTGGTCCTCTGCTCGGTCAAGGGCTCGGACCTCAAGAAGAAGTTCATCAACACCTCCAACGAGAACTACTTCATCGGCTACACCGCCTATGGCCGCTCGCTCGGCGGTAAGATCGACAATAACGCTACCTATTATATTATTGTGGACACCTACACCTCCACCTACGGCCCCAACAAGCTCACCGAGATCGCCCGCTACAAGGAGGGTGTCTACGCCCGTGACCTGCTGGCCGACTACGTCCGCGAAGGGGGCCTGGGAGGTAGGCCCGCCGAGATCACCTACACCTCTATCCCCGATATCCACAAGATCGGAGGCGCCCTGGCCGACAACGCCCAGACCGATCAGAACTACTACGTCCGCGGTACGGTGGTGTCGGTCACCAACACCACCTACGGCAACATCACCATCGACGACGGGAAGGGAAACACCCTCTTCGTCTACGGCGTATACGACAAAACGGGCGCCACCCGCTACGACAGCCTCACCGACCCGCCCCGGGTAGGGGATACCGTCACACTCTGCGGCCCCGTCAAGAAGTACGTGGCAGGCGGGGAGACCACCATCGAGCTGATGCGGGCGCGGCTCATGGAAAAGGAATAAGGATCGGACCCGCACGGGGGATTGCTTCGTGTGGGTCTTTCTTTATCGTTGGGCGTTCAAATTTGGGTTTGTCGGTGGGTTCTTGCGCCAAAGGCGCATATCGAGCCGCGAAAGCGGCATATCGAGTCGAAGGCCCATGCCGGAGGCATATCGAACACCCGAAGGGTGTATATCGACAAAAACTCCGGGTCGATATGTCCCTTCGGGACTCGATATGTGCCATGTAGCACTCGATATATCCCTTCGGGATTCGATATGCCCCCTGCGGGGGCGTGACGGGCTTCGCCCGCTAAACCCCAATTTGAAATTCCAACCAAATCCATCATGATTCGTGCTAATCTAACAAAACTGCGCAAACTTTCGCCCATTCCTCCTATGAAATATAGCAAACTGCCGAAAATGCGAAATGGAGACAAAAAAACATCAAAAAAGGTTGCCTTTTCCTATGGGTTTGTGGTATAATAAAGTATGTGTGGGATTCTGCCCATTTTCAATGAAGTCAGGAGGAAAACGCCATGTTGGATATCCAAAGAGCCGGTATGTGGAAGCGGCTGTCCGCCGCGCTGTTCGACGCCATCATACTCTTTACCGTCATCGTGGGCATGGCTCTGCTCCTGTCTTTCGTGCTGAATTACGGTCAGCATATTGACCGTATGGACGAGCTGGAGGCGCAATACGCCGAGAAGTACGGCATCGACTTCGACATCACCGCCGAGGAGCTGAAGGCCCTCTCGGAGGAGGAGCTGAAAGTCTACGAGGAGGCCGATAAGGCCTGGTCTGAGGATCCGGACGTCATCTATACCTACAACATGATGCTCAGTATGGCTATGATCATCATCACCTTCGCCATTCTCCTGGGCTACCTGCTCCTGGAATTCCTGATCCCTCTGCTCCTGAAAAACGGCCAGACCCTGGGCAAGAAGCTCTTCGGTATTGGGGTCATGCGGGTGGATAGCGTCCGCCTACCCGCCATTCTGCTCTTCGCGCGGACGGTGCTGGGAAAGTTCACCATCGGTACCATGGTCCCCGTTTACGTGATCATCATGATCGTCTTCGGCCGCCTGGGGCTGATGGGCACCGTCATCATCGGCGCTCTGCTTTTGGTCCAGGCCATCCTCTTCTTCGGCACCCGGGACCATACCCCCATCCACGATAAGCTGGCAAGCACCGTCACGGTGGACCTCGCCTCCCAGATGATCTTCGATTCCCCCGAGGCACTGCTGGAATACAAGAAGCGTCTCCACGCCGAGGCCGCTGAAAAGCGGGAACGGTGATTTTCCCCTCGGGTACTCCCCTCGGGGCTGATTGCGATTTCATTTTTTGAAAATATAAGAACACTCAGGAAGGATGATACGAAAATGAAAGTAGTATTGCAGAATCTAACCAAGGTTTTCCCCTCCCGTAACAAGAAGTCGGGGGAAGAGGTGGTCGCCGTCAACGACTTCACCTTTGAGATCCCCGACGGAAAGCTGATCGGCCTGCTGGGCCCCTCGGGCTGCGGTAAGTCCACCACTCTGTACATGATCAGCGGACTCCAGAAGCCTACGGGCGGTCAGATCTTCTTCGGCGACGACGACGTCACCGAGCTGTCTGCTGAGAATCGCGGCGTGGGACTGGTGTTCCAGAACTACGCCCTGTACCCCCATCTGACGGTCAAGCAGAACATCCTGTTCCCCCTGCAGAACCTCAAGGGCGCTGACAAGCTGTCCAAGCAGGAGATGCTGGAGAGAGCCTTCGAGGCCGCCAAGCTGGTGCAGATCGACAACCTCATGGAGCGTAAGCCCTCCGAGCTGTCGGGCGGTCAGCAGCAGCGTGTGGCCATCGCCCGCGCCCTGGTCAAGATGCCCAAGGTCCTGCTGCTGGACGAGCCTCTGTCCAACCTGGACGCCCGTCTGCGCCTCCAGACCCGTGAGGAGATCCGCCGCATCCAGAAGGAGACCGGCATCACCACCATCTTCGTCACCCACGACCAGGAGGAGGCCATGTCCATTTCGGATATGATCGTGGTCATGAAGCTGGGCGTTGTCCAGCAGATCGGCGCGCCTCAGGACGTCTACGACGATCCCACTAACCTGTTCGTCGCCAAGTTCCTGGGTACTCCTCCCATCAACGTCTTTGAGGGCTACGTTAAGGGTGAAAAGCTCTATCTGGGCGGTAAGGCTACTGAAATTTTGGTAGCTGATGATTCGGTTCCCGCAGCCTATGCTTCGCCCACCGTTGTCGGCTATGCATATGACGACGGTGAGTACGCCATGGACGTTCCCGGTGTCCAGGATCAGGCCGTCTACGTGGGCATCCGTCCCGAGGGCTTCGTGGTGGATCCCAACGGCGCGCTGACCTGCAACCTCAGCGGCGTGGACGTCATGGGCCGCGACGTGTCCCTGGTCACCACCCACGAGGCCTCCCTCAACCCCGTTGTCCGCTCCATCGTGGACGCCGACGCCGCCAAGAACGCAAACGGTGTCACCGTCTCCTACTCCCTCAAGCCTCATAAGGTGTTCCTCTTCAACAAGGAGACCGAGGAGCGCGTGTATTTCGAGGTGAAGTGATATGGTAGAAAGCAAGCATAAATGGAAAGCGTGGCTGTACCTGGCTCCCGCTATCGTACTGCTGCTCATCTTTACGGTCTGGCCCATCATCAATACGGTACGAATCGCCTTCCTGGACGGCTATAATATGCTGGGTGCCGTGGGCGGTGAGACCTACGAGTTCGGTATCAAGAACTTCACCGACGTGCTGGACGAGTACAGCGGCTTCAAGGAGGCCCTGATCAATACCCTGCTTCTCACGGTGGTGACGGTGCCCCTGTCCACCATTCTGGCCCTGCTCATCGCGGTCTGCCTCAACTCCATCAGACCCCTGCAGAGATTCCTCCAGACCATCTTCTTCCTCCCCTACGTCACCAACTCCATCGCCATCGGCATGGTCTTCGAGGCCATGTTCAACATCATCGGTCTGTCTCCCGATGCCGCCTCGGCTGAAAGCTGGGGTATCATCAACAATATCATCGGCCTGTTCGGTATGGATCCCGTGAACTGGATCAACGTGAATTCCGGCTACTGGCCCAACTTCTGGGTCATGGTGATCTACATCGTGTGGAACGCCCTGCCCTTCAAGATCCTGATCCTTCTGGGTGGCCTCCAGAGCATCAACAAGCAGTACTACGATGCCGCCAAGGTGGACAGCACTCCCCGCGCCCGTGTCTTCACCAAGATCACGGTGCCCCTGCTCTCCCCCATGCTGGCCTACGTGGTCATCACCGGCTTTATCGGCGGCTTCAAGGAGTACTCCTCCATCGTCGGTATCTTCGGTGACGATATGAAGGCCGTGGGTACGGATCACTCCCTGAACACCATGGTCGGTTACATCTACGACGCCCTGGGCTCCAACGAGGGCCGCGCGTCCGCCGCCGCTCTCATCCTCTTCGCCATCATATTCGTGGTCACCATGATCAACCTGTATGTGAGCAAGAAGAAGACCCATTTCTGATGAAGGAGGCCTGTTTATGACACATCAAGCATTACTGAGTGAAAAGAATTTGCAGAAGGTCTCCACCAAGCAGAGGATCGTCAAGATCATCGTGCAGGTGATGCTCTACACCTTCCTGTGCGTCATGGCCCTCATCGTGGTCTTCCCCTTCTACTGGATGATCATCTCCTCCCTGAAGTCCACCATGGAGTACCGTCTCCCCGTTCCCACCCTCTTCCCCCAGAAGATCATGTGGGGCAACTACGTGGAGGCCTTCTCGGCGGCCAACCTGGGCAGACTGTTCCTCAACACCGTTATCGTCGGTGTGGTGTCCACCCTGCTCTCTCTGGTCATCACGGTCCTGTCGGCCTTTGCCTTTGCCCGGCTGGAGTTCAAGGGTAAGAACGCCCTCTTCGGAGCCCTCCTGGCTACCATGATGATCCCCGGTGAGCTCTTCACCATTACCAACTACATCACGGTCAACAACTTCGGCTGGTTGGATACCTACACGGTTCTGATCGTGCCCTTCCTCGTGAGTATCTTCTACATCTACCTCCTGCGCCAGAACTTCATGCAGATCCCCAACGAGCTGTATCTGCCCGCCAAGGTAGACGGAACGGGGGACTTCAAGTACCTCTGCAAGGTCATGATCCCCCTGTCCCTGCCCACCCTCATCTCCATCACCATCCTGAAGATGATGGGCGCGTGGAACTCCTACGTCTGGCCCCGACTGGTCACCAAGTCCGAGGAGATGCGCCTCATCACCAACGGTCTGCGTGACGCCTTTACGGATATGTCGGGTCAGGCCAACATCCCCGTCCAGATGGCCGCCGTCGCGGTGGTCTCCTTCCCCCTGTTCCTGGTCTTCATCTTCCTTCGTAAGTACATTATGAAGGGCGTGTCCCGAAGCGGTATCAAGGGGTAAGCCGTTTCTTTCCAAGGTTTCACGGGTCTCGGGCATCCTCGGGACCCCTAAACAAGTCAAAAATAAATTTGAAAGGATACAAACAAACATGAAGAAGATTCTCTCCATTCTGCTGGCAGTTGCCATGCTGCTCTCCATGTTCGCTCTGGTCGCTTGCGATAAGGGCGGCAACCAGGGTAACCAGGGCAACGAGGGCAACGAAGGCAACAACGGCACCGACGGCAAGCCCGCGGGCATGGCCAGCTACGACGTCCCCGAGGTGGGCTACGACGGCAGCGCAGTCACCGTGGTGTTCTACCACTCCATGGGTGCCAAGCTCCAAGCCGTGCTGAACACCTATATCCCCGAGTTCAACAAGCTCTACCCCAACATCACCATCGAGCACTCCTCCATGGGTGACTACGACGGTGTCCGCGATCAGATCAAGACCCAGCTGACCGCAGGCGCACAGCCCAACATCGCCTACTGCTACCCCGACCATGTGGCGCTCTACAACGTCACCAAGAAGGTCATCCCCCTGAACAACTTCATCGACTCCACCATTGAGGTCACCGACGCCGAGGGCAACAAGACCGTCCTGGGTCTGACCGCCGAGCAGAAGGCCGACTTCATCGAGGGCTACTACAAGGAAGGCGCCGCCTTCGATACCGTGGGCACTATGTACACCCTGCCCATGTCCAAGTCCACCGAGGCTCTGTATTACAACAAGACCTTCTTTGAGAAGAACGGTCTCTCCGTCCCCACCACCTGGGAGGAGATGGAGGCAGTCTGCGCCCGCATCAAGGAGATCGACCCCGCCTGCGTGCCCCTGGGCTATGACTCCGAGGCCAACTGGTTCATCACCATGTGCGAGCAGTACGGCTCTCCCTACACCAGCCTGGACAAGAATGATCACTTCCAGTTCAACAACGAGACCAACCGCGGCTTCGTGAAGAAGTTCAACGAGTGGTTCCAGAAGGGCTACGTCACCACCGAGGAGATCTACGGCTCCTACACCTCGGGTCTGTTCACCGCCACCGAGAGCCAGCGCTGCTATATGGTCATCGGCTCCACCGGCGGCGCGTCCTACCAGACTCCCCCCACCGTGGACGGTCAGCCCCTCTTTGAGACCGGCATGGCGACTCCTCCCCAGGTGAACCCCGCCGCTCCCAAGGTCATCTCCCAGGGTCCCTCTCTCTGCCTCTTTGACAGCGACAACCCCCAGGAGGTCGTGGCTTCCTGGCTGTTCATGAAGTTCCTCACCACCAACGTTTCCTTCCAGGCCGAGTTCTCCATGGCCTCGGGCTACGCTCCCGTCATCAAGTCTGTCCAGGAGAACCCCACCTACCAGGCATGGCTGGATAAGGCCAGCGGCTACAACAACCTGACCGCTCTGTCGGTCAAGCTGGCTCTGTCCCAGAGCGACGCCTACTTCGTGTCCCCCGCCTTCAACGGCTCCTCCAAGGCCCGTGACGAGGTGGGTATCCTGATGCAGACCGCCCTTGTCAAGACCGGTGACGTGGATGCCGCCATCGAGAAGCTCTTCAAGGACGCCGTCGGTAAGTGCAACTTCTCCATTAAGTAAGAGTCTTTCCCGAGGAAAAACGGTATGAAGAATTTGAGTAAGCTTCTCGTTCTTCTTCTCGCTCTCGCTATGCTCGCAGGCTGCCTTGCGGCCTGCGACGGCGGGAAGACCCCCGAGGATACCACGGCGGATGAGACCGCCGAGGATACCACCGCAGGGGGCACCCAGAGCGGCGAGAACAAGGAATTCGTGGATTACGCCTCCACCGTGAAGTTCGACCCCAACTCGGGCCGTGCTTCCGCCACGGTGACCGTCCGCACCTTCGTGGACGGCGACACCACCCACTTCAACATCGACCATCCCGCCTTCGACGGCGGCATCCTGAAGGCCCGCTACCTGGGTATCAACACCCCCGAGTCCACGGGTCAGATCGAGCCTTGGGGTAAGAAGGCATCCAACTATACCAAGGAGGCTCTGTCCAAGGCCACCTCCATCATCGTGGAGTCCGACAGCGCCTCCTGGAACCCCGACTCCACGGGCGACCGCTACCTGGTCTGGGTCTGGTACAAGACCGCCGAGGACACCGACTACCGTTGCCTGAACCTGGAGATCCTCCAAGAGGGTCTGGCCGTCTCCTCCAAGTCCTCCGATACGGTCTACGCCGACATCTGCGTGACCATCCTGAATCAGGCCGTCAACCATAAGCTCCACGTCCACTCCAAGGAGAAGGACCCCGACTTCTACTACGGCGCGGCTATGCCCATGACCCTCAAGGAGCTCAAGACCAACATCGAGAGCTACAAGGGCAAGGACGTCAGCTTCGAGGGCGTCGTGGTCCGTAACTCCAACCAGACCGCCTACGTCGAGGAATACGACGAGGAGACGGGTCTGTACTTCGGTATCCAGATCTACTACGGCTTTAACCTGGGCTTCTTCGGCGAAGAGATCCTCTCGGTGGGTAACCGCGTCCTGGTGGTTGGCTCTGTCCAGTACTACGAGACGGGCGGCACCTACCAGATCGCCGACATCAAGTACCACGCCATGCGTCCCGACGATCCCGAGAACATCCAGAAGATCAGCGACGGTCACGAGGGCGCTTACGCCGAGGTGTCCGCTAAGGATCTGCTCACCGGTAAGGTGGACATCGAGGTCACCTCGGTGGATGAGGAAGGGAACGAGACCGTGGAGACCAAGACCTTCGACCGCGGCTTTATCACCATGCACGGCTCCGCCTCCCTGAAGGATCTGGTCATCACCAAGATCTACACCACCCAGAACGAGGACTCCTCCAACTACGGTGCCCTCTCCATCACCTGCATCGCCCAGGACGGCACCGAGGTGGTGCTCCGTACCATCGTCCTCAAGGACGCCGACGGTAAGACCATTACCGCCGACAAATTCCCCATCGGATCGGTCATCGACGCCAAGGGCGTGGTGGACGTCTACAACGGCGTGTACCAGCTCAAGGTCTTCTCGGCCTCCGATATCACCTTCCGTCAGTAATTAACGTATTGTACGTTACTCTATGAAAGGATCTACCATGAAAAGAATTCTGATTTTGCTCCTGGCGCTGGTCATGTGCCTGGGCTGCTTCGCCGCTTGTAACCCCCAGGGCGGCGGCGAGGATACCACCGTCGAGGACACCACCGCCGCTCCCGAGGGCGACGAGGCCGCCACTCTGGCCGAGGCTCTGGAGTACCTCCGCAGTATCTACAAGGACTCCGCCAAGGAGACCCCCGCCGACTACGACGTGGTCGGTAAGATCGTCATCGGCGACACCGAGTTCAAGGTCACCTGGACCACCGATAACGCCGACATCGTGGTGAAGGTCAGCGAGAAGAACGCCGCCTTCTACACCATCGACATCCCCGTCAAGAACGAGGAGCTGAAGGACTACGCCCTCACCGCCACCGTCACCGACGCCGCGGGCCAGAGCGAGACCATCTCCTTCGAGCGCGCCCTGCCCGTCTACGACTCCTCCGCTATCGTCGATAGACCCGAGGAGCAGCAGGCCTACAAGCTCTACCTGATCCATGCCGGTCTGGGCCAGACCCTCTTCGCCACCGGCGAGACCGACAACTCCAAGTTCCTCAAGACCACCACCGACCCCAAGGCCGCTATGGACTTCTACTCCGAGGCCGACGGCGAGGGCTTCAAGTTCTACTACCTGAAGGACGACGGCACCAAGATGTACCTGCTGGCCTCCACCACCACCTCCGAGGACGGTAAGGTCTCCAAGTACCTCAACTACGTGGCCGACCAGAGCACCACCTGGACCTACAAGTCCGAGACCAACGGCTGGTACACCACCATCGACGGCATCGAGTACGTCATGGGTACCTACGGCTCCTACAACACCATGTCCCTGTCCGAGGCTTCCTACCTCTCCGTGGAGAACAGCGGTAAGACCCAGTTCCCCGCAGGCATCATGAAGAAGGACGTGGCCGAGTCCATGACCCCCTCCGAGGGCCCCACCATCTATAACACCCCCGAGGAGATCGTCAACGCTGTCTACGCCCTGGACATCGGCGGCATCCTCTCCGGCGGTCATAAGTACACCCTGACCGGTGTCATCACCTCCATCCCCTCCGCCTGGTCCGACGATTACGGCAACATCACGGTCGTCATCGTGGTCAATGGCATGGAGGACAAGCCCATCGAGTGCTTCCGCCTGAAGGGCGACGGTGCCAACAAGCTGGCCGTGGGCGATACCATCACCGTTACCGGTGAGCTGCTCAAGTACGACAACAAGAGCGAGACCGGTAAGGTGGAGTTCAACGCGGGCTGTACTCTGGTGGGCGGCGCGACCGCTCCCGAGACCACCGTCACCAACCCCACCGCTGACGGCGTGTACAAGCTCTACCTGATCCAGGTCAACACCGGCAAGACCCTCTTCGCCAACGGCGAGACCGACAACGATAAGTTCCTGAAGGCCACCACCGACCCCAAGGCCGCTCTGGACTTCCGTGCTGAGATCGTGGAGGGCGGCTTCAAGTTCTACACCGAGATCGGCGGCGTCAAGAAGTATCTGAACGCCCACACCGAGAACGTGGACGGCAAGATCTCCAAGTTCCTCCACTACACCGAGACCTCCGAGACCGTCTGGTACTACAAGGCCGAGACCAACGCCTGGTACACCACCATTGACGGCGCTGAGTACGTGGCAGGTACCTACAACTCCTTCGATACCTTCTCCATCTCCGACTCCAAGTTCATGACCCCCGAGGTCAGCGGCAAGACCCAGTTCCCCCTGAGCCTGGTCGAGAAGGCCGTGGCCGAGGGCGGCAACATGGGCGGCAGCGACAAGCCCGAGACCCCCGACACGCCCGACGTTCCCGTGGACGGTCTGGACGCCCAGGCTCCCGTGGCCGGCACCGCCTACAAGTTCGGCTTCATCCAGGGCAACCAGAATAAGGTCTACTACCTGACCGGCGTTCTGGATGGCTTCTACATGGCTTCCACCGAGACCTTCGCCGAGGGCGCGGACTTCTTCGTGGAGGAGACCGACGGCGGCTTCCACCTCTACTGCATGGTGGGCGACGCCAAGAAGTACGTCAACGCCAAGTCTGTTGTGGGCAACGACGGTAAGAACCACATCAACGGCCTCTTCGAGGACACCGCCACCTCCGTCTACACCTACGACGAGACCCTCAAGACCCTGGTCACCAAGATCGACGGCACCGACTACATCTACGGTACCCGTAACGACAAGACCTACAGCACCCTGGGTCCCATGAAGGCTGACTCCGGCTGCTTCTACGCCGTTCTGGTGGTGAAGGCCGGCTCCGCCGTGACCCCCGACACTCCCGATACCCCCGATACTCCCGGCACGCCCGACGTCCCCTCCGACGCCGAGACCACCGTCATCTACTTCCCCAAGGATGGTAAGTACGTCACCGGTATCGAGTACGAGTACACCAGCTCCAAGGGCACCAAGAAGATGCAGCTGACCCTGACCGCCAATAAGGCCGAGGCTCTGCCCTTCACCGTCATCCGCAACGATGACGGCACCATCGCCTTCATGGCCGAGGGCAAGTACCTCATGGCCGACGGCACCAACGTCGAGCTGGTCGCCACCGCGGGCGAGAACACCCTCTTCGTCATGGAGGAGACCGACGGCGGTCACTTCATCCGTTGCGCTACTGCCAACTACCAGGGCAAGGCCCAGTATCTGGAGGTCTACAGCGGCTACCTGACCTGCTACGGCATGGGCTCCGACCCCTCCATCTACGTTTTCGAGCTGCAGGACGGCACGGGTGCTAACGGTAAGGTCCAGGAGTTCGGTGAGACCACCACTCCCGAGACCCCCGAGACAAGTCGGATCGTAGCCATGGCGTTCTGTGAGCCAAGGAGGTGCCTGACTGGG
>JAZNJA010000241.1:0-12696 GCA_045577755.1 Eubacteriales bacterium
CAGTTTATCGGAACGATAAACTGCAATTTTTAAAAATATTCCCCCATCTGTCATATTTCCCGCTTTTCATCCGTCATAGGGGTAAAGGCGGCCCACCGCCAAAACCCGAAAGGAGCCAAACAAGTGCAAGACCAACAGATCATTGACCTCTACTGGTCGAGAGACGAGCAGGCCATTGCCGAGAGCGATCGCGCCTACGGTGCTCTCTGCCACAGCGTGGCCATGAATATCCTCTCCGACCGTATGGACGCCGAGGAGTGTGTGAACGATACCTGGCTGAAGAGCTGGAACGCCATGCCCCCCGAGCGCCCCGGCAACCTCCGCGCCTTCTTCTGCCGTATCACCCGCAACCTCTCCATTGACCGCTACCGCGCCCGTCACAAGACCAAGTCCCGCGGGGACGGATTTGAGGTGGCTCTCCACGAGCTGACCGAGTGCCTCCCCGACCCCGCGTCGGTGCAGGACAACGACCCCCTGCCCGCCCTGCTGGACGAGTTTCTGGAGTCCCTCAAGCCCACCCCGCGAAAGCTGCTGGTGGGCCGCTACTGGCACGCCTATTCGGTGAACCAATTGGCCGAGACCTACGGCATGACCCCCAACCACGTGTCCGTCACCCTCAAACGCCTCCGCGAAGCCTTGCGGGACTTCCTCACCGAAAGGGGGTACCGTATATGAAGGAAACTGCCTACTTCGAGCTGTTCGGCCGCATCTCCGACAGGTTCGTCACCGAGGCGCTCATCCCCGCGGCACTCCCCCTTCCCGCCCCCAAAAGAGCATTTCGGGAGACCCCCGTCGGACGCCTTTTGACCTCCCCCGCCTTCTTCCTCGCCGTGGCCGGGACCCTGGCGGCGGCAGCCGTGGCCGTGGCCATTGGCTTGGGTATCACGGGACAGGACAAGGCTCCCCCCACAGGTATCGGCACCGATACCTCCACCGAGGCTCCCGCAGAGGAATCCGATGAGGATGCCCCCCGTGAGGACGGGGGCACCGTATCCCTTCCCGAAAGCGAGACCGACGAGGCCTGGGACAAGGAGCACCCCTACGTAGCCCGTAAGAATTACCGAAGTGGACTGGCGATCATCTATGGAAGAGACCGCTTTGACGAGGACCTTGCCTACCTGCCTCCGGACATGGTCTTCGCCGGCGCGACCACCCTCAACCACGATCTTCACGACCGTGTCATGAAGACTGAGGAGTACCTGGGAGTCAATATCGGCTTCCTGCCGGAGGAGAACGATGAAGCGGTCATGAGCACGGCGGGAAAAATGAGCGGCTCATGGAGCGATGACAACTACATTTTCATCGCCTCCACCGACGTGATCGCGCGGATGGGCGGAAGCGGCTCGGTCTACATGACGGCCTGGGATACCCTGGAGGCGATCAATACCGGGGCGAATTACTGGGATACCGAGCTTTTGAGGACCCACACCCAGGGCGGACACAGCTATATCGCCTGCTGCAGCTTCATTCCTCCCAATGCCTACGCCATCGCGTACGACAAGACCCTATACGCCGCGGCCGCGGCTCAAAGAGACCTGTACGCCTTAGTAGAGAGCGGAGACTGGACGGTGGACACCCTGATGGCGATTCTGAGCGAGACCGCGGACGTCAACGGCAGCATATCCATTCACGATCTCTCCGGGATCAACGCCTATCTGTCCGCCGTCGGCTTCCGCGCCATGGACACCGTGGAAATGGACGGGGGCTACACGCAAAGCCTCAATTTTTCGGAACGGCAGGCAGCGCTGGAGCCCCTGTATCTGAAAGTACGGGAGCTGATCTCCCATGACCGTGTGAACCTTGTGACCTTCGACGGTAGCGAGCCCCCCTTTATTGAGCAGAGCGGGGTGCTCATGGATACCCGCCTCACCCGCGACCTGGCACGGGAAGCCTACGGCAAGCCCTTCGGCGTTTTGCCTCTGCCCAAGTATGATCAGGCGCAGAGCGGGTATTTGAGCCTGCACGTGAATGCCTGTATGGGGCTGTGGTGCAATCAGGAAAACAAGCAGATGTGCGGTGAGGTAGCCGAGCTGCTGGCCTACTTCTCGCGGAATTCCCATGAGGATTACAACCGGGCCGTGATGGGTGTTTACGGCAAGGATGACGGTGCGGTCCGACGCGACCTGGCCATGCTCCGCATCATTCACAGCACCACGCACGACGTGGGACTGGCAAACTCTTACCTGAAGGAGCATTTTGCCACGCCCCTGATGAACGGGGAGCCTGATACCTCCTTTATGCATTCATCTCGTGTCAAAAACGCGGTCCGAGTTCTTCGCAGGGTATACGGATGGTGATCCCGGCTTTCCCAAAAAGCATGAAAGTTCACCTTGAGTTAAGAATCGTATAGTAAAATATGGGTATAGTCTTCTACGGAGACTCTGTGCTGCCAAAGCGCCGCCGTATTTCCGGGCTGCAGCCTCTCCGCGGCCTTCCGGCACAGCCCGGCAAGCGGCTGTTTCCCGCCGCGCGATTCCCAAATTCTTCTCCCAAGGAGAACGCCATGAACTACGCCCTCAGCGCGGTGATCGGATACCTGATCGGTACGGTCAACCCCGCCTTCATCATCGCTAAGCTCCACGGCTTTGATATCCGTGAAAAGGGCTCCCGCAACGCGGGGGCCTCCAACGCGCTCCTCCTGTTCGGCAAGGCCAAGGGGATCTTCTGCGCCGTCTTCGATATTGCCAAGGCTGTTTTCGCGGTGTGGCTCACAGCCCGTGTTTTCGCCCCCGTCCAGACCTTCGCCGTTACCGCCACCGCCTGTATCCTGGGCCACATTTTCCCCTTCTATATGCGCTTCCGCGGCGGCAAGGGCCTGGCCTGCATCGGCGGGATGATCCTGGCCTATGACCTCCGTGTCTTCGCCGTCATGCTGGCCGCGGAGCTGGTCATCGCCCTGGCCACGAATTATATCTGCTTCGTGCCCATTACCGCGTCCCTGGCGTTTCCCGCGGTCTACGGGGTCATGGAGCGGGATCTTTGGGGGGCTCTGCTTCTGACCCTCGTGGCGGGGGTGGTGTTCTGTAAGCACCTGGTCAACCTCAAGCGCATCCGCCTGGGGAGGGAAGCACGCCTTTCCTATCTTTGGAGCCGGGATAAGGAGACCGCCCGCCTGAGGGAAAACTACGGCGACGACGCCGACGACTGACCGAAACGGATGAAAACCGTTTCGGTTTTTCGCTTTTTTCGGCAAGTGGCTCTTTACATTTTTCAAAAAATATGCTATAATATTTCTTGATTTCGGGAATCCTACCGAAAGATCATGCGAAAACAGATAAAGACTATAAACGGAGGAACCATATGAAGATCACAAACGATATCCGCTATATCGGTGTCAACGACCACGAGGTCGACCTGTTCGAGGGTCAGTATGTCGTCCCCAACGGCATGGCCTACAATTCCTACGCCATTCTGGATGACCTCGTCGCCATCATGGACACCGTGGATGCCCGCTTCACCCACCAGTGGTTGGACAACATCCGCGACACTCTGGGTGACCGCAAGCCCAATTTCCTTATCATTCAGCACATGGAGCCTGACCACTCCGCGAACATCGTCAACTTCCTGAAGGTCTACCCCGACACCATCGTGGTGGCCTCCGCCAAGGCCTTTACCATGATGAAGAACTTCTTTGGCAAGGACTTCACCGAGAACGGCATGGTGGTGGGCGAGGGGGATACCCTCTGCCTGGGTAAGCATACCCTCACCTTCGTCACCGCCCCCATGGTCCACTGGCCCGAGGTCATCGTCACCTACGACTCCGCCGATAAGGTCCTGTTCTCCGCCGACGGCTTCGGTAAGTTCGGCGCCCTGGACGTGGAGGAGGACTGGGCCTGTGAGGCTCGCCGCTACTACATCGGCATCGTAGGGAAGTACGGCGCCCAGGTGCAGGCACTCCTGAAGAAGGCCGCCGCTCTGGACATCCGGACCATCTGCCCCCTCCACGGTCCCGTCCTCACCGAGAATCTGGGCTACTACCTGAACCTCTACAATACCTGGTCCTCCTACCAGCCCGAGGAGGAGGGCGTCGTCATCGCCTACACCTCGGTCTACGGTAATACCAAGAAGGCGGTCATGAAGCTGGCCGAGAAGCTCAAGGCAGGCGGCTGCCCCAAGGTCGTGGTCAACGATCTGGCCCGCTCGGATATGGCCGAGTGTGTGGAGGATGCCTTCCGCTACTCCAAGCTGGTGTTGGCCACCACCACCTACAACGCCGATATCTTCCCCTTTATGCGACAGTTCATCGACCACCTGACCGAGCGCAACTACTCCAACCGCACCGTGGCCTTCATCGAAAACGGTAGCTGGGCCCCCATGGCCACCAAGGTCATGAAGGGAATGCTGGAGAAATCCAAGAACATTACCTATACCGAAAATACCGTAAAGATCCTGTCCGCGCTGAACGAGGACAGCACCAAGCAGCTGGAGGCCCTGGCTGAGGAGCTGTGCCGCGAGTACGCCGCCCAAAGCTCCGAGACCGCCAACAAGAACGACCTGGCCGCTCTCTACAAGCTGGGCTACGGCCTCTACGTGGTCACCTCCAACGACGGTAAGAAGGACAACGGCCTCATCGTCAACACGGTGGCCCAGGTTGCGGACAACCCCAACAAGATCGCCGTCACCATCAACAAGGCCAACTACTCCCACCACGTCATCAAGCAGACGGGCAGGATGAACGTCAACTGCCTCACGGTGGACGCCCCCTTCAAGGTCTTTGAGGTCTTCGGCTTCCAGAGCGGCCGCAACGTGGATAAGTTCGCCGACTGCGAGCCCCTGCGCGCCGACAACGGCCTGGTCTTCCTGCCCCGTTACATCAACGCCTTCCTGTCTCTGAAGGTGGAGCAGTACGTGGATCTGGAGTCTCACGGTATGTTCATCTGCTCAGTCACCGAGGCCAGAACCATCTCGGATCGGGAATCCATGACCTACGCCTACTACCACGCCAACGTCAAGCCCAAGCCCAAGACCACCGAGAGCAAGGGCTACGTCTGCAAGATCTGCGGCTACGTCTACGAGGGCGAGGAGCTGCCCGAGGACTTTATCTGTCCCCTGTGTAAGCACGGCGCACAGGATTTTGAACCCATCAAGTAAGAGAATACCTGATAGCGAGCCTTCCTTTGGGGAGGCTCGTTTTTCAAATTGGGGTTTACGGTCTGACAGAAAAGAGTGCCTCACTTCTCGTGATGACTCCCCCACCCGCTTCGCGGGAGCCCCCTCAAGGAGGGAGCCTTTCGCCTTGCCCCGCGGAAATTCGTTACCCGACAAGTGATTTTGCCCCGCGCTCCTAAGGCTCCCTCCGGGAGGGAGCTCCCGCCCGCAGGCGGGTGAAGGAGTACGCGTGCATAGCGGTTTATCCTTGTTTCGGTCAACAAACCCACCGCCAAACCCAAATTTGAAAGGAGCCAATCATGTACGAAAACACTTCCATCCGCCTCCAAGCCCACAAGGGCGATTCTGTAAACGCCCCCGAGAACACCGTGGCGGCCTTCCGTGCGGCCTGTGACGAGGGGTATGAGTTCATCGAGCTGGATCCCAAATTCACCGCCGACGGGGTCTGTGTGCTGATCCACGATTGGACGGTCAACCGCACGGGGCAGACAAAGAGCGGCGAGGCTCTGCCGCCTGAAACGCGGGTGGATTCCCTTACCCTGGCCGAGCTGCGGGAGCTGGACTTCGGCGCGTGGTTCTCCGAGACGTTTCGATGGGAGGCTATCCCCACCTTTGAGGAGGCCATCCCCTACATCCTGTCCCGAGGGGTTTCGGTGAAGGTGGACAACGTGTGGGAGCGGTTTACCCCCGATCAGCAGGAGATCCTGTTCGGTCTGATCCGCAAAATCGATGCCTGTCACCCCGAAACGGGGGCGAGGATCGGCATGACCTGCGCGCGGCTTGAGAACGTGGCGCGGGTGGCAAGGGAGCTTCCGGAGGCGGCCATTCATTACGACGGTTTTGTGGACGACGCCGCGCTGGCGGCTCTGGACGGGTCCGCGGCGGGGCGGGAGCTGTATATCTGGCTTCGGTTCCACAATGCCAAGACGGCCTGGAACAAGAATCCCCCCGTGGATGCCGCCTATGCCGAAAAGGTGAAGGCTCACGGGCGGTTGGGGATCTGGCTGATCGACGATCCCGCGGAGATGCCCGCGGTCTGTGAGTTTGCGCCTTTCGTGGTGGAGACCAACGGCGGGGTGAGACCGAGTTAAGATACAAAGATACGCGCCGAGCAAGCTCGGCCGATACAAGATACAAGATATGAAAAGAACATTACTGAACATTGATCCTTTGGAGTTTCCCGCCGAGTACCGTCCACTGCTTTCGGGGGCGGCGGTCTACGACAGCTCCTGCTCCCCCCAGGCACGGGTGTACTACGTCGACCGCGACGGGGGGTACTATCTGAAGACCCAGCCCGTTTCGGCGGGGTCTCTGCGGCCGGAAGCTGAGAAAGGCCGCTTCTTCCATGAGAAGGGGTTGGGTGCGGAGGTGCTTTCCTATACCACCGTGGGGGAGGCCGATTGGCTTCTGACCCGCCGTGTGGCGGGGGAGGACTGCACTCATGCCGCGTATCTGTCCCAGCCCGAGCGGCTGGTGGATCTGTGGGCGGAGATTTTGCGCCGACTTCACGATCTGCCCGTGGATGGCTGTCCCGCGCCCGACTATCTGGGCAAATATCTGGCCTTGGCAGAGAGCAATTACCGCACGGGCAACTACGACAAGAGCCAATTCCCCGACAGCTTCGGGTATGCCTCGGCCGAGGAGGCGTGGGCGGTTCTCTCCGAGGGCAAACACCTTTTGAAGGCCGACACCCTCATCCACGGGGACTACTGTCTCCCCAACGTCCTTTTGGACGGGTGGAAGTTCTCGGGTTTCATCGACCTGGGGAACAGCGGTGTGGCGGATCGGCACATCGATCTGTTCTGGGGGGCTTGGACGCTGGGGTTCAATCTGCACACCGATATGTACCGCGGGCGGTTCTTCGATGCCTACGGGCGGGATCGGGTGGATGAGGACTTGATCCGCTTGGTGGCGGCGGCGGAGGTGTTTGGGTAAATGCAAAATGCGAAATGCAAAATGTAAAATCAAGAACGGGAATCGTGATTTGACAGGGGGTTTGCTATGAACACGAAAAAGAAGATCGCCGCCCCCGTGATGCTGGTAGCCTGCTTGATCGGCGTTGGGATCATGGCGGTGTGTTGTATCGGAACGGTCTGTTGGGGGCTGGATGCTCTTGCAGGCGCAGAGACTGAAAGCACCGCGGGAACCTATTTTGGCATGGCCGCCGTGAGCGGTGGATTCTCCCTGTTCTTTGTGTGGGGGATGAATTCCATCTGCTGTCTCGTTTGGGTGGAGGACGGGATCCTGCACCGTCGGGGGCTTCTGTTAGGGCATCGACGCTCCTGCGCCGTAAACGATATTCACAGACTGGAGTCGGTGTCCACGCCTCGCGGAGGATCATGGATCTACATCGTAGACAGCGCGCCCGGGTGCTATGAAAACGGTCTGAAAAGCAGTTACATCTGCCTGGCCGACACCCCCGCCAACCGTGAGTTCATCGCGTCCTTTTGCGGGCGGGTGGTACGGACGTATAAGCATAGGTACACGCCATGAAAAAGAAAAAAACATACATTCCCCTCCCCGAGGGGTGCGAGGCCTTTCGCGGGTCGGGGATAGTCGGGTTGACGGCGGCTTGTCTGGATGCTACCTTGCTCCTGACCGCGCTGTTTCTTCCCGTTCTCCTGTGCCTTGCCTTACAGGAGCAGAACGCCCGCCACTTTCTGCTGATCCTGCTCCCGATCCCCCTTCTGATCTGTGTTTATATTCCGGTTGGTTGCATCGTCCTGCTGCTCTCCCGCCTGTTCGGCAGGCCCCGCGTGGGGATTCTGGACAGACGGATCTACATGACGAACTCACGACGCTCCATCCCTATGGCAGAAATTCGCTCCATGGAGCTGTTTCTCGGAAGCTACAGCCACAGGCGCACAGCTCAGCCCACGCACCTGACCGTTACACTTCCCCACGACGAGACCCTCGTGATCTCCCATCCTTCCCCTCGTCTTCTCCGTACCTTACGCAGATCTCTTTCCGACGTACAATTTACCGTGAATTGGAAGTACCGCGTATGGATTAACGGCGGTATCGGACTGATCGGAGGCGTGATCTTGGGGATTGTGATCCTATTCCTGTGAAAATTCCCCGTAAGGAGTCCCTATGATCAACTGGAAACAAATCACCCTCACCACCCCCCGCCTCATCCTGCGCCCGTGGGTGGAATCCGATGCCGAAGCCCTGTACCGCTTCGCCCGCGACCCTTTAGTGGGTCCCCCTGCGGGCTGGCCTCCTCACACGTCGGTGGAGAACAGCCGCGAGATCATCCGCGGGGTGCTGTCGGCGCGGGAGACCTATGCCATGGTACTGCGCTACGACACGACCGACTCGGTGAGCGGGGCGTTCATCTCCGCGGGGACCCCCGTGGGGAGCGTGGGCATCATGTTCAAGGGCTGCGGCTCCTATCCACATATGACCAACACCGAGGCCGAGATCGGCTACTGGGTGGCCCTCCCTCTGTGGGGGCGGGGGCTGGTCCCCGAGGCGGTGAAGGCCCTGCAGGCGCGGTGCTTTGGGGACTTGAAGTTGGACGGGCTGTGGTGCGGGTACTACGAGGGGAACGAAAAATCCCGTCGTGTACAGGAGAAATGCGGGTTTGTTCCCCGATGCGACATGGTGATCCCGCCCCATCCCCTCAACGGCGCAACCAAGGAGTTTTTCACCTATCTGTCCCGCGAGGACTGGGAGACAGGGTTGGAGCCTGTGACCCATGAGATGAGCCTGCGGGAGGGACCCTTTCGCGCGGTGGCCTCGGGGCGCAAGGTGATCGAGATGCGGTTATTCGACCCCAAGCGGCAGGTGTTACGGGCGGGGGACGAGATCAAATTCTCCCTTGTGGGGGGCGGTGAGAGCGTGACCGCACTTGTGGCGGGGATTCATTACTTCCCTTCCTTTACGGCGTTGTACGAGGCCATGATCCCCCGTGTGGGGGCGGTGGGCCTTGGGTATAGCGAGGGGGAGGTGCCGCACCCCGACGATATGCTGGAGTACTATTCCGAGGATGCCATTACCCGCTTCGGGGTGGTGGGGATTGAGATTGAAATTCACAATTCGTAATGCGTAATTCGTAATTGGAGTGCGGAGAGCATTGAGGGTTGGGGCAACAAATTGCAGTTTATCGGTGTCTATTAAAGGGTCATCCTGAGCGGAGCCGCTTGCGGCGAAGTCGAAGGATCTCCTTTGCCGACAAGAGATCCTTCGACTCCGGGCTTCGCCCTCCGCTCAGGATGACAGCCCCCAAAAAACAGTTCGACAAACCCAAATTTGAAGACTTCAATATCACAAAACCCATTCATTCCCCAAGGAGGCCCCCCATGTATCATCTCCAAAGCCGTTGGCGGCTTGAAGGCCGCGTGTTGCGGTATTACGGATTACGCAATAAGCCCAATATGCTTCGGAATACGGTACGGCTGTCCCGCAAGCAAAAGAGCGTCCTGGAAAGACTGCCCTGCGAGCTGACGGACAGGGAAAAAAGGCTTTTGTGCGGTCTGATCGGTGTGCAAGTGGTCACCGCCGAGGAAAAGCGCAGGATCCCCGCGTCCTTCGCGGAGGCGCGGTTCTGCCGCGACTGCATCTCCAACGATTTCATGATCCCCGGCCTGGAATTCGACGGGGACGGGCTATGCCCCGTCTGCCAATCGGCGGAGGATACCAAGGACCTACGCAGTATCCTGCCCGTGATGAATACCTTCCCCCGCTCGAAGCGCTCCCGCTTTGACGTGGCGGTCTTCTATACGGGGGGCAAGGATTCCACCTACGTGCTGTACTACCTCTCCAAGGTCCTGGGGCTTCGGGTGCTGGCGCTGACGTGGGAGATCCCTTTCATGTCCGACTGCGCGAGGCAGAGCATGGAGAACGCCAAGGAACGGCTGGATTCGGTGGAGTTCATCACCCGCAGAGTCGCGGGGGAGGATCTGCGGCGGATCTATACCAAGCTGTACGCCCTGAGCGGCAACACCTGCGCCTGTCCTTCCCTGGCTTACTTACTGTTCTATCCCGAGCTGGTGGCCAATCGGGTCCCCTATTTTGTGGCGGGCAACGAGCCTGCCCAGATGCTGGGGCTGTACTTCAACCGCATGGCCCCCGCCATCGCCTATCGGTTCCCCGAGAGCAAGGGGCTGAACGCCCTTGTGAACCTCGGGCGGATCCTCTCCCTCCGTCCCCCGCTGAGAAAGGGGCAGTTCCATACCCTCGCCACCATGAAGCAGCTGGCCTATGGGGACAGCAAGCTCAAGAATATGGCGGGGTATTCCAACGAGCTGGTGTCCAACGTCTGCACCGCCATCCGGGAGGTCCCCCACATTGCCGACGCCCTGAAGCGGGCGATCCGCTCCTCCTCCCGCACGGGCAACATCCCCGCCTTCGTTCATCTGGATCTGAATGAGATCTGCGGCGGGGTGTATGAGTGGAAGGCGATCAAGGAGACCATCATCCGTGAGTGCGGATGGGTCCCGCCCATTGAGACCGACAAGGGGCTCCACACCAGCTGCCGCATCGAGAAGTGCAAGGAGCACGTCCAATTCGCGCGGTTCTACCGCATGGAGAGCGCCATGATCCCCTTCAGCGCCCTGGAGCTGGCCATCGCCAGCCGCGACCGTAACCAGACCCGCGAAGAGGCGCTGGCCGAGCTGAACAACTCCCTGGGCTTTTCCCTGGAGGAGATCCCCGAATGTACCATTATGAAGGAGTATCTGCGCCTATGAACGCCGTCGTGTACTACTCAAACACGGGGCAAAGCCGCGCCGTGGCGGAGTATTTGGCCGAACGGCTGGGCTATCCTGCTGTGGATATGGAGACCTGCGGGGAGACCCGCTTTGGGTGCCTTTTGCTGGTCTTTCCCGTGTACTGTCAGAATATCCCCGAGGCAGTGTGCGGCTTTCTGGAAACCGTCTCGGCGGACTGTCTGATCCCCGTCGCGACCTTTGGGAAAATGAGCTGTGGGAACGTCCTGTGGGAGATCCAACGGAGATACCCCCAACACACCGTGATAGCGGGTGCCTACGTTCCCACCAAGCATTCCTATCTCCCCGACGATGCTCCCTTTGCCGACTATCCCTTGCTCGATCCCCTGCTGGACAAGGTGAAGGATCCCTCTCCCATTCGTTTTCCCAAGCTCCGCAAAGATCTCTTTGCCGACGCCCTACCCGCGCTGAGGAGCCGCCTCGGCGTGAGGCTCTACAGGACCGAGGCCTGCGACGGTTGCGGGCTGTGTACGGTCCGTTGCCCTCGGTCCGCCATCCAAGGGGGGATCCCGAACGGGAACTGCATACGCTGTCTGCGCTGTGTGCGGGAATGCCCCCGGGAGGCCTTGCGGGTAAAGCTTCGCCTTCCTCTTCGCCTGTATCTGCGAAAGAAACGGATGACCGAGACCGTCGTTTACGTCTGATACCGTACGAACCATCACATTCCATAGAAACGAGAACCATCCATGAATTACGAACACATCCAATGCCGTGCCGAGGGGCTGACCCTCCCCCGCGGGTTTGCCGAGCGGATGCGGGGCATGCTGGGGGCCGACTTTGAGGCCTTCTGCGAGTCCTACGCCAAGGACGCTCACCCTTCCTTGCGGGTGAATACCCTGAAGCTGACCGCTGATGAACTGCGGGAGGCCGCGCCCTTTGTGGGGGAGGCTGTCCCGTGGCAGAGAAACGGCCTTTACTATGCCGCCGACGGGGAGACCCGACCCGGCAAGCACCCCCTTCACGAGGCGGGAGCCTACTACATCCAGGAGGCCAGCGCCATGCTCCCCGCCTCCCTGTGTCCCCCCAAGCCGGGCGAGCGGGTACTTGACCTCTGCGCCGCGCCGGGAGGAAAGGCCACCCAGCTGGCCGCCGCCCTGTGCGGTGAGGGGCTTTTGGTGGCCAACGAGATCCACCCCACCCGCGCAGGGATCTTATCCCAGAACATGGAGCGCATGGGGGTGCGCAACTGCGTGGTGACCAACGCCGCCCCCGCCGAGCTTTCGGTGAAGTTTCCCGCTTTCTTTGATAGGATCGTGGTGGACGCGCCCTGCTCGGGGGAGGGGATGTTCCGCAAGGAGGCCGACGCGGTGACCATGTGGAGCCCCGAGAACGTGGCTCTGTGCGCCGCCAGGCAGGCCGAGATCCTGGAGGAAGCCGCGGGGATGCTCCGCGCGGGCGGGTATCTGGTCTACTCCACCTGCACCTTCGCCCCCGCCGAGAACGAGGGGGCGGTGATGAGCTTCCTGTCCCGCCATCCCGAATTTGAGGTGGTTCGGTCTGCCGAGGCCGCCGTCATGGAGTCCCGCGAGAAGGGACTTCTGGACGGGGGACGGCCCGAGTGGGATGAGGAATACGATGATTTCCCTGCCCACATTTCGGAGCAGGTAAAGGACACCTACCGCGTGTTCCCCCATCACTGCGACGGCGAGGGGCATTTCGCGGCTCTCCTGTACAAGCGGGAGGAGGGCGACACGGCCACTTACTCGGTGAAGAGCGAAAGGAAAAAGAACCGCAAGCCCGAAAAGGCAAGCGGCGGCAAGGGGAAACCCGGCTCGGAGGCTATGGCGGTGAAGCTCTTTGAGGAGTTCTGCCGTGAGGTCAGGGGCGGGGTGCCCGAATGGGTGGGGGGCACGGT
>JAZNJA010000242.1:0-2724 GCA_045577755.1 Eubacteriales bacterium
TGCGGGCGGGAGCTCCCTCCCGGAGGGAGCCTTAGGAGCGCGGGCAAGAATTACTTGTCGGGTAACGGATTTCCGCGGGTTTGAGCAAAAGGCTCCCTCCCCGAGGGGGCTCCCGCGAAGCGGGTGGGGGAGTTTGCCACACGGAGAAGGCGTTCACAACCAACACACCGATAAACCCCAATTCCCATAATCACGCAAGTATGACAATAGCGAAAAAAGCTCAGCGGCGGATGCGCTCGGCCTCCCAGCGGTTGTGGGACAGCACGCGGCCAAAGTAGTAGAACAAAAACATGAACGCCACGCCGATCAGCCAGCCGAGCCAGGCGTTCTGAAAGGGCTCGCAGAGGCCGATGAAGCCTACGAAGAATTTCTCGAAGATGGATGCCTCGGTGTAGCCGTAGCCTCGGCCCGACGTGGCCAGAGCGACCGTATAGACCAGGGTGGGGATCAGCCACAGGGCGGCGGTGGTGAGGGTGCAGACCAGGGCCTCGGTGAGCGCCAGCTTGCGGTAGTGGGCATGGCCCTCAGCTACGCCTTCTTCGCCCCGCTTCTCGGCGGAGGTGGCGTCCAGGAAGGCTCGCTTGCGCTTGCCGTCCTTGAAGTAGATCCCCACCAGCAGGTCTCCCAGCACGAACAGGGCCACGATACTGAAGAGGAACATGGCTGTGGGGATGCGGCTCGCGGCGTCGCTGGACATGGTGTAGGGATCCGAGCTGCCCATGACCATGAAGTGGAAGACCAGGCTCAGGCCGTGGAAGATCAGGAGGGCGATGAGGGTCTTGACGGCGGTGCGGATGTGGTCGGACTTTTCGGGGGTGTATGGGATCACGGGAGGCTGTTCGTTCATGGCGGTCTCCTTTTCAGGGGCATCAGCGTCGGATGCGGTTAGCCGCCCAGCTCTTGTGGGAGAACAGCCGCCCGAAATAGTGGAAGCAGAACAGGATAGCCAGCGCCACCAGCATGCCGATCCAGGCGTTCTGGAAGGGCTGGAAGAAGCCGATGACCCCCGTAAAGAAGGTCTCGATGCCCCAGGCGCTGCCGTAGCCGTAGCCCATGCCCGAGGAGTTCAGGGCGGCGGTATAGAAGCCCGCGGGGAACAGCCACAGGAAGGCGGTGACGGCGGTACAGACAATGGCCTCCACCAGTGCCAGCTTACGGTAGCGGCGCTCCCCCTCGGCGATATGATCGGCGCCCCGTACCTCCACCGAGGTGGCGGCTAGGTAGGCCCGCTTGCGGTCGCCGTTCTTGAAGTAGAACACCGTCATGACGATGGCAATGACCAACAGGGTCACCAGAGAAAAGCCGAACATGACGAAGCGGAACTCGGGCTCATGCTCGTCCCCGATCATCTGATTCTCCACGGGGCTCATGAAAAGAACGTACAAAAGCCAGGTCACGGCGTGGAAGATCACCATAAAGAACAGGGTCTTGACCCCTGTTTTCACATAATTGGGCTTTTCGGGACGGTAGGTTGGGGCGGGGGTCTCGTCGTAGCGGTTCATGACAGGCTCCTTTGCAGGGGATTTCATTTTGTTTTGCAGTCATCTGATTGCCTTCTGTAATGATTATACATCATCCGCGTCTGTTTGTCAATAGGTTTCGGTAATTTTTTCTCAACTGTTTCAATATTTGGATTCTCGGTTTGCGTGAACCCTACTCAAAGAAAAAGCACCCCGTAGGGTGCTTTGGTTCAGGGCTTCATCCATCGCTCCACCCGCTTCTGCCAACGGAGGTAGTAGAGGATCAGGAGGCGGTCGATGAGCAGATCGAAGAGGATATAGGTGAAGACCGACAGACCGATTACGGCAAGAGCCATAACAGGAGGAGCATCCTTCTCTCCAAAGCCCAGAAGGAAGGCGTCGATGAAGCTTCCCTCCCCACCCATCATGAGGAAGTAAAAGACCCCCAGATAGAGGAACAGGACAGCGGTGAGCAACAGCAGCTTGATCAGCCATCCCACTGCCCGAGGCAGTCGGTCCAGGCGGTTCTTGATGACGGGATAGAAGCCCGTCAGCCCGGCGAACATCCAGGCGGCCAGGCTTTGGGGCATGAGCAGAACCCCCAGCACGGCGGTGACCGCATAGGAAAGGAGGGCGTATTTCGTGCCGTAGCAAAGAAGGACGGGCAAAAGGATCAGGGCGGAGAGGGCGGCGGCGGAGAGGTCCAGCACCTCGACGATGGCCCCCAGCCCCAATATGACCACAGCCAACGCGCACAGCACCGCGCACATAGCCATGCGTCGGGTGGCGCGGCGGGTCGAATGACGGTTCTGTCCCATAAAACCTCCTCAACAGCAGCTGTTGCCCAGATCGCAGCAGCAATCGGCGCAAACGAGAGCGGTACAGATGTCACAGACCGAGCAGCCGGCGCGGGAGCTCTGCCCCGAACCAAAGCCGTTTCCGCGATTTTTGAGCCGCTCGCGGGCGTCCTGATACTCAGCGTTGGTGGGGTCCATACCGCAGGCGGTATCGAAGAAGTGCTGGGCGTCCACAAAATGACCGCGGTTCACCGCGATACAGCCCATGAGGAAGTGCCACTCGGCGCCGCGGTCGGCCTCGGGCACCGTGGAGAGCACCTGGGCGGCCTCGGCCACGCGGCGAAGATTGATGAGCTGGCGGGCGGTGATATAGGGGTTGCCGCTGTGGTGGGCCTGCCCGTAGGTCTGCCCGCCGTAGCCGCCATAGGAGCCACCGCCGTAAGAGCCGCCGTAGCCCGATCCGCCGT
>JAZNJA010000243.1:0-2253 GCA_045577755.1 Eubacteriales bacterium
ATATCGACCCGGAGTTTTTGTCGATATACACCCTTCGGGTGTTCGATATGCCTCCGGCATGGGCCTTCGGCTCGATATGCCGCTTTCGCGGCTCGATATGCGCCTTTGGCGCAAGAACCCACCGACAAACCCAAATTTGAACCATTCCAAACCACAACGACACACAAACAAGGAGATACAACAATGTGGATCGCCGATAATTGGAAAGACTACGAGCTCATCGATACCTCCGACGGAGAGCGCTTGGAGCGGTGGGGGAAGTATATCCTCATCCGCCCCGATCCCCAGATCATCTGGAAGGGGTGCGCTACTTCCCCCCTGTGGAAGAAGGCCGACGGCATCTACCGCCGCTCCAATACCGGCGGTGGCGCTTGGATCAAGAACGACCTCCCCGCCCAGTGGCAGATCGGGTACGGTGAGGACCTCCGCTTCGTCCTGCGCCCCATGGGCTTCAAGCATACGGGCCTGTTCCCCGAGCAGGCCGCCAACTGGGACTGGTTCTCGGGCCTGATCCGCGAGGCCAAGGCCAAGGATCCTGACCGTCAGATCAAGGTGCTCAACCTCTTCGCCTACACGGGTGGCGCCACCATGGCCGCCGCCCGCGCGGGAGCCGCCGTGGTCCACGTGGACGCCGCCAAGGGCATCGTGGCCCAGGCCAAGGAGAACGCCCAGCTCTGCGGGCTTGCCGAGGCTCCCATCCGCTACATCGTGGACGACTGCAAGAAGTTCGTGGAGCGGGAGATCCGCCGCGGTAACAAGTACGACGGCATCATCATGGATCCTCCCTCCTACGGCCGAGGCCCCGGCGGCGAGGTCTGGAAGCTGGAGGACTGCGTGGACGAGCTGGTAGCCCTGGCCGCCAAGCTGGTCTCCGACGACGCCCTCTTCTTCCTCATCAACTCCTACACCACGGGCCTCTCCCCCTTGACCATGACCTACCTTTTGGACCTCCAGGTCAAGAAGCCCCACGGCGGCCGTACCGAGGCGGGCGAGCTGGGCCTGCGGGTCTCCGCCACGGGGTCGGTGCTGCCTTGCGGAGCGTCTGCCCGCTGGCAACGCGACTGATTGTACATAGCGGTATTGCCCCTACCGCCCCATCTCCTTGAAAGGAGCCAACCAATGGAAAATAAACCTTTTATCCACGTCCAAAACCTCTCCTACTCTTACGTAGGCGAGGACGACCAACCCATCCCCGTTCTGAAAGATCTATCCCTGGACATCCGCGAGGGGGAGTACGTGGTCATCCTGGGCCACAACGGCTCGGGCAAGTCCACCTTCGCCAAGCTCCTCAATCTGGTGGTGGACGACTACACCTTCGCCGAGGGCACCATAACCGTGGACGGCGTGGAGGTCATGTCCCCCGATCTCACCGATGAGGAGGTCCTGGATCTTCGCAAGAACGTGGGCATGGTCTTCCAGAATCCCGATAACCAGCTGGTGGCTACCGTGGTGGAGGAGGACGTGGCCTTCGGCCCCGAGAACCTGGGCATCCCCCAGCCCGAGCTCCGCGCCCGCGTGGACGAGGCCCTGGCCACGGTGGGTATGTCCGCCTACGCCCACCACGAGCCTCACCGCCTGTCGGGCGGCCAGAAGCAGCGGGTGGCTATCGCGGGCATCATCGCCATGAAGCCCCGCTGCATGATCTTCGACGAGTCCACCGCCATGCTGGATCCCGTGGGACGCCGCGAGGTGCTGGAGACCATCGAGAAGCTCAACCGCGAGGAGGGCATTACGGTCATCTCCATCACCCACTACATGGATGAGGCCGCCCGCGCCGACCGCGTCATCGTCCTCTCCGACGGCCGCCTGATTCTGGACGGCACCCCCGGTGAGGTCTTCACCCACAGCGACACTCTCCGCCGGGCAGGCCTGGACCTACCCCAATGCACCGCCGTCGCCCAGTATCTCATCACCAAGGACCTCCCCGTCCACGGCGAGATCAATACCCCCGAGCAGTGCGCCGAGGCCATACTGAACGCGTGGAAGAGGGTGTGAAATTGCAGTTTATCGTTCCGATAAACTGCAATAGTGAAATACGCTTCGCGTGTGAATCGCTCGCAAGCGAGCGTGAAATACGCTACGCGTGTGAAATTCGCCCGTTGGGCGAGTTGCGGAAAGAAACCCTACGGGTTTCAATTAAATGAAAATGGACAGAACCGAAGGTTCTGCACCTCAACTCGCCCGCAAGGGCGAATTTCACGCGCCGCTTGCGGCGTATTTCACTCGTGCGTAGCACGAATTTCACGATCCCAC
>JAZNJA010000244.1:0-4587 GCA_045577755.1 Eubacteriales bacterium
GGGTGTATATCGACAAAAACTCTGAGTCGATATGTCCCTTCGGGACTCGATATGTGCCTTGCGGCACTCGATATATCCCTTCGGGATTCGATATGCCCCCTGCGGGGGCGTGTCGGGCTTCGCCCGTTAAACCCCAATTTATATCCTTACTCTTTCGGATACCGCTCTCTCACCACGGAGAACGCCTCGTCAGCGATCTCGATGGTCTCGGCGATATCCTCGTCGGTGAGGGCGTAGTTGATGAAGTGATTATGGTGGTTGGTAAAGAACACGCCGCGGAGGACGCACTCGGCGATCCACTCCTGGTGGAGTCTCAGGGAGGGATCGTCCGCCAGGCGGAGGTAGAACAGGGAGGGGACACCCGTGGCGCGGAGGTCGAAGCCGTACTTGTGGGATGTTTCGATCAGCCCCCGGGTGAGCTTAGTTCCCTTCTCGATCAGGAGCTTAGGCAGCTCCAGCCGCTTCATCTTCTCGATACAGGCGATACCCGCGGCGAAGGGGACGGCGGACATCCAGTAGGAGCCTGTGAAGGAAATGGATGAGACGGTGTTCTTGAGGAAGTCCTTGCCGCAGAGAGCCGAGACGTTGTAGCCGTTGGCCAGGGCCTTGCAGAAGCAGATAAGGTCGGCCTCGAAGCCAAAGTAGTGGTCCGAGCCGGCAAGATCCAGGCGGAAACCCGCGCGGACATCGTCCACGATGAGGACGGTATCGGTAGCGGTACAGAGATTGCGCACCTTCTGCCAGAAGCCGGCGGCGGGGAGCTCATTATCCATGAAGTTGCCGTGCATATAGGGCTGGGCGATCACGGCCGCGATCTCCCCCCTGTAGCGGTCAAAGAGCTCAGTGAGCTGCTCGTAGTTGTTCCACTCGCAGTAGAGGTTGTGGGCGACGTCCTCCTCGATAACTCCCGCGTAGTCGATCTTCTGGCTCCAGGGGGCCACACCGTGGTAGTAGCCCTTGAAGAAGAGAATCTTCTTTCTGTGTGTGTAGGCGCGGGCGGTCATGATGGCCAGGGTGGTGGTGTCGCCGCCGTTCTTGGCGAAGAAAGCCCAGTCGGCGCAGGCTACCGTGTCCACCAGAAGGTCGGCAAAGTCGATCATAACGGTGTTCGGGAGAGTGGTGCAGTCCGAAATGGCTCTTTGACGGGCGGCGGCGGCGTCCACGTCGGGGTCGTGGTAGCCCAGGATATTGGGGCCGTAGGCGCACATATAATCAATGAAACGGTTGCCGTCCAGGTCCCAGAGGTAGGTTCCCTGAGCCTTGGAGGAGTACAGGGGGAATGCCTCCACGGGGATGTAGCAGCCCTCGGCGGGTCCCTGGTGGCCGTAGATGCCCGAGGGGATGACCTTGACGGCGCGCTCAAAGGCGGCGCGGGATTTTTCGTAGGTATGGATCTTTCTCATGATGCTTCCTCCTTACGCCAAATAGATGGCGACGCGGTCAAGAATGCGGTTGATATTGTCCACCTGGGAGACCATACCGCTGACACGGACCCGGCCCATGCCCACGGCGGCGATGGCGTTGATCTTCCCGTCAAAGAGGTCCCTTGCGGTCCTCAGGCTGTCGAAGACCATGCCGGAGGTCACACCGGTATCATTCGGAGTGGGGTTGAACATGAGGTGGCTATCCTTGGCGTGGATGGCCACGGACAAGCTCTCCCCGATGCCCAGGAGGATCTTACCGTCCACGACGTTGGAGGCGGAGAACATACCCACCGGATCGTGATTGCCGATCTGGACAATGGCGCGTCCGATGACGTAGAGCATGAGGGTAGTGGAGCGCTCGAAGAAGACGGGGTCCGCCAGCTTATCGGGGGTGGGGCGGAGGTAGGACGACAAAAGATCGGTAAGGCTTGTGAATTCATGCAGAAGGAAGCTCACGTGATGGAAGCCGCTGACGGGCATGGGGTTGGCCTTGCCGTCGATCATGAGATTGAACTTCTCGGGGGAAGCGAAATGAAGCTTGATGGAGCATCCCTCGGTGCCCTTGACCATTTCGGCTTCCCCGTCACGGAAAATCAGGGTGGCCTTGGGTCCGTCCTTGACCGAAAATCCGATCCTCAGATTCTTTCCCTTGACCAGGGCGGCGGCATCGGGATCCAGCTTCAAGAGATGGGGAATGGCGCCCAGCACGGCGAACAGATTACAGCGGGCGAGGACGAGGGTATCTTTCATGGTATACGTCTCCTTTCGGATGTTTCCGGATATAGGCGATTTCAAAATGCTTCAAATTTGGGTTTGTCGGTGGATTTGTTGACAGAAACAAGGATAAAACCGCTATGCACGCGTACTCCTTCACCCGCCTGCGGGCGGGAGCTCCCTCCCGGAGGGAGCCTAAAGAGCGCGGGCAAGAATCGCTTGTCGGGCAACGAATTTCCGCGGGTCTGTGCAAAAGGCTCCCTCTCCGAGGGGGCTCCCGCGAAGCGGGTGGGGGAGTCATCACGAGAAGTGAGGCACTCTTTTCCGTCAGACCGTTAAACCCCAATTTCCCACAATTATGCAATCGGCTAGATGTTTCCGGATAGAAAAGGGGGGACACGACTGGCGCGGAGGCGGGGTGAGTGCCCTGCCCCGCGGTATGGGGCCTGATCTGTCGGCCCCTCGGGTCAGGGTCGGGTATGCTCAAAGATCGTCCATTCACGGTTCTCCCGCGCTTGCGCCATGTGCGCGGGCTCCCGCACCGTCCAGACGAAGCGCGCGGCACGGTAGAAGCGGGTCGTGAGCTTGACGGCGAAATGGCTTCTGTACTGATGATTATAGGCGATGAAATCGGGGCGGGCGAGGAAGTTGAAGGCCATGAAGGTGAGCAGAATATTGAGGGGCGAGGCCTTCTTCTTGTCCTTGACGACGTTGGTGTAGAGCTGGCCGTAGGGAACGGCGGGCAGTTCCTTACGCATGGCGCGGATGAGGAGGGGATTGAAGGACTCGATGCAGTAGTCGCCCTTGTACGCCCGAAGAAGGGCGGCGGCCTGGGGGCAGAGGGCGGCGTTGAGATCCTCCCCCTTCAGCTCCACCAGGATGGGCACGCGGCCGTCCACCAGGGCCAGCACCTCGGCGAAGGCGGGGATATTCTGATTCGTGTCCTTGAGGGACATGGCTTTCAGCTCGGCGGCGGTGTAGTCGCAGAGCTTGCCCTCCTTCCCCGTCATGCGGACGAGGGTATAATCATGGAAGACCATGACCTCGCCGTCCTTGGAAAGCTGAATGTCCAGCTCGATGCCAAAGCCCTGCTCACAGGCCTTCTCAAAGGCGGCAAGGGAGTTCTCGGGGATCCCGTCACCGTGGAGGCCGCGGTGGGCGTAGTGGCAGAGGAGGGGGGAGTCCTGGGGCATTTTGGCGCGGGGGCGTACCAGTATCAGCAGGTAGACAAGGAGGATGACCGCGATCAGTCCTCCAATGACCCCCAGAGTGATATATACGGCGGTCATATCAGTCGTCTCCCGCATCCAGGCTCTCCAGAACCGACTTCTTCTCGATGGGCTTGGAATCACCGTGACGGACGAAGAACATGGTGATGAAGGAGAAGACCACGAAGGCCGCGCCGAAGAGGAAGAAGACGTTGCGCATACCGATGAGATCGTAGAGCAGGCCCGACAGGATGGGGGCCACGATCTGTGCGGCCATGGAGGCGGTGTAGTAGTAGCCCGTGTACTTGCCCACGTCGCCGCCTCTTGCCAGCTCCACCACCATGGGGAAGGAGTTGACGTTGATGGAGGCCCAGCCGATACCCGCGAGGATGAAGATGGGGTACATGATGGCCGAGGGGATATCGGGGGTGATGAAGTGGCCCGCGAAGAAGGCGGTGGCGAGGATGGCCACACCGAAGAGGATGGTCTTACGGCGACCCACCTTGGAGGAGATGATGCCCACGGGGATGTAGGAGACGATAGCGGCGGCCTGGGCGATGATGAGAGTGAGGTTGTAGTCAAAGCCCAGGATGTTGGTGGCGTAGACCGAATACTTACTGGTGATGGAGTTGTAGCCAATGTACCACAGGGCGACGGAAGCCAGGATCAGGAGCAGGGAGACCAGCTCGGGGCGGGTGAGCTTGCCCTTGGTGACGGTCTGACCGTCGGAGTCGGTGACGGCGTCGAGGCCCAGGCGGGTAGATTCCTCCTCCATCTCGGCTGCCCATTTCTTTTCCTTGACGCAGAGCAGGAAGATCACGAGGCCCGTCAGCATGATGGCAACGACCGCGATCACGTAGCCCGTATAGGACATATAGAGCTTCTTGGAGGTAGCGAAGACGATACCCAGGGCCAGGACCAGGATGCCGCCGGCGGTGCCCGTCAGGTTGATGATGGCGTTGGCCTTGGGGCGCAGGGGCTTGACGAAGTCGGATCGGAGCCATGTCGTTCTGTGGGCCAAGGAGTTGCCTGACTGGGTTGTCTTCCTAAGCCCGCTTGGCCTCCGACTTGTAGCGAAGACGATACCCAGGGCCAGGACCAGGATGCCGCCGGCGGTGCCCGTCAGGTTGATGATGGCGTTGGCCTTGGAGCGCAGGGGCTTGACGGTGACGTCGGGCATGAGGGCCACGGCGGGGGAGCGGAAGGTGGCCATGGCGATCAGCACCACCAGGAGGGTGGCG
>JAZNJA010000245.1:0-2309 GCA_045577755.1 Eubacteriales bacterium
ACATATCGAGTCCCGAAGGGACATATCGACTCAGAGTTTTTGTCGATATACACCCTTCGGGTGTTCGATATGCCTCCGGCATAGGCCTTCGGCTCGATATGCCGCTTTCGCGGCTCGATATGCGCCTTTGGCGCAAGAACTCACCGCCAAACCCAAATTTGAAATCAAGCCCTTGACTTTCCACCTCATATATGCTATAATATCCCCATCTATTGTTACGTCCCCAAGGAGGGAGCCACCCATGAACAAATGCTACATCCCCGCAGGCTATAAGCCCGTGCTGGACGCCTACGACACCCAGCGCGCTATCTCCTACATCAAAAACCACTTCCAGACCGAGTTCCAGAACGCCCTGAACCTCAAGCGCGTCTCCGCGCCCCTGTTCGTCACCGACGCCTCGGGTCTGAACGATAACCTCAACGGCTACGAGCGCCCCGTCTCCTTCGACGTCCCCGCCATCGGCGCCGAGGCCGAGGTGGTGCATTCCCTGGCTAAATGGAAGAGACTGGCACTCAAGCGCTACGGCTTCACCGTGGGCCACGGCCTCTACACCGATATGAACGCCATCCGCCGCGACGAGGAGCTGGACAACATCCACTCCATCTACGTGGACCAGTGGGACTGGGAGAAGATCATCACCCCCGAGACCCGTACCATCGAGTACCTCCAGCTCATCGTCCGCGCCATCGTCCGCGCCATCTGCGATACCAATGACCAGCTCCGCGTGCGCTTCCCCCAGCTCACCACCAAGCTGGAGAGGGACGTCACCTTCATCACCTCCCAGGAGCTGGAGGATCTCTACCCCGACCTGAAAACAGGCTCCGAGCGGGAGAAGGCTTTCGTGAGAGAGCACCACACCGCCTTCATCATGCAGATCGGCGGCAAGCTGAGATCGGGCAACCGCCACGACGGCCGCGCCCCCGACTACGACGACTGGCAGCTCAACGGCGACCTCTTCTTCTGGGACGAGGTGCTGGGCCGCGCCCTGGAGATCTCCTCCATGGGTATCCGCGTGGATGCCGAGTCCCTGGACCGTCAGCTCACCATCGCGGGCTGTGATGACCGCAGAGGCCTGCCCTTCCATACCATGCTGCTGAATAGCGAGCTGCCCCTGACCATCGGCGGCGGTATCGGTCAGTCCCGCCTCTGTATGCTCATGATGGGCTGCTGCCACATCGGTGAGGTGCAGTCCTCCATCTGGGATGCCGACACCGTAGCCGCCTGTGAAGCCGCGGGCGTACCTCTGCTGTAATCGGTTTTGCAAAATATATAAAAACTTTTCCGCTCAAAACCCCATATTTATTCAACAAAAATATTGCAAAATCCCCGCAAAAGTGCTATAATGATACCGTAAGATTCAAAAGCCGCATGAGTGCATCAACGCAGCGCGTACGCGTCCGAGAATCGTCAAAATCCATATTTTTGCTAAAGGAGCAAGATCATGAAGAAGATTTACGCAGGCAAGACCAAGGATGTTTACGAGCTGGAGAACGGCAACGTTCTTCTCAAGTTCAAGGACGATTGCACCGGTAAGGACGGCGTGTTCGATCCCGGCGAGAACTCTGTCGGACTCACCATCGAGGGCATCGGTAAGGCCAATCTCCAGACCTCTGTCTACTACTTCGAGATGCTGAAGGCCGCCGGTATCAAGACCCACTATATCTCCGCTGACGTGGAGAATGCCACCATGGAGGTTCTGCCCGCGCAGAACTTCGGTAAGGCCCAGGGCGGTAACGGCCTGGAGGTCATCTGCCGTCTGGTCGCCACCGGCAGCTTCATCCGCCGCTACGGCGAGTACATCAAGAACGGCACCCGCATCGAGGGCGGCTACGTTGAGTGCACCTTCAAGAACGACGAGAAGGGCGATCCCCTGGTGACCGGTGAAGGTCTGGCCGTGCTGGGCGTTATGACCCCCGAGATGTTCGAGACCATGAAGAAGCAGACCATCGCCATCACCAAGATCGTGGCTGATGATCTGGCTACCATCGGCCTGGATCTGTGGGACATCAAGTTCGAGTTCGGCTACACCAAGGACGGCGAGGTCGTGCTGATCGACGAGATCGCCTCCGGCAATATGCGCGTCTACAAGGGCGATACCATCGTGGAGCCCGTCAAGCTCACCGAGCTGATCCTCAACCGCTGATCCTTTTTCCTTCCGAGAATACGAAAAGGGGCTGAGTCAAAAGCTTTTCAGAAAGCGAATGGCTCAGCCCTTTTCCATGTAAGCCAACACTTATAAGCCCCAACAAAAGAAAAAGCCTCCAAAAGAGGCCAAAATGAGTACGACAAAAAGAGGATCCCAAGATCCT
>JAZNJA010000246.1:0-57848 GCA_045577755.1 Eubacteriales bacterium
GCATATCGAATCCCGAAGGGATATATCGAGTGCCGCAAGGCACATATCGAGTCCCGAAGGGACATATCGACTCAGAGTTTTTGTCGATATACACCCTTCGGGTGTTCGATATGCCTCCGGCATAGGCCTTCGGCTCGATATGCCGCTTTCGCGGCTCGATATGCGCCTTTGGCGCAAGAACCCACCGAAAATTTGAAAAAAACAACAACATAACAAAGGAGCACATCATGAACCTGCAAGGCAAGATCATCAACGTCCTGGGCGACAGCATCACCCAGGGACACGGCACCTCCGGTCCCGAGCATTTCTACGTCAAGGTCCTGGGCGACCTCCTGGGCGCTTCCGAGGTCCGCAACTTCGGCATCGGCGGTACCCGCCTGGCCCGCCAGTACGGCGCGGATAACTACCCCTGGCCCTTCACCGAGCGCTACAAGGATATGCCCGACGACGCCGATCTCGTCCTGGTCTTCGGCGGCACCAACGACTATGGCCACGGCGACGCACCCTTCGGTGACTTCTCCGACCGCACCAACGACACCTATATCGGCGCCTGCCACTTCCTCTTCTCCGAGCTCATCAAGAAGTACCCCGCCGCCCGCATCGTGGTCATGACCCCCTGCCAGAGGACCGGCGGGAATAACCCCTCCGCCGCTAACGGCAGACCCCTCATTGACTACGTGGACGCCATGGCCGAGGTGGCCGCCTACTACTCCCTCCCCGTGCTGGACCTCTACCGCAAGGGCGGTATCTGCCCCGACATCGAGGCCCACAGAGCCGCCTTCATGCCCGACGGCCTCCACCCCAACGACGCGGGGGCTTATCGCTTGGCTGAGACTATGGCGGAGTTTCTGAAAGCCCTGTGATCTTGACTCCAAAACGAATAAGGAAACGGATATCATGAAAAAAGTATGGATCTTGACTGTTCTGCTGCTCTGCCTTCTGCTGATGGCCTGTGGCGGAAAGAATCTGCCAAAGGAGACTCTCCCTCCCGAGACCGAGGGGGGGACGATTCCCACAGCCCCCGATACCCAGGGTACCGAAGCCACCGATACCCAGACTCCCTCCGAGTCGACTCCCGATCGTGAGGAGAGCACGGAGGAGCCGCTCCCGGGCGGGATATCTGTTCCCCCCGTCTACCCCACCCCCATGGAGATCACAGTGGGGGATACCTACGTGGACCTCTCCAAGGCTTGCATACACCGTTACGTACTGCTCTATGCCGATAAGCTGGAGGAGGAGGGAGTCCGATTCGATGAGAACGGCATCAACGTTTTTGCCGAGATCCGTGACCTCACCGAGTTTTCCTACGGTGCCGACGAGGGCTATATCCTCACGGTCAGCCCCGAGGAAGTCAAGATCGAGACACAGACCGCGCGCGGCCTCCATTACGCGATCATGACTCTCCTTCAGCTCATCGAGGACGGCAAATGCCCCGCCGTTACGGTAAAGGATGCCCCCCGCAATCCCCTCCGCGGTGTCATCGAGGGCTTCTACGGCACCGCCTGGACCCATGATTACCGCAAGGATCTCTTCGAGTTCATGGGCGAGAACAAAATGAACGCCTACATCTACGCCCCCAAGGATGATCCCAAGCACCGCGCCCAGTGGCGTTCTCGCTACACGGGAGCCGAGCTTGAGCGCATGACCGACCTGATTACCACCGCCAATGACAACTACGTCAAGTTTATCTACGCCATCTCCCCCGGCGGTGACATCAACCTGGGGAGCGGGTACGAGGCCGATTTCAATAAGCTCGTGGCCAAATGTGAGCAGATCTACGAGCTGGGCTGCCGCGATTTCGCCATCTTCCTGGACGATATCCCCACCCTGGACGCCGAGGGACACGCCAAGCTCTTGAGCGATTTTCAGACAAGGTTCGTGGAGACCCACGAGGGGGTGAGCGATCTCATCGCCATCACCACCGAGTACACCGATCCCTTCCTGACTTCTTATACCGATAGGATCGCCCCCCTGATCCACAAGGATATCGAGCTGATGTGGACGGGCCCCGGTGTGGTCCCCGCATCCATCACCAACGCCAGCCTGCGTAATATCATCAAGAAGTATAACCGCAACGTCCTGATCTGGTGGAACTACCCCGTCAACGACGTGCTGGTCAATAACCTCTACATGGGAGCCTGCGAGGGACTGGAGAAGAACCTCTACAATTCCATCACGGGCCTCACCGCCAACCCCATGAACCAGGGCTACGCCTCTATGGTGCCTCTGTTCACCACCGGCGACTACCTCTGGAATCCCGAGGCCTATGACAAGGAGGCCTCTTTGAAGGCCGCCTGCGAGGTTTTGATGCCCGATGCATCCGAGGCTCTGTTGGACTTCATCTCCATGACCTGCGCCTCTCCCATGAACAAGAACACCGACAGCGGCGAGCTGAAGGCTCTGCTGGATGCCTTCAAGAAGGAGAACAACGCCGACACCCGCGCCGCACTCAAGACCTACTTTGAGGACATGGTCGAAAGCGCCGACGCCATCCTCGCCTCCGCCAACCGGCCTATGGTGAGCGAGATTCGTGAGTGGATCGAGAAGTACCGCGCCTACGGCGAGATGGGCGTGGCCTATATGGAGATGGAGGAGGCTTACGCGGCAGGGAAGGACATGAACGCCATCCTCCCCCTGCTGGGCAGCTACAAGAAGACCGAGGCCGCCATCGCAAACAACCCCCGCCTGGTCTCGAACTACGTCATGACCCCCTTTCTCACCACCCTCACGAGCCGCTTCGGCGTGCTTCTGGGACTGTCGGGTGAGGTCACCTTCGCCCCCGCCAAGCCCTACACCAACTGCGACCACTACGAGGACTTCAAGGCCGACTACATGACCGACGGCGACGACTCCACCTACTTCTGGACCGCCGGCACCCTCACCCAGGCCTCAGGCGGGAAGCAGGGCTACTTCGGCGTGGACCTGGGCGAGGTCATTGAAGTGAAGAATATCTACGTCGCCACGGGCGTGGGCGGCAGCGACGTGCTGATCCAGGCCGCTGTTGAGTATTCCGCCGACGGAAAGAACTGGACCGAGCTGTTTGACGGCACCTGCAAAGCCGAGACCTTCCTCACAGGCCTTTCGGTCAAGGCCCGCTACATCCGCATGAGAGGCACCGATGCCTCCAATACCAGCTGGACCAAGGTCCGCGCCTTTGAGGTCAACACCTCCCGCACCGTCGTGGAGGACGCTCCCGCCGCCTCCTCCGGTGTCACCACCAGCCTCCCCACCTACCAGACCTACCTCCCCGCCAACATGACCGACGGCGACCCCAACACCTACTTCTGGTCGGGCCGCGAGGGCCGCGCGGGGGACTACGTCGAGCTGGACCTGGGTGCTGTCATGGCGGTCACCCGCATCGTATTCAAGTCGGGTGTCCCCGCTCATGCCGCTGACTATATCAACAATGGCGAGCTGTGCTGGTCCGCCGACGGAAGCACCTGGACCAAGATCTGCGCCATCAATAGCCGCGATACCGTCAAGGACGTGGATATCATGGCCCGCTATATCCGCGTCAACGTCAAGGCTAACCAGACCAGTTGGATCACGGTTTCCGAGTTCTCCGCCGTCAGCGAGGACAACGTCTCCGAGAATCTGACTTTGGATGAGTATTTCGTCCCCCGCGCCGAGCTGCTCAAGCTCACCGACGGCCACTACGTCTCCTACTTCGCCCCCGACAAGGCTGAGGGCCACAAGCTGACCGTCACCGCCACCGATAACGGCAAGGTCACCCTGATCGCCCTGGCTCTCCCCGTGAGCGGCCTGACCGTCACCGTGAAGGACGCAAGCGGTAAGGAGATCAAGACCGTTGATCTTGCCTACGTCACCGAGATCGAGGCCCCCGCCGGATCGGTCATTGAGATCCCCCTCGGAAACCGTCTCATGCTGGCCGAGGTCATCTGGTAAGCCCCACTAATACCCACCACATAGAGGATCACACCATGGAAAAGAACATCTACTGCGGAAGAGGCAACGCCGTCCCCTACGAGGAGCTGATGAGCGTGCTGAACACCTCCTTCGGCTTCTTCACCCCCGAGACCGAATTCCTCGGTCTCCTCCCCAAGCTCTACCGCGAGGAGTACCGCCCCCAGGATCAGAACTGGGTGGTCACCGAGGACGGCGTCCTCGCCGCCGCCATCGGCGCCTACGATCACGAGATCATTGTCTGCGGCCGCCGTCTCCCCTGCCGCGGCATCGGCAACGTGGCGGTCCACCCCGATCACCGTCACAAGGGCTACATGAAGCTGGCCATGAACCGGGCCATCGCCGATATGGTGGAGGACGGCATCGTCCTCTCCACCCTGGGTGGCCGACGTCAGCGCTACCAGTACTTCGGCTACGATAAGGCAGGCCCCGCCTACCATTTCAGCATCTCTCGCGACAACATCCGCCACACCTACGGGGACGCCCCCGCTCCCTTCACCGTCCGCGAGGTGACCGATCCCGCCGATCCCGTCATCAACGAGATCATCGCCCTCAGCGAAAAGGGCCGCTTTATCCCCACCCGCGACCGCGCCGTGTATCTGGATATCGCCAACACCTGGAAGGCACGCCTCCTGGCATTGTCCGACCCCGCCGAGGGTGAACGCTTCGTGGGCTACTGCATATGTGACGGCGGCTCTCTGTCCGAGCTCCGCGTGGTCCGAGGCGAGGACTTCATGGGGCTGGTCCGCTCAGTCTTTGCTTATCTGGACAAGGGCTTCACCGTAGGCCTGCCCTCCTATGAGACAGAGCAGATCAAGGCCATCTCCCTCATCGCCGAGGGCATCGCCGTCCATCCCTCCATGATGTACCTCATCCTCAACTACGCCGCCACCATCGAGGCCTTCCTGGCTCTCAAGCTCACCTACGCTACCCTCCCCGACGGCGAGCTGACCCTCCTTATCCACGGTCATACAGGCGACGAGCGCCTCCGTATCACCGTTAAGGAAGGGAACCACACCGTGGAGACCGTCCCCGAGGACACCCCCGTGGACCTGGAGCTGGGCCATCTTGAGGCCACCGAGCTGCTCTTCGGCTGTATCTCGGCCGACCGAGACACCGCCGCCCCCCTGCTCCGCGCCTGGTTTCCTCTGCCCCTGTGGATGTATCGGGCGGACGAGGTGTAAAGCATTCCCATCGCAACCCAGACGATTGCATAATTAGAAAAATTGGGGTTTAACGGTCTGACGGAAAAGAGTGCCTCACTTCTCGTGATGACTCCCCCACCCGCTTCGCGGGAGCCCCCTCGGAGAGGGAGCCTTTTGCCCAGACCCGCGGAAATTCGTTGCCCGACAAGCGATTCTTGCCCGCGCTCTTTAGGCTCCCTCCGGGAGGGAGCTCCCGCCCGCAGGCGGGTGAAGGAGAACGCGTATATAGAAATATGCAATTTGTTACGGGTAGCAAACTCCCCGACAAACCCAAATTTGAACATTTTGCAATCGCCTAAATCCCATCGCAACCCAAAAAAGGAGTACCCCCAAAATGACCGTCGGAATCATCGGCCTGGGCCTCATCGGAGCCTCTATGGCCGCTACCATTCATGAAAACACCCACGATACCGTCCTGGGACGGGATATCAACGAGAACACCATGCGGGCCGCCCTGGGACAGGGTACCGTGGACGGCACCCTCACCGACCAGAATACCCACGTCTGCGACCTGATCCTCATCGCCCTCTACCCCCGCGCCGCCCTCAAGGTCCTGGGGGAGATCGCTCCCCATATCCGCCGCGGCACCATCGTCATGGACTGCTGCGGTATCAAGCGCCCCATCTGCGCCGAGGGAAAGAAGCTCTCAGAGCAGTACGGCTTTACCTTCGTCGGCGGCCACCCCATGGCGGGCCGCGAGTGCTGGGGCTACGAATCCGCCAAGCCCGACCTCTACAAGGGCGCCTCCATGATCATAACCCCCGACCCCGAGGAGGCCAAGACCACGGTGGCCTATATCACCGACTACTTCCTCTCCCTGGGCTTCGGCCGTATCACCAAGGTCACCGCCGAGGAGCATGACGCCATCATCGCCTGCACCTCCCAGCTGGCCCACGTCCTCTCCTCCTCCTACATCCGCAGTGAGACCGCCGCAAGGCACGAGGGCCTCTCCGCCGGCTCCTTCCGGGACATGACCCGTGTCGCCGCCCTGAACGACCGTATGTGGAGCGAGATCTTCCTGGACAACAAGGACAACCTCCTCTCCGAGATCGACGGCCTCATCGGCCACCTCCGGGACTACCGCGACGCCATCGCGAGGGACGACCTCGAGGCCATCTCCGAGATGATGCGGGATTCCACCCATAAGAGGGCGGTTTACTTCCATAATCAGATGATCTGATCGAGAAAAGAGTCTCCTTTTTGGGTTGTTCGCGGTAAATCGCGTGCTAATCAAATCGCCCGCACACTTTTTCTCTTTTGTCAACCCCTTTTTCAAAAAATCTTTAACTTTTTTGCAAAAAAGAGCCAAGTCCTTTTCTGAACTTGGTTCTTTTCTTAACTGAATGACATTGCTCTGAGGAGGGGCTTTTTTTCTATGGTTCGAGGCCTGTGGGAGATCAGTCCCGACTCACCACGAGAACGGTTCGCGTGCTTCATCCTCACTTCACGGCGGTTTTAAACATAATTCAAACAGCTTTGGTATACTCTATACAAAAAGAGGCGTTTGCGGCGGGATCAGACAGAGAGCGCGTGCCTTCACGACCAAAGGGCACGTCGCGTGTCGGGCATAGATCCAGAGGTTTCCCAGTCAGCCGTCCCTGCCAAATAAGAAAGGAACCCATCATGCCGAATCTCATGGATTATCTGGAGTGGCGGGAAGATCTGACCTTCTCCGAGGCCCCGCTCAACGAGGTGGACAATCTCCTGTTTTGCCTCCTATCCTACGTGGACCTGGACGGCATCGTGCCGAGCCATCAAAAGGGAAGGATCACGGTGCGAGAGGCCGCCGCCGAGTATTTCTTCACCCACCCTCATACCGAAAAACACCCCCTGGGGCTGATCATCCCCGCCCATATCCTCACCCTCTTCCGCCGCATGGCGTTGGCCCCTCGCTTTCGGGATCTGGAGCTGACGGGGTTTGTCAACGAGGTCAGCGAGGCGAGGGAAACGCAATTCGCGGCGGTAACCGTCAGACTCCCCGCGGAGGGTTTGTTCGTGGCCTTCCGCGGTACCGACGACACCGTGGTGGGCTGGAAGGAGGATTTCAAGTTATCCTATATGGATCAGGTACCCGCCCAGACGAATGCCGCCGCCTACCTCAACCGCCTGGACATGACCCCCGATACCCTTCTCTACGTGGGAGGACACTCCAAAGGGGGGAACCTGGCGGTCTGGGGAGCCGTGCACGCCGAGGAGCGGGTACGGGAGCGGATCGTACAGGTCTATTCCAACGACGGCCCGGGGTTTTCGGAGGGAACCGTCACCTCCGAGGCCTACAGGAGTCTCGCCCCCCGTATTCGGATACTCTTTCCCGAGGATTCCCTGGTGGGGCTTCTTCTGGAGCATGACAGCCGCTATACCGTGGTCAGAAGCAGCCGCCGCGGCCTCCTCCAGCACGACGGCCTTACCTGGGAGGTCATGGGCAGTCGTTTCCTCCGCGCTGAGGGCCTGTCTCGGACGGGGGTGCACAATGACACCGTGGTGCGGGAGCGCATCGATCATATGACCCCCGACGAGCGGCGGGAATTCATCTCCTTGATGTTCTCCCTGCTGGAATCCACAGGAGCCAAGACCCTGACCGAGCTGCACGAGGAACGCTTCAAGGCCGCCATCCACGTGCTGAAGGCCTTCCGCGAGCTTCCCAAGGAGCGCCAGGAGACTGCCGCCTATCTCTGGGATAAGCTCTTTGGCTCCGGGCTCGATTCCACGACGGCCCGCCGCAAGTCCACCGCAGCCCGCCAGCCGACGAAGAGTCCCCGCGGAGAGGTACGGGTAGAGCTTTTTCCCCGTCTCCGTCCCTGACGCCCCGCCGCCCTCCTCAAAGTGAGCGCTACCGGGAGATCCCGTTTCCGCCCCGCGTATCCTGTCTGCCCATTGCCACTTGACGGAATCAAGGATTTGTGGTATCATAATGGTAAGAACGACAGAGCAAGGGTAGGAATATGAAAGTAAAGCTCAACGCGAACCAACTGAAGCTGATCGCCATCGCGGCCATGACGGTAGACCATATCGCAGATCTTCTGTTCCCGGGATTCCCGACCCACCCCGCGGCGATCCTTATGCACGTGCTGGGACGGCTTACCGCTCCCATCATGTGGTTTTTCGTCTGCGAAGGCTTCCACTATACCCGCAACAGGATGAGGTATGCCCTGAGAATGCTGGTTTTCGCCCTCCTCTCTCATTTTGCCTACTGCTTTGCCTTCGGTATCGGATACGTGCCTCTGGAGGACGGGCTGTTCAATCAGACGAGCGTCATGTGGCCTCTCTTTCTGTCGGTCCTTGCCCTCGGGGTCGTGAACGGGCTGTCCCCCATCCGCCCGTGGCAGAAATACGCCTTGCTCATAGTCCTGTGTGTTCTGGCCTTTCCCGCCGACTGGAGCAGTATCGCGGTGATGGCGGTGGTGTTCATGTACAGCTATCGGGGAAACCCCGAAAAGCAGACGCTCAGCATGGCCTTTTGGGTGCTGATCTACGCCGCCGTGTCCTTTTTCTGTGTCAGTCGGGTCTATGCCGTCGTCCAGGCGGGGGTCCTTTTGGTCTATCCCCTCTTCAAGACCTATAACGGCCAAAAGGGAAAGGGCGGCTTCATGAAATGGTTCTTCTACCTCTACTACCCTTTGCACCTGGTGGTGATCGGTCTTCTGCGTCTCCTGCTCTACGGGGATATCCCCCTCCTGTTCTGAGGTTTTGTCAGGCGGGACCCGCTCCTTCGGAGAACTTTTTGATATTTTTTCAAAACCCACTTGACAATTCTCCAAAACCGTACTATAATATATCTGTTGTGCGAAAAGCACCCCAAAAACGCGTTGACGGGGAATCTCCCCGCTATGTTCGTGCAGAGAGCCGCCGTATGGTGCGAGGCGGTCGGACAGGCGATGAGTCTCACCCCCGAGCGGCGGATCTGACAGGGAAGCACCCCAAGGACCCGACGGCACCCCACCGTTACAGGGCATGAGCGGGCATGGTCTATTCATGCCAAGCAGAGTGGTACCGCGGAAATCATCCGTCTCTGTATGATGCAGGGACGGCTTTTTGTTATGAATTCGTAATTGATAATTCGTAATTCGTAATGAAGGAAGCCTTTCGCTTGCGCGAAAGCCAATATTGGTATGAGAGGCAGGCTAACCACGAGAAAGATCTCTGCCTCCTGAAAGATGCTTGTTGGACCACTTCGCTGTCCTCACATTTGGTGTGAAGACGACTCTCAACAATTACGAATTACGAATTACGAATTACGAATTCAACGCATCCACATTATTCTACGTAAATCATAACCTGAAAGGATACAACCATGAAGTACGATTTTTCCGCCATTGAAAAGAAATGGCAGCAGCGTTGGGACGACGCCAAGATCTTCTGCGCAGAAGACCATAGCGATAAGCCCAAGTTCTACGGTCTCGTGGAGTTCCCCTACCCCTCGGGTATTGGTATGCACGTGGGCCACATCAAGGCCTACTCGGGCCTGGAGGTCATCGGCCGTAAGAGAAGAATGCAGGGCTACAACGTCCTGTTCCCCATCGGCTTTGACGCCTTCGGTCTGCCCACCGAGAACTCCGCCATCAAGACGGGCATCCACCCCCGTGAGCTGACCGACCGCAACATCAACAAGTTCACCTCCCAGCTCCGCCGCGTAGGCTTCTCCTTCGACTGGGACCGTGTCATCGACACCACCGAGGAGGACTACTACAAGTGGACCCAGTTCATCTTCCTGAAGATGTTCGAGCAGGGCCTGGCCTTCCGTGACACCGCTATGGTCAACTACTGCCCCCACTGTAAGGTGGTGCTCTCCAACGAGGACTCCCAGGGCGGTAAGTGCGACATCTGCCACTCCGACATCATCCAGAAGTCCAAGGACGTCTGGTACCTCCGCATCACCGAGTATGCCGACAAGCTCCTCCAGGGCCTGGACGGGGTGGACTACCTCCCCAACATCAAGATGCAGCAGGTCAACTGGATCGGTAAGTCCCGCGGCGCGTTTGTCAACTTCGGCCTGACGAACACCGACGAGACCCTCCGCATCTACACCACCCGCCCCGACACCCTCTTCGGCGTGACCTTCATGGTCATAGCCCCCGAGCATCCCATCATCGAGAAGATGAAGGATCGCATCGAGAACATGGACGAGGTGGAGGCCTACCAGATTGAATGCACCAAGAAGACCGAGTTCGAGCGCACCCAGCTGGTCAAGGACAAGACCGGTGTCTGCCTGAAGGGTCTGAAGGGAATCAACCCCGTCAACGGCAAGGAGATCCCCATCTACATCGCCGACTACGTCATGATGGGCTACGGTACCGGCGCTATCATGGCCGTCCCCGCCCACGACGAGCGCGATTACGACTTCGCCAAGAAGTTCGGCATCGACATCATCGAGGTCATCCGGGGCGGTAACATCGAGGAGGCCGCCTACACCGGCGACGGCCCTATGGTCAACTCCGAGTTCCTCAACGCCTACGATAACAAGGCCGACTCCATCGCCGCCATGATCGAGTGGCTGCAGGAGAAGGGAATCGGCGAGGGCGGTGTTCAGTTCAAGATGAAGGACTGGGCCTTCAACCGCCAGCGTTACTGGGGCGAGCCTATTCCGATCGTCCATTGCCCCTCTTGTGGAATGGTCCCCGTCCCCTACGAGGAGCTGCCCCTGCGTCTGCCTCCCGTAACCGAGTTCGAGCCCGGTCAGGGCGGTGAGTCCCCTCTGGCCAAGCTGGACTATTTCGTCAACTGCAAGTGCCCCAAGTGCGGCGGCGACGCCAAGCGGGAGACCGACACCATGCCCCAGTGGGCAGGCTCCTCCTGGTACTTCCTGCGCTACGTCGACCCCCACAACTCCGAGGCCCTGGCCGATATGGACAAGCTCCGCTATTGGATGCCCGTTGACTGGTACAACGGCGGTATGGAGCACGTCACCCGCCACCTGATCTACTCCCGCTTCTGGCACCACTTCCTCTACGACCTGGGTCTGGTCCCCACCGCCGAGCCCTACGCCAAGCGCACCGCCCAGGGTCTGATCCTGGGTCCCGACGGCGAGAAAATGTCCAAGTCCCGCGGTAACGTGGTGGACCCCAACGACGTGGTGGACGATATGGGTGCCGACGTGCTTCGCGTCTACATCCTCTTCATGGGCGACTACGGCGCGGCTGCTCCCTGGTCGGATAACTCCATGAGAGGCTGTAAGCGCTTCCTGGAGCGCGTGGCCGACCTCCCCTCCCTGGTCAAGGGCGGCGAGGGCAACGCCAAACTGGAGTCCTCCTTCCACAAGACCTTAAAGAAGGTCACCTCCGACATCGAGGAGATGAAGTTCAACACCGCCATCGCGGCCATGATGGGTCTCTTGAACGAGGTCTTCGAGGTTGGTTCCATCACCAAGGATCAGCTCTCCATGTTCGTCCGTATGCTCTGCCCCTTCGCGCCTCACCTCTGTGAGGAGATGTGGGAGAATATGGGTGGTAAGGGATTTGCCTCCATGGCTCAGTGGCCCGAGTTTGATGAGGCCAAGACCATTGATTCCACCATCGAGCTGGCCGTCCAGATCAACGGCAAGGTCCGCGGCAAGGTCACCCTGCCCATGAACGCCGATAAGGACACCGCTCTGGCCGCTGTCAAGACCGACGAGAAGCTCTTCGCGTTGATCGATGGCAAGACCGTGGTCAAGGAGATCGTGGTTCCCAACAAGATCATCAACATCGTGGTCAAGTAAATCACGGAATCGAAAACCCACAGGTCAGCGACCTGTGGGTTTTGTTGTGAGAAAGGTTTTACAGAGACACGATCCATTGGGCGATCCACAGCACGATCGGCATGGTTCCAACCGAGAGCAGGGAGGAGGTTCCTACCGTCTGGGAGGCGTACCCCGCGTTCAGCCCGTAGAGCTCGGAGAACATGGTGATGGAGGAGGCCGCGGGCAAGGCCGCCTCCACCGTGGCGATCAGCACCATCTGGTCGGGAAGACCAATGAGCTTGCAGGCCACGCAGACCACAAGGGGGATGGCGATGAGCTTGAGGAAGGAAAAGTAGTAGATCTTACCCGAGCCGAAGATCTGCTTGGCGGTTCTCGTGGCCAACAGGGCGCCCGTGATCAGAAGGGAGATGGGGGTGCAGAGGTTGGAGAGGTACATCATGAACTTGGAAAGGAAGGCGGGAAGGGCGAAGCCGGGGAAGGGAATGGCCAGCATGTAGATCAGCAGACCGATCAGACAGGGGACCGAGCCCAGGTTGATGAAGATCTTCCGCACCGTCAGCTTGATATCCGACCGCTTGCGGGCCAGGATGGCGATGCCCCAGGACCAGATAAAGAGGTGGAAGCTGATGTTGTAGAAGGCGGCCAGGAACAAACCCTTGGCGCCGAACAGAGCCTCCATGATGGGGAAGCCGATGAAGCCGCCGTTGGTGAACATGAGAGAGAACTCGGTGATCTTACGCTCGTCCGGATCCTTGAAGCCCTTGCAGAGGAAGAAGGCCATGACGCCCATGACGGTATGCAGGATCATACCCAGACCGATGATGATGAGGCCGTCGGTGAGGTTCTCATAGGAGAACTCCGCTTCGGTCAGGGCCGAGACGATCATCATGGGCTGGCCGATCTTGATGATGAGGGAGGAGAGCCGCTTGGAGGCCACGTCGTCGATGATCCCGCGCTTGCGGGCGAAGAAGCCGCAGGCCATGAGGAGAAACATGGTGGCGATGATGGTGAGTAATGCGGAGAAATTCATATTCGTTTCCTTTCGGGGATATTACGCTTTTGTCAATTGATCCAGCTGTTCCTTGATCCGCTCAAAGTCCAGAAGCATATCCTCCTTCTTCGCGCTGTCGCGGAGAAGGGCGGCGGGATGGTACACGGCGGTCATCAGCACTCCGCCCTTGCGGATAAACTGCCCATGCTCGCGGGTGATACGGAAGTCGGGCTTGATCAACCGCATGGCCGAGATACGGCCCAGGCAGACGATGATCTTGGGCTGAATGAGCTTCACCTGCTCCCGAAGATACCCGATGCAGGCGTCCTCCTCTTCGGGGAGCGGGTCGCGGTTATGGGGAGGACGGCATTTGAGGACGTTGGCGATGTAGACCGACTCACGTGGAATGCCCACCGCAAAGAGGTAGCGGTCCAACAGCTTGCCCGCCGCGCCCACGAAGGGGATGCCCTGCTCGTCCTCGGCCTGTCCGGGCGCCTCGCCCACGAACATGAGATCAGCCTCACGGCTCCCTACGCCGAAAACCAAATTGGTGCGGGTCTTGCCCAAGGGACAGCTTCGGCAGTCCTGACAGCGGGATTCCAATTGATTCCATAATGCTTCGGACATGGCTACCTCCAAAAGTATTCCCCTTTAGGGGGATTTTTTCAGATTTTTCTCGTAAAACGCCATGACCTTCTCAAGCCGATGGTACACCCCCGACTTGGACACGGGCGGGAAGTGAAGCTCCGCCAGCTCGGAGAGGGTGATATCGGGGTTGTTCAGCCGCAGGCGGGCGGTGAACTGAAGCTCCTCCGGGAGGGCGGGGATAAGGTCATGATCCTCCAGGTACTGAATGGCGGCCAGGTGCTTAGCCCCCGTGCGGATGGCGCGGTTTATGTTCTCGGTGACGCAGTTGGTGGCGCGGTTCTCGTCGTTGCGGATGGAGCGCTCGATCTGGGCGTTGAAGAAATCGAACACCGAGGAGGTGGCGCCCACAAAGGCCAGAAGCTCCTGGATGGTGTTGCCGCTCTTGAAGAACAGACCTGCAAGGCCGCCGCGCATAGTCATCCCCGCCTCATAGCCCGATTCGGCCAGCAGGATGCGCAAAGGCTCCACCCGCCCGTCGGGGGAGAGCTTGATCTCCAGGTGGTATGACTTGGCGGGATCGTTGACGGTACCGCGGGCGATGAAGACCCCCCGCAAAAAGTGCGCGGCGCAGTGCTCACACCTGAAGCCCATGCAGCGGGTCAAGGTCTCGCACGCGGCCTCCTCCTCCGGCAGGTTCATCATGGAACGGAGATTCTTGGCGGCGGCCTTGTAGTCAAAGCTCACATGAGCGTAGCGGTGCGCCCCTCGGGACTCGTGGGTGACGGTGGCCTCGCGGGAAAACAGGGTATGTATGAGGCTGAGGGCCTGCTCATGGGGATGAGCGGAGGCGTCCTTGATCACGGGAAAGGTGGCGGTAACGGTCTCCCCCTCTGCCGCGGCATCATAGATGAGCCCGTACAGGTAGGCGCGGCGGCAGCACAGAGGCTTAATGGGCAAAAGCATCAGCTCGTCGCGGATCCTTGATGAAAAAGACATGGTAACTCCTTTGCGGTGGATGGCGGTCACCAGCCGGTGTCCCCGTCGGTGCCGTCACAGATGTAGCGGATCTCACATTCCAGGCGGTAGCGGTACAGCTCCTCCACCCGATCCTGGACAAAGCGCACCAGGGCGCGGACGTCCTCAGCGGTGGCGCCCCCCTCGTTGACGATGAAGCCCGCGTGCTTTCCCGATACGACGGCGCCGCCCACGCGGGATTCCTTCAGCCCGGCCTTGTCGATGAGACGGGCGGCATAATCGCCCACGGGGCGCTTGAACACGCTTCCCGCCGAGGGCTCCTTAGGCTGCTTTTCCGCGCGGCTTTTGCGGTTCTCGCGGATCTGGTTGCGGATGGCCTCACCGTTTCCGTAGGATAGGGAAAAGACACCGCTGAGCACGATCCAGTCGGGATGCTCCATGAAAATGCTGTGTCGGTAATCCAGCTGCATTTCGCTGTCCCGGAGCCGACCCACCTCACCGCTGGACAGATCAAAGTAATCGGCGGAGAGCAGGATGCGCTCCACGTCGGAGCCGTAGGCCCCCGCGTTCATGACGATGGCACCGCCCACCGAGCCCGGAATGCCGCAGGCGAACTCCAGCCCCGAAAGCTCCCGATCCGCGTCGGCGCAGACGTTGGAGAGCTGAACCAGGGAAACACCGCATTCGGCGTGGACCTGGCAGTGGCTGTGCCGGCGGCGGAACTGCTCGCGATCCGGGGCGGCGTCCTCCTCAAAGACGACGCGCTTGGCGCGGGAGGTCAGCACCATGAGTCCGCGGAAGCCCCGATCCGAGACCAGAACGTTGGAGCCTCTGCCCAGTACGCAAAGAGGGCACCGATTGCCCAGCTCCCGCCACAGGGACAGGGTCAGGATCAGCTGGCTTCGTCCCGTGGGCCAGACGGCCAGAGCCGCGCTTCCGCCGATCCTGAAGGTGGTATGACGGGACATATCCTCGTCCCAGCTGCAGTGAATGCCATGGGCACGGAAGGCCTCGTACAGGGCTTCCAGCTCTTTTTGGTACAGCATACGGCTCCTTTCCCGCGCGGCGGCGCGTCATTTCGTACTTGTCTTGTCCGGATGGCCGTTATAGCGCGGCGCGGACGCCAGAGGCTGCCTCTCAGCCCAGGAGGATGGGCAGGATCTCACTCAGTCGGTTGACGGTATAGGTGATGGGCATATCGGGCGGGGCGGTCTTGCCGCGGGGGGTGAACCAACAGGTATCCAGCCCCGCGTTGATGCCACCGCGGATGTCCGAGGACAGGGAATCACCGATAACGATGGCCTCTGCGGGATCGAAATCAGGGATCGCCGCCGCCACCTGATCAAAGAAACGCTTTTCGGGCTTGGCACAGCCCATCTGCTCCGAGATGAAGCAATGGTCAAAGTAAGGGGCCAGCGAGCATCCGCTGAAGCGGCTCTGCTGTACCGCCGTGATGCCGTTGGTCACGATATACAGCCTGCATTTCCCGTGGAGAGCCCGGATCAGCTCCAAAGCACCCTCCAGAAGGCAGGTCTGCTGACCCAAGGTGGCTTCGTAATCACGGGCCATTTGTACGGGGTCCCCGCCGTAGCCAATGGAGGCAAAGAAATCCCCGAACCGCTCGGTCTTGAGACGGTCGCGGGTGGTCAGACCCAGCTCCAGCCGCTTCCAGTGTCCGTCGTTGATGGCGGAATAGGCCGCTACGGTATCCTCGTCCCGAGGGAGTCCGCGGACAGCGAGACAAGCGCAGAGAGCGTCGTGCTCGGCGCGGGTGAAGTCCAGAAGCGTGTTGTCAGCGTCGAATAAAGCGATGCGGTAGGGCATGGCGGCTCCTTTCCAAGGGTATGCTGCATGGGAAATGCGTGTGAATACTCATCTTATATGATACCACAAATCCTGTCGTTTTGCAAGGGCCTGAAGCGGAATTTCGGGGAGATTTATCAAAAAAAACCACGGCCGCGATTTTCAAGCCCAAGTCCCTTGACAAAGCTCATCGGGCGTGATAGAATAAAGAAGGCAGCCCCAATGAAAATGAAGGAGAAGCCTATGTCCCGATCCTACTACCTGGCCGCCGACGGAGGCGGCAGTAAGCTGCAGATTATTCTGTACGACGAAAATTACCGCGTCATCCGCACAGGCCGGGTGGCAGGCGTCAATACCCTCTACAAGCCCGCCGAAACGGTGCGCGCCAATATCGAGGGGGTCATGGAGTCCCTGCTGCGGGGGGAGGACGGGGATGAGCCCGTCACCTCCCTCGCCGCCGCCGATCTCTGTATGCTGGGGGCAGGTGACGTGATGCGGGAGATCCTGTCCCGCCTGGATCGCGTGGGAGAGATCACCTTCCACAGCGAGCCCGTGATCGGTCTGGCCGCCTGCCTCCGCACCGATGGCGCCGTTGCCCTGTCGGGTACAGGCTCCGATGCCTTCTTCGTCAAGGATAGCCAATCAATCCAATCCGTCGGCGGCTGGGGCCCCCTCCTGGGAGACGAGGGGAGCGGCTACGATATCGGCCTCAACGCCCTGAAGGCCGCCATCTACTCCTACGACGGCCGCCGCGACAGATCCATGCTCTACGATCTGGTCATGGAGAGCTGGAGCCTGGACAGTCTCTGGGGCATCGTCCACCACCTGGCGGGAAACCCCGACGCCCGCCACGAGGTGGCCTCCGCCGCGCGGCTCTGCTCAAAGGCCGCCCACGCGGGTGATCGCGCCGCCCTCCGCATCTACGAGCACGCCGCTCTGGAGATGTTCCTCCAAGCCCGCACCGTCATCGAGCAGCACCGTAGCCGGTGGGACGGGACCGTGGTGGTCATGGGCGGAGCCTGGAAGGGCCATCCCCGTATGTTTGAGGTCTTCCGAAGGGAAGTGGAGCTGCTGTTCCCCGAAGCCAGGGTATCCCTTCCCCTTTACGAGCCTGTGGTGGGCTGTGCCGTTCTGCGGGGACTTCGGGTCGGCAAGACCCTCCCCGAGCTTGAGACGCTCCTGGCCCGCGGATTCACCCAATTCCGATATCAGTAAAGAGAGGTAACCGATATGTCCGTTATCCAAGAATACTACGACCGTATCAGCGAGATTTTGGCCGAGGTCTTCGACAAAGAGGCCGAGAACATGGAAAAGGCCGCCGAGGTCCTGGCCGCCGCCAACGAGGAGGGGCACTCCATCTTCGGCTTCGGCTGTAACCACGCAGGCCTCATCACTCTGGAGCTCTTCTACCGCACGGGGGGCATGGTGACCGTCAACCCCATCCGCGCCCCCGGCATGATGCTGGAGCTCTCTCCCCCCACCATGACCAGCGAGATGGAGCGCATCCCCGGGTACGGTAAGATCATTTTGAACAACGAGCCCTGTAAGGAGGGCGACGTCCTCATGATCCATTCGGTCTCAGGCCGAAACGCTGTTACCATCGACATGGCCGAGTGCGCCCGCGAGAAGGGAATGACCGTCATCGTGGTCACCAACATGAATACAGCCACCTCGGTCACATCCCGCCATCCCTCGGGGAAAATGCTCCACGACTTTGCCTCCATCCTCATCGACAACCACGGCGACCGCGGTGACGCCACGGTACAGCTTCAGGGCTTTGAGCAGAAGCTGGCCTCCTCCTCCACCGTGGTGGGCGCCGCTATCCTCAACGCCGTCACCGCCCGCGCCTCCGAGCTCCTCTGGGAGAAGGGCATCACGCCTCCCGTATTCATGAGCGGCAACATTGACGGCGGCGATGCCTACAATAAGGCCGTCATCGCCGCCCATAAGGACAATATTTTTTACGTGAGATAAAGGAGAAACAATCATGCTGATCGACCGATACCACGAAGCCGTAGAAAACCTCTTGAAAACTGTCCGCGAGACCCAGAGAGACGCCATCTTCAAGGCCGGCGAGCTGGTGGCCGATGCCGTCGAGCAGGGCCATAAGATCTACCTCGGCCACATCGTCCACGGCATTGAGATGGACCTCATCTACCGCGGCGGCGGTCCTATCTTTTACAAGGAATACAAGCCCGGCGAGACCGAATTGAAGCCCGGTGACGTCCTCTTCGTCTCCTCCGTGTCGGGCCGCACCAAATCCGTGGTGGACCTGGCCTGGGACTGTATGCAGAAGGGGATCACCGTCATTGCCCTGACCTCCATGGTTTACGCCTCCAAGGTGGAGCCCGTCCACGAGTCGGGCAAGAAGCTCCATGAGTTCGTCACCCTCGCCCTGGATAACTGCGCCCCCGCCGCCGAGGCCATGCTGGAGGTGGAGGGGATCGAGGCCCACTACGCCGCCTCGTCCGGTATTGCCTCGGACTACATCATGTGGAGCCTGACCTCGGTCTGCGTGGAGAAGATGCTCGCGGACGGCTTCACCCCCGGTATCCTCAAGTCCGCCAACTTCCCCGGCGGCAACGACTACAACAAGCAGGTCGTGGAGCCTCACTACGACGAGTTCGGCTGGTGATCCCCCAATAGGACAGACAGTACTCCGCCCACGGGGCGGGGTGCTGTTTTGACGTACGGCCCGCACGCGGGATCCCGTGCGCTGTCTTTGTCCCGAATGAATTGTAAATAAACTGTAAACATTCAAAATATCTCTTGCGCTTTGAAGCGATGTATGTTATAATACACGATGTGCGCAAACCGCACAGTAAAAATACACACACAGACGCAATCGGCGGTTCGGTGTCCCGGGACAGTCTCCCGCGGATCAGCCCGCACGTGCCTCTGTGGTGGAAAAAACCGAAGGAGGACATAGGAAATGTCTATCATCACCATCAAGCAGCTGCTGGAAGCAGGTGTGCATTTCGGCCACCATACCCGCCGCTGGAACCCCAAGATGCAGGAGTACATCTTCACCGAGAGAAACGGCATCTACATCATCGACCTGCAGAAGACCGTCAAGAAGTTCGAGGAGGCTTACAACTTCGTCCGTGAGCTCTCCGCACAGGGCGGCACCGTTCTGTTCGTCGGCACCAAGAAGCAGGCAGCCGAGGCCATCAAGGAAGAGGCTGAGCGCTGCGGTCAGTACTACGTCAACGTCCGTTGGCCCGGTGGTATGCTGACCAACTTCAAGACCATCAAGCGTTCCATCAACCGCCTGAACCAGCTCAACAAGATGCAGGAGGACGGCACCTTCGATCTGCTCCCCAAGAAGGAGGTCGCAGGTCTGCAGAAGGAGATCTTCGACATGGAGAAGTCCTACGGCGGTATCAAGACCATGGACAAGCTGCCCGACGCCATCTTCATCGTTGACCCCCACAAGGAGCACATCGCTGTTCTCGAGGCCAAGAAGCTGGGTATCCCCGTGATTGCTATCGTGGACACCAACTGCGATCCCGATGACGCCGACTACGTCATTCCCGGTAACGACGACGCTATCCGCGCCATCAAGCTGATCTCCTCCGTTATGGCTGACGCCGTGATCGAGGGCCGTCAGGGCGAGCAGACCGCTGAGGCTGAGACCGTCGAGGCTACCGACGCTGAGTAATTTTCCGCGTTATTCCGCGCCCCTAAAATTCAATAAAGAGGTACAATATCATGGCAAACATTTCCGCAAAGGACGTTGCCGAGCTGCGTAAGCAGACCGGTATCGGTATGATGGAGTGCAAGAAGGCACTCGTTGAGGCTGACGGCGACTTTGAGGCCGCTATCAAGCTGCTCCGCGAGAAGGGCGAGCTGAAGGCCGCTTCCAAGATCGCGAACCGCATCGCCGCTGACGGTGTCGTTGACATCATGAAGGACGGCGACCTGACCGCTATGATCGAGGTCAACTCTGAGACCGACTTCGTTGCTAAGAACGAGTCCTTCAAGGAGTTCGTCAAGAACCTGCTGAAGACCATCCTGACCACCAAGCCCGCAACCCTGGAGGAGCTCATGGCTGCTCAGTACGTTGACGGCGGCGTGACCGTTGAGGAGAAGGTCAAGGAAGAGATCTTCAAGATCGGTGAGAAGCTGAGCGTACGCCGCTTCGCCCTGGTCGAGGGTCTGACCGCTACCTACATCCACGGCGGCAGTTCCATCGGCGTCGTGGTCAAGTTCGACACTGACTGCGCAGATAACGAGGGCTTCGCTGAGTTCGCTAAGAACATCGCCCTCCAGATTGCTGCTTACCCCACCCCCTACCTGACCCGTGAGGACGTCCCCGCTTCCGTCATCGAGTCTGAGAAGGACATCATCAAGGTTCAGCTGTCCAACGATCCCAAGATGGCCAACAAGCCCGAGAAGGTTCTTGAGGGCATCATCATGGGTAAGCTGGGTAAGTTCTACGAGGCTAACTGCCTGGTGGATATGGCATACGTCAAGGAGGACGACATGAAGGTCGGTCAGTACGTTGCCAAGACCGCGAAGGAGATGGGCGGCAAGATCGCTATCGCATCCTTCTGCCGCTTCGAGAAGGGCGAGGGCATCCAGAAGAAGGAAGAGGACTTCGCTGCTGAGATCGAAAAGCTGGCTAGCGGCAAGTAATATCCCCTGCTGATCGCATGGACGCTGTGCTTCGGCACAGCGTCTTGCTTTTTTATCGTCCTGGCGGCTGAATATTGCGCAAACCCCTTGACAAAACGGGGAAAAAAGTATATAATAAACGCAGAGTGCTTTAGCGTGCGTATACCGCGTCGTCCGAACAGGCAAAGCAAACATCACACAAAAGGGAGATATTGTTTTTTATGGCTAAGCATATTATCAAAGACACGCAAAAAAGCCAGATCGACGTCTACCTGCTCTGGAAGGTGTTTCAGGGCAACCTGATCAAGATCCTGGTCGTCGCCGTTCTGGCGGCGGGTATCGCGGGTCTCTATAGATATACCAATACGGTACCCTACTATTCCACCGACGTTTCCTTCATCGTGACGGGCGTCCAGATGGGATACGACCTCTCGGGACAGCTGACCATCAATACCATCACTTCGGGCGGCGGTGTCGGCGCCAGTATCGCCTATAACGCCCCCTATATCATCAACGGTGACCGCTCTCTGGATAATATCGTGGCTGTCATGCAGGAAATGAATCCCGATTCCTATACCGACGTTTCACGAAGGGGCATAGGAAGCATGATCAATATCAACGTGGACAACCAGGTGGTCACGGTGTCGGTAGTCAATACCAGCAAGCAGGTGGTCCTGGACGTGGCGTACGCCATCAAGGAGACCGTCCCCGTCTGCATGGATTACTATTTCGGTATCGAAAACCCCGATGAGACCGAGAATATCGCCAGCGTCTGTAAGGCCATCAACAACGTCTCTGAGGAGAACGTGGTGCCCCACGGCCGTAAGACCGCTGTCTTTACCCTTATGGGCTTTTTGGTCGGCGCCGTTCTGGTCTATCTGCTCTGCCTGCTCCGCGCTTACTTCGACAATACCGTCTACAACGAGGAGGACCTGAAGAGCCGTTTCGACATTCCCGTGATCGGTCAGATCCCCACCTGGGAGAACACCCAGTCGGGAGCAAAGGCCTTCAAGGACAAGTCCCGTAAGGACAGACATAAGGGTACCAAGGACGCCAAGGCGCCTGACGGCGGTAACCTCATGTCCGACCGTGACTACGAGGGACGTATCCTGAACAAGAATACCCCCTTCGCCATTACCGAGGCCTTCAAGCACCTCCGTACCAATATGTGCTATACCACCAAGGGCGAGAGCTGTGCCGTCTATGGCGTAACCTCCGCGTACGTCAGCGCCGGTAAGTCCATGATCATCAGTAATACCGCCGTGTCCTTCTCCATGATGAATAAGAAGGTCCTGCTGGTGGATTGTGACCTCCGTTGCCCCGTGCAGCATAAGATCTTCAAGCTGGAGAACAAGGTCTACGGCATGAGTGACCTGCTGGGCGGTATCTGCAGAATCCAGGACGTGCCGCTGCGCCGTCTGGAGGGCTACGATAATCTGGATATCATCACCTCCGGGCGCATCCCCCCCAATCCCGCCGAGCTTCTGGCCTCGGACAATATGAAGAAGTTCATTGAGTACGCCAAGGCCCACTACGATATCGTCTTCATCGACCTGCCCCCCGTGTGCGAGGTCAGTGACGCCGGCATCATCTCGGATCTGGTCACCGGCTACACCTTCGTTGTCCGTTCCGGCTATTCCGACCGCCGCATGATCGAGGTCGCCGTAGAGACCATGGAGGCCTTCGACGCTTCCTTTGTGGGCTTCATCCTCAATGATATTGATATCAAGTCGGGTGACTACTACAAGAATAAGTACTACAGCAGCTACAGTAAGTACCGCTTCCGCTACGGTAAGCAGGGCTACTACCGTCACTTCAAGTACGGCTACTACAAGGGCTACTACAACCGCGAGTACAAGAACGCTTACAACAGCAGCTACAGCAATAGCTACAAGAAGTCCATGGAGGAAGTCAACGCCAATCCTCTGGATGCCATTCTGGCTGAGGACCGCGCCGTTGAGAGCGCTCCCGTGAAGCCCCTGACCCCCCGTGAGACGACCAATATCTTCGCCGAGTCCTTTACGGAGACCACTTCTGAAACCAAGGCTCCCGCAGAGACAGCCCGGACGGCTGCCCCCGTGAAGAAGCCTCGCCGAAAAAAGCCCAGACCCGCTCCCGTGGAGGAAGAGGAGGTGCCCTTTCGTTCTGAGACCGAAAGCGGCAATGAGTACGAAGAGCTCCGAGACGACGTCTTCGGTACCTCTGTCGAGAATACCGAAGGCGGGGAGGACGAGACCTACTAAGGCTTACAGATCCTCCCGCACGAGACCTACGCGTCCCGTGGCCGAGCACGTCAAGCCCCGTAAGACCAAGCGAGCCATGGCCGAGCTTCGGAAGAAGCAGCTGATGGAAGCCCTCGAGAGCTTGACGAACCTGACAAATCAACCCAAAGAGTGAGCCCGTGGCTCACGATCCCATGCCCGTCGGACAGGATCCTACGGATGGAATGAAAGGAACCGCATATGAAGGAGTTAATTGATTTTCATGCGCATATCATCCCGCACATGGATCATGGCTCCGCCAACACGCCAACAGCCCAGGCACAGCTTTCCATGATGCAGGCGGCAGGCGTGACCGACGTGTGCGCCACCTCCCATTTCTATCCCCAGGATATCCTGCCCGACGATTTTTTGAGCCATCGAGCCATCTGCTTTTCCCGTCTCCTGTCGGTTATGGGGAGTACCCCCCGCCCCCGTATTCTGCTGGGCGCAGAGGTGCTGGTCTGTAAGGGGATGGAGAACATGGAACGTCTGGAGGACCTCTGCTTTGAGGGAACCAACGTCCTGCTTCTGGAAATGCCCTTCAACGCCGATGCCTGGACCGATAGCCTTTTCCATACCGTAGAGGAGATCGGTAAGCGAGGACTCCGCCCCGTCATGGCCCACGTGGACCGCTATCCCGCCCCCTTGGTGGAGGAGCTTTTCGAGATGGGCTTTTACGGCCAGATCAACGCCGAGTCGCTGGCGGGCCTCATGCGCCCCAAGCACCTTCTGCGCTGGATCGAGGAGGGAAGGATCACCGCCTTCGGCAGTGACTTGCACGGCTGTGCCCCCAAGGGCTACAAGGCCTTTGCCAGGCTCCAAAAGACCCTGCCCGCCCAAGTGGAGCAGGTCATGGCCTCCACAGCGGAGCTTTTGAAAAACGCGAAACGATACTGAACCATTCTCCCCATGGGCAGCCCCTGTGGGGATTTTTTTAAGGAGACAGAGCGGCATGAAATACTTTCTGGCATTGGACGGCGGCGGAACCAAGACCGAGGGTGTCCTGACAGACTCCCGCGGGCGCATTCTTGCCCATGCCCGCGGCAACGCCTCCAATCCCAATGACGTCACCCTCCCTGTGGCCGTGGGGATCCTGAAGGAGCTAACACTGTCCTTGATGGCGAAAGCGGGACTCGGAAGGGATGACCTCCCGGAGATCTCCCTGTTCGGCGGTATCTCGGGAGGGATCAATCACGGCCCCGCCCTGGAAAGAGAGCTGACCGCCTCCCTGGAGGGGATCGACTGCCTGGGAATCCGTTCCGACGTCCATATCCTCCTCTCCGCCGAGATCCCCGAAGGAGACGGTGCCTGCATCATCTGCGGAACCGGGAGCGCCTGCTTCCTCCGCAAAGGAAACGAGCTGCACCGCATCGGGGGCTGGGGCTATCTGCTGGATAGCGGCGGAAGCGGATACGACCTGGGCAGAGACGCCTTGGAGGCCGCCCTCCGCGACCACGACGGCCGCGGTCAGCCCACGGTGTTGTCCGAACTCCTGGCCCAAAAGCTGGGTAAGCCCGTCTGGCTCTCCATTACCGAGATCTACGGTGAGGGCAAACCCTATATCGCCGCCTGCGCGCCCCTTGTCTTTGAGGCCGCCCGACAGGGAGACGCCGTGGCAGAGGCCATCCTGGACCGCAACGCGGCACGCCTGGCCGAATACATCAAGGCCGCCTGGAAGCGGCTGGACCGTCCCGCCGCTGAGGAGCTGATCACGGTCATGGGCGGCAGTATCTCGGTCAAGCAGTCCCCCGCTTGGCAGAAGCGTATCTGCCTGGCCCTGGAAGCCCTGACCGCGGGAGAATCCCCCGTCCCCCTGACTCTGCGGACCGCATCGGCACCGCCCGTCCTGGGGGCCGTCTACGAAGCCATGAAACAGACCGCCCTGACTCCCGATAGCGCGGTCCGACAAGCCTTCCTCGCCTCGTATGATCCCACGCCGTAACCCCCGAAGCAGGTTTTCCCAAAAAGTTTTCCCAAACTACTTGAAATCTTCTCTATTTTGAGCTATACTGTATAGGAAAGAAACATAGAAAGGTCAATTCCCATGCTCCAGACAGAAACCACCGCAAAAGGGCTCTCGGCCAAGCGGGCGGCACGATTCATCCTTGCCGTCACCGCCATTGGCTTCGGGCTCAGCTGCTTCCTCATATCTCCCCTTTACGCCCGCTTCGCCACAGACGCTCTTTACATGGATGAGTGGTGGGTATTCATCCTCTACGTCCTGGCCGAGGGCGGCATCGACCTGGCGGTCTTTTCCCTGTGCTATCCCGCTACCATCTACGCCATTTGGGCGGAAGGCGTCAAGGGTGCCCACAAGACCTACGTTGCCTTCGGGGTCATGACCCTTGTCAAGTATGTCCTCAACTATGTCATGACCTGCCTCACTGACAGCGCCGTGCCCAGCGGAAAGGATATCCTGACCGAGGACCTTCCCCTCATTGGCGGTATGTTCCTTCTGGAGCTGGGCCAGTACGCCCTGGTTATCCTGGCTGTCTGGCTGACCAAGCGCCGCGCCGAGCGCAAGTGGGCTCAGCAGAATCTGCGGGAAAGTCTGTCCGAGGAGACCTCCCGTCCCGCCCTTCTCCCCTTCAAAAAGCTTGCTAATCTCAAAAATCCTCTCCAGCGCAGTATCTTTTGGAGCGCCCTCCTGGTCTGGCTCTTCCGCGTTTACGCCCACGTCACCTACCAGATCACCATTTTCCTGTACAACGGGAACACCGAGGGCTTTGCCGTCATGTTCCTGGATTTCATCACCGACGTCATACTGGCCGTTGCCTTCTACTTCGTAGGCCTTCTGATCGTCTCCCGATTCCACGACAAGGGCAAGCAGTAAAGCAACCGTAGCCTGATAGCCGTAAACTGTAAGCCGTAAAAGCAAATTAAGAGGAGGCACCCGCCTCCTCTTTGCCTTTCGGAGCTCTATGGCCGTCAGCCGAAGAACATCCGCTTGAAGTCCAGAAGCCGCTCCTTGCCCAGAACTCCCGTGGCTATACAGAGCAGGAGATAGAGGGCGGAGCAGAGGGAGATCCACAGGATCAATGCTCCCCGACTCCCGATGGACAGTCCCGTGAAAGCCCCCGCGAGACGGCAAACAGCGGTGGAGCCCACCACACAAAGCAGGGGACCGAAGACCTGCCCCATGAGCCGCACGGGCATACGGCTCAGGCGGAGCATCCGACAAAGGGATAGGGTGGTGTTCAGGGTCTCGGTGACGTAGATCGCCACCACATAGCCCCACAGCCCTAACCGAGGCAGCAGCAGCCACACCAGCAGCACCGACACCCCCGCGTCCAGAATATTGACGTTCATGGAGTAGACCTGCTCCCCCATACCCTTGAGAAAGCCGTCTACCGAGCTGTCTACGTACATAATGGGGATCAGCGGAGCCAGTACCCGAATGTACAGCCCCGCCTCGCGACTGGAATAGATCGCCTCCCCCAGCTCATAGCCGAAGCAGGACATGATCCCCGCTACCCCGATGGAAAAGATCAGGGCGGGGGTGATGATCTTGTCAGCCAGACGGGCCACCCGATCTCCGTCCCCCCTCGCCCGCGATTCCGCCACCTCGGGAACCAGAAGCCCCGAAAAGGAGGAGATAAAGGCGGAGGGAAACAGAACCACGGGTAGAACCATGCCGTGCAAAACCCCGTAAGAGGACAGCGCCGCCTCCCAGCTGGCACCGCTTCGCTTCAGCCCGCGGGGAATGAGACTGTGCTGGAGGGTCAGAAGCCCTGACCGCAGACAGGCGCTGAGGGTCACGGGTACCGTGATCCCCAGAAGCTTGCGGGTGCCGCAAAGAGCGCTGTCGGGATACTCCGCTGCCGTGGAGGCGGCCAGGTACCGATGCCGCTCCCATAGGTAGGCGCAGAGGGTCAGGATCAGCCCACAGACCTCAGCAAGCGCCCCGCCCAGCACCAGGGCGAGACAGGTCATCTCCACCCCCTCGGGAAGCCACAGGGTCAGCAGGTAGGCGCAGAACCCGATGCGCAAAAACTGCGCCCCGATGCTGACGACCGCCGACTTGAGTACCCGCCGTACCGCTGTGAAATACCCGTTCAGACAGGAACAGACCGCTATGGGCAACAGAGTCAGAGCCAGTACCCGCAGGGACAGCAACGTGCGGCCGTCCCCCAGCCAGACCTTTCCCACGAAGGGGGCTCCCAGAAAGAGCAAGCCCCCGGCCCCCGCCCCGCAGACAGCGCTGTAGAGCAGACACCGCGTCATCACCCGCCGTACCGCCCTTCGGCAGTCACCTCCAAGGGCTCCGACAGAAACGTCATCGCCCTCCCGAGGTTGATAATGCCCCAGTACGTCGGCGACCATACGGGTGGTGCCCAGTCCGATCCCGCCGCAGCCCAGAGTCATGGCCAGCCCGTAGACCCCCATGACAAGGGAATGGATCCCCATGACCTCCCCGCCCGCACGGGAGGACAGGTAGACGTTGAAGGACACCCCCACGGTGCGCATGAAGAGATTGACCCCGATGAGCAGCAGCGCGTTGAAGGCAAAGCGTCGTGCGGCGGTCGCCTTCCGACGGGGACGGGGCAGGGAAGAGGTCACCATAGCATCATCCTTTCCATTGTCAGACAAGCTGGATTCCCTATACTCTATGAATCCCCGCGGCCGAATATGCGAGGAAGCCGCCGTGACCGCGGCCGATTCGCCCCCGCCCAACGTCTCCTCCCCATAAACCGCCGCCCCCGTGGCGCGTTCCCCTGCCAATGCGCCCGCTATTCCCCGATCATCACCCATTTGAAAGGAGCCACCATGAAGCAAACCGTACTCTGCGGCGTCGACCGCCAAAGCGAGCTGAAATCCCTTGTGTCGGGGCGTAGGACTGCCCTCCTCACCGCCGCCTCCGGCATCAGTAAGACGGGCATCCCGACCTACGGGATCCTGGCAGACCTGAGTGACCTCCGCATCCTTCTCGCCCCCGAACACGGCCTGGCCTCGGCCATGCAGGACGGCGGCTTTTCCAAGGAGGACGGCATCCCCCACGCTGAGACCGGCGCGGCTCTCTACGACGTTACCGCCCTGCGGGGAAGCGACCGCCTGACCGAGCTGCTCCGCGGTGTGGACCTGGCCGTCTACGACATTCAGGACGTGGGCGCTCGGTTCTACACCTATATATCCAACCTCTCCCAGCTCATGCGTGCCGCCAAGGCGGCGGGAAAGCCCGTTCTGGTGCTGGACCGTCCCAACCCCATCGGCAATAGGGCCTGTGAGGGCCTTATTCTGGACGAGAGCCGCCACAGCTCCTTTGTGGGGGAATACGCCGTCCCCACCCGCTACGCCCTGACAGTGGGCGAATACGCCCGCTACGTCAACGTCGAGAAGGGCATCGGCTGTGAACTCCACGTCCTGCCCTGTGAGGGCTGGGCGCCTCACGTCTACTACGATGAGACCGATCTTCTCTGGGTCAACCCCTCTCCCAATATTCCCACGGTAAATTGCGCCCTCAACTATATCGGCTCCTGCGTGTATGAGGCCACCAACCTTTCCGAGGGAAGGGGCACCACCCGCCCCTTTGACTGGCTGGGCGCTCCCTTCGTGGACGAAAAGGCCTTGGCCGGGGACATGAACGCCCTCTGTCTCCCCGGTGTCCTTTTCCGTCCCCTGGCCTTTACCCCTATGTTCAATAAGCACGCAGGCACCGTCTGCCGCGGCGTGGAGCTGCATATCACCGACCGGGATGCTTACCGTCCATTTGAGACCATGCTCCATATGCTCCGACATTTCAAGAAATACCCCGAGTTCACCGTGAACCGCTCATCCCTGGCCCTGCGGATCGGTCAGGATGTCCTGGCGGATGATTACGATCCCGCTACGGTGCTGACCCGGGCCGCTGAGGATACGAAGCGATTCTGTGAAAATGTTGAAAAATACCGCCTGTATCGCGGATGAAATTTGTTGAATCAAGAAAATTTCATGAAAAGTACAGAATACACTTGACAAAATCGACTTCATGCTATATTATATACTACGGATATTTCGTGGGGCCTTGCTCTGTGACCCCGAGAAATGACGATCAACAAAGTGGAAGGAGGGAAAGGAATGAGCGTATATGCTTGCGAGCTGTGCGGTTATGAATACCGTCCCGAGCTGGGTGACCCTGATAACGGTATCGATGAGGGTACTGATTTTGAGGATCTGCCCGCTGATTGGGTGTGCCCCCTGTGCGGCGCGTCCAAGGAGGACTTCGATAAGGTCGACGGTGACGATTCGCTCCGCGACGACGACTGAATCAGCCAACTCTTGACTTTTGGCAATTCGCCCGGTTCCATGCCTGTGAGGCATCCCCAAACGCTCTCCGTACCTTGGGTGCGAAGGGCGTTTTTCCGTTTTCGGGACAGACGGAAAAGAGCCACCCCGAGGGGTGGCTCTTTACAGGCTCAGCCGTTGCAGCCGCACTTGTTGCGGTCGGCAGTGGGAAGAGGCATGGGGGCGGGGGTGAACTCGGCGATGGGAAAGGCCATGGAGCGGAAGAGCTCACAGGGATTGTCGGGGGTGGCGGTGACACACTCCTTGTCGGGAATGATGAATTCCGAGGCAGAGATGAGGTACTGGGCGGGACGCACCAGCCGCACCAGAGAGAAGATCCCCAGAGACACGACCAGGATCCGCTTGCCGTCGTGGCGGCAGTCGCCGTCCTCGGCCTCTATGTAAAGAGGGGAGGAGAGGCAACCGGCGATGGAGGGGGGGACGTCACAGGCGCAGCAGCAGCAGCACACAGGCTCGGGGCAAGCGGGCTCCAGCACCCGGACGCCCAGCACGATGGGATCCACAGCCTCCACAACGGCGGTGGGGACACTGCGCTCCTTGTAGCAGGGCTCAGGCTCGGCGCAGAAGTCACCGCCATCGGCGCTGGAACGGAAGATGCTGACCGAGGACTCCCCGCCGAACAGAACAACCTGCTTTTCCAGCACCGCGATCCCATCGAACTCCTGGGAACGCCCCGCGCACACGCAGGCCTCCAGGATGAGCTTGATGTAAAAGCGGATATGGACGGCGTAGAAGCCGCGGTTGAACTGGACGGGATCGATGCCAATGTAGGTCCAGGCGATACAGGCATCCTTGACACGGACCTGGGTGGTGCGCTCGATCAGCTCTTCCCCGAGGTCGGTGAGAAAGACCCGCACGTTCTCAAAGCAGTCGCGGTCGCGGCAGGAATCCAGGATGCGGTTGGCCTCCACGCAAACGGTGCGGGGCTCGCCGCCCTTGCCGCAGCCTCCGTGGGAGGCGCAGGCATGCAAACGGTTTTCAGACATGATGGTAATACCTCCGTATGAAATTGAAAAGCGGGGAGAGAGCTCGCCGCTCATTCCATCATATGCGCCCTCTCCCCGTTTTGACAGGATTCTACAGGGAGAGAGGCAAAGGCGCGCAAGCGCGCGTGCGGCTCTGTGAGGGAAAGATGAAATTTGTAAAAAAATCGTTTGAGGGTATTGCATTTTTCAGCGTAATATGGTATAATAGCAATACCCAAATAACAACCTTAGATTGGAGTTTTTACAATGAACAAGAGCCAACTGATCAAGGCAGTCGCCGAGAAGAGCGAACTGTCCCAGAAGCAGGTCGCAGAGACCTGGAACCTCATTGAGGCAACCATCGTGGATACCCTGAACGCCGGCGAGAAGGTCCAGCTGTCCGGCTTCGGTACCTTCGAGGTCCGTCAGCGCGCCGAGAGAAAGGGCCGTAACCCCAAGACCGGTGAGGTCGTTTCTGTTCCCGCCTGCAAGTATCTCGCATTCGTGTCCGCCAAGGCCGTCAAGGAGAACCTGAACTGATATGCGCCTCGATAAGTACCTGAAGGTGACTCGCATCATCAAGCGCAGAACCGTGGCAAACGAGGCCTGCGACGCCGCCCACGTGACGGTGAACAACCGCCCGGCTAAGGCATCCTACGACGTCAAGGTCGGCGATATCATTGAGGTCACCTTCGGTGCGAGAGCCCTGCGTATTCGGGTGCTGGAGGTGAAGGAGACCGCCGGCAAGGACGCCGCCTCGACCCTCTATGAAGTAATCGAATCCTGACCCTCACCGCACGGCCCGAAAGGGCCGTCCTTCCGTCATAAAGCCCTTGCCGCCCGCATAGTCTCTGTCAAAGAACCGAGACGGAGGCAGGATATGTACGAAAACGACACAAACCGCGTAAACCAGACCGAGCCCCATGGCCGCGGACACATCCTCCGCGCGGTGGACCGCCGAGAGATCACCGTGACCGGAGTCACCGAGGTGCTGAGCTTCGACGAGGCAAATGTCCGTCTGGTGACGGTCTGCGGCACCCTGGATCTGGAGGGCGAGGACCTGCGGGTGCACGTGCTGAACGTCAAGGACGGAACCGTTGCCGTTACGGGGAATCTCTGCGGAGTCCTCTACGAGGATACCGAATCCCGTAAGTCCGATGATTCACGACCCCGAAAGCGGGGGCTTCGCCATCTGTTCGGCGGATGAGCGGGCAGGATCTTCTCCTCTCCCAGGGCGCCCTCGCGGCCATGACAGCCGTGAGCCTGGGCGTGGGCCTTCTCCTGGGCGCGCTGTACAGCATTCTGCGCTGGCTTTCCACCTTTCTTGAGGCGGATACCTACCGCGCTCTACTGCGCCGCGTCTCTCAAAAATGGAAGACCGACCGCCGAAAAGGGACGGGATACCCCACCGAGGCGGTTTCCGACGGGATCCCCGAGGAAGACCCCAAGGAGTCCCCGACACCGCCCCTCTCCCCGTCCCGTTGGCCGCCGCTTCCCCCCGACGGGGACAGTGCCGCCCCATCAGGGGACGAGACCGTGACCGAGGGGGCCGTGCCCGCTTCCCGACAGCGGCCTACGCTGTCGTTGCCCCGATTCGGCAGCCTTGCGCAAGGGGTCACCGATTTCCTCTGGACCGTCATAGCCTGGATCGCCCTGATCCTGGTGCTGTACTATACCAACGACGGACAGTTCCGCGCTCCCGCGCCCGTCTGTATGGCCGTCGGAGTCCTGCTCTACTCTGCCGTGCTCGGTAAATGGGCCGAAAAAGCACGTGTGCCCCTCGCCGTCGCGGTCCTGTATCCCCTTTGCGTTCTGCTGATCCCCCTGTGGCACGCCGCGAAAGTGCTGCGCGACACCGCGAAGCAAAGAGAAGGGATCGCAAGAAAGGCGAAGCAACCCACCGCGCTGACGGAGAAGACAGCCAACGAAGCGGAGACAGGGAATGACTCGGAAAAAATCCATCCGAAAAACGGGAAAAACCGTAAAAAATGAAAACAAGCCATAGACACGGTGGTAATCGCATATTCACCCTGAATCAGGGGAAGCATATGGACGGGAATACACCTTCCAAGGACGCAGAAAGGAGCGCATGATGGCAAAAAGACCCGAAGACAGGAACGTCAAGCCCGAGGTGCCGGACAGCGAAAGCCTGTTCACGACCCCGATCACCGCCGAGCGGGACCCTGAAAAACGGCTGGGTAAATCCATGCTCATGAAGGCTGCGCTGGCCTCGGTGGTCATCGCGTCCTTGATCATCAGCATCACCTGCGTCATGCAGGCGAACCAGCTCCGTGCCCGTACCGACGAGCTGCAAGCCGAGATCGACGACTACAAGGAGAAGATCTCCCGCCTGCAGTACTATCTCAACCAGCCCGTGGACGACGAGTACATCATCGAGTACGCCCGCGAGTACCTGGATATGTATTTTCCCGACGAGGACGTCTACTATAACGACGTCAACGAGTAAACTCACAAGAATACCGCCTCAAGCGACACGAAACCGAGGAAAGGAGGGCTCACCCATGGCGGAAAAGCAGGGGATCAAGATCATCACCCAGAATAAAAAAGCATGGCACGACTACTTCGTGGATGAAAAGTACGAAGCGGGCATTGAGCTCTACGGCACCGAGGTCAAGAGCATCCGCGGCGGCGGCATCAACCTCAAGGACTCCTACTGTCACGTCAAGGACGGCGAGCTGTATGCCATCGGCATCCACGTCAGCCCCTATGAGCACGGCAACATCTTCAACCGTGAGCCTCTGCGCGACCGTAAGCTCCTGATGCACAAGAAGGAGATCCTGAAGCTCCAGGGCCTCATGACCCAGAAGGGCTACACCCTGGTGCCCCTCCAGGTCTACTTCAAGGGCTCCCGCCTCAAGGTGGAGATCGGTCTCTGCCGAGGCAAAAAGCTCTACGACAAGCGTGACTCCATCGCAAAGGCCGAATCTGACCGCGAGATCGAGCGCCGCATGAAGGACAAGACCTACCGCAACTGAACTCGTTTCTCCGAGTTCCGCAAGGAACTCTACCGATTCTCTTTTCACTTTTCACTCTTCATTTTTCTCTTATCCGGGGGTGTACCGGTTTCGACGGGGATTGTGAAGTGCGATAAGCGGGCCGGGCCGGGTAACCCCGTCAAAATGCCCAACCTTAAAAATTAAACGACAACAACTCTGTTGCTCTGGCTGCCTAATTGGCAGTGCCGCGGCTCATAATGCCGCCCGTTCCCCTTGGGAGTACCGCGACCCGAGGCTGAACGTCATGTAGCGGTGCCCGTGCATCGGTGGTTCGCCATTGAGCCGATCACGCAAAAAATGGCTGCCTGTGTCCGACCTTGCGCCTGAGGTCGTCCCCAGGGAGATCTGATCAGACGCTGCGCCCGGAGAAAGTCGCATGGATCGGTTTTCGGACAGGGGTTCGACTCCCCTCATCTCCACCATAGTAGAACCAGTCGAACCAAACGGTTTGGCTGGTTTTTCTTTATGTCCTGAAGTCGGCAGAGTAAATGATATGCCGATACGTTGCGGACATAACCTTCCCCGTAGGCAAACAGAAATCCCGACGGATCTCTTGTGAGATTTCGTCGGGATTATTGTTTTGCGAATATTTGTAGAAGATCTCGATCTTGTCATCGAACAGGATGATCTTATCTATGAGGGTGTCGATTAGTAGCTGCGGCTCTGCTTTCAGCGCGTCCATCAGGAACGTCTCCACGTCCTCCTTGGTGATCAGATTGGCTTCCTTACACTCCTCGCTCAGGATCCGCCCATTCAGTTCGTCGATCTGAAGCTCCAATTCGGTGATTCGGTCTTTGGTGGTGGCGGTAAAGATACCGGCCTCCAGAGCCTTCATGAGATTGTTCAACGCCTTTTGCGCCTTGCTTCTCTCGTCCCGTAGGAGCGTCAGAACGGCTTGTTCGCGGGCACGCTTCCGATGTACCTCGATCACCTCTTCGGCGATTACAGACAGATTCTCGGGCTTATTCAGCAGCATGAGCGTCGTGTTCAGCACCATGTCCTCCAAGTCGGCTTTTCGGATGCTTTCCTTGGAGCAGGAGTGGTGTTTTTTCCTGTTGGAGCATTTGTAATAGTACATGGTCGTCCCGTTCTGCGACGTACCGCTTTCGCCGTTGATGGGTCTGCCGCAAATACCGCAGATGACCTTCTTTTTCAGCAAGAACGCCACTTCTCTGCTTGACGAACCAAGCTTGTTTTTTGCCAGCATCGTTTGCACACGGTTGAAAAGCTCGGTAGGAACGATCTGCGGATAAATGTTGGTAAACACCTCGTCGCCATGACGGTAGATGCCGATGTACTTTTCAAGCCGTAGGATCTTGTATATGGTGTTAGCCTTAAACGGTTTGCCCATGTGTGTGATCCCTCGTGCGGTCAGCTCCTCGATGATCTCACGAACGATCTTGCCGGTAGAATAGGACTGGTACATCCATCGCACGATCTCGGCGCGTTCTTCGTGTATGATGATCTTTTTGTTGGCCGTCGTGTACCCGTAAGGCACCTTACCGCCTGCGAAGTTCCCCTTCAAGCGACTTTCATTCTGACCACGACGGATCTTCTGGGACAGCTCAGCGGAGTAGTATTCGGATAGACCGATCAGGACGTTCTCCAGGATGATGCCGTCCAGATTCTGCGTGCCGTCGATGTTCACGGATGTTCTCTGGGTAGCCGAGATCAGGATCTTGCCATTCTTCTGAAGTCGTTGCTTGTTGACCGCCACCTCTATGGAATTACGACCGAAGCGATCCAGTGCATACACCAACACGATCTCCCACGGTTGGGGTTTATCGCTGTCGGAGAGCATCTTCTGAAATGCCGCCCGGTTGTCGTTTGTGCCGGTCATGGCTCGGTCGATGTAGGTGTCGATGATCTTCAAATCGTTACGCTCGGCAAATTCGTGGCAAACACTGAGTTGACCCTCTATGGATTGCTCAGTCTGCCGTTCACTGGAATAACGTGCGTAAATAACTGCTGTTTTCATTTTGTTTTTCCTTTCTTTTCAGTCTTTAGATTTGTCTTTCGACGGGAGCGGACCAAACGGAACCGCCCAAAGAGGTCAAGGGAAACAGAGAAATTTGTTGCATGATTGTCTGCCGCTTTCTGCTTTTCAGCGACAAATTTATCCCCTTGACCTCGACGGCGGTTTCGTTTACGCTCCACCAAGGCGAAAGACAGATTCATTCTTAGTAGCACAAAAACAGGATAGCATACTGGATTTTGAATGTCAACTTACGGGGCTACCTGGTTTTGATTAACTACTGGACAAATCTGCCACGGAGATTGAAAGTGATGATACGAGGGCTGACAATTTCACACAGCGGCGCTCCAACAAACGGCCAAAAACGAAATCTATCCAAAAAGCTGCCGAGCGTGCTCGCGGATGTACGCCCAAGCGGCTCAGCGGGCGACTCCGCGACCGCTCGGCTTTGGATTTTTCTTTTCGCTTGTTTGCGGTGCTGGCGTGTGCTTGTCTCGGCGAGGCGAAGCCGAGCCGACTTGTATAAGACAAGCACACGCGAGGGTGCCAAAGTGGATTTTCCTTTGAAAAACTCAACTGCAAGTTGCATCCCCATCGACGAGTAAGTTATTGCTTTTTTCTCTCGCATCTGCTATAATAACATCAGAATCCGGATTCAATCTATTTTTACGAGGTACACATATGACCATCGGCGAACGAATCAAAGAACTGCGAAAGAAGAATGATCTGACTCAGGAACGATTGGCAGACTACCTTTGCGTGTCCTATCAGGCGGTGTCCAAGTGGGAGTGCGGGCTGTCCTGCCCCGATTTTTCCATGATCGTCCCTCTTGCCAAGATTCTGCACGTGACCACTGACGAGCTTTTGGGCATGAACGAAGTGGAAGTAAGCGAACGGCGGGCAGAGTTGGACGAGCATTGCGACCACTACTGGCTCTATGACGATCTGGAAAACTACGAGCTGGCCAAGCAAGCGGTCAGTGAGTATCCAGGAGATTACAAGTACCTCCATTGGCTAGCCTCCATGGAGTATTTCGTGGCCTACGACAACAAATTCCGCACCAATCCCAAAAAGCCTTATTCCATCGAGCTGATCGACAGCTCCATCAAGCACGACAGTATGGTAGTAGAAGGGACGAAGGATCCCGAGCTGCGGCAAAGCGCGATCTGGAATATTATGCTGGCGTATCAATATACAGGTCGCCACGAGGAGGCCTTACAGTACGCCAATATGTTTCCCGAAAAGAAGCCCATTACCCGCATGAAGGCTCTTATGGAATGTCTGGAGGAACCGGGCAAGTCTACGGCCCGACAAGCTGTTACACAAGAAGCCTTGAGTGATCTCTGTATGGGCTTTATGGAAGCGTACCGTTTCGCCGGAGAAAAGACTCCCGAGGTCATGGCCGCGTTGGACACCGAGGAGGCTGTACTCCGCGCTGTATTCCCCGACGGCCATTATGGCAGTTTCCATTGGAGTATGTACTGTGTGTATGAGAAGCGCACGCAACTGGAGATTGTTGTCGGAGACTTGGATAAAGCTATGGAATACGCCCAAACTGCCTGTCTCCACGCCAAGGCTTTTGACAAGCTCTGCAAAGGAGAGAAAATTGTCTATACCAATCCCGCATTCGCTCTGTGTTCGGGCGAGAAAATGAACTGGATCAACAATCCCTTTTGGGAGACTGTCAAGAAGGAGCTGATGACCGAGCCCCGGTATGCACCACTCCACGAGCGAGAAGATTTTCAAATCCTCGTCAACTCTTAACTGCTACCCCGCCTCGTGCGGAGTTTCTCCATATCGCATAACTTTAGGGAGCCGCAAAGCTCCCTTTTGTGTTTATGTGTAAATCGGATCAGTCTTGCATGACTATATATCGAAGGTACTTTTTCTGTATGCTCTTTCTTCTGCGCCAGACAGTCGTGTTATTGACATTCTGCATCTGCGCGATCTCAACGAATCCAAGTCCGGCCATGTAGTAATTCAAGGTTTCTTCTTCTACAATGGTCAGGCGCATTTGATGAATAATCGTATCGACCTTGGTGTAATCCTCGATCTCATACTGGGTCTCGAAGTCAATCGAAGCATCGGCGGGCGAGCATTCTTCGATGCTGATCGTCTTGTAAACGGACAGATACTCCTTCTCGATGTACCGCAGGGCGTGACGGTAGCAAGCAAAGCGGACAGTCAGCAGTTCACCTTTACGATTCTGACAGGCAAGATCGTCCAGATTATAACCGATGTAATGGCAGAGGAAGCAGATCACTTCGGATGCGAGATCGTAACCGTCCGAAAAGGTCGTGTTGTAGCCTCGGTTGCCGTAGATGTCCTCTACGAGGCCAGCGTAAAGCTTGTCAAGAGAACGTGGATGGTGTGCAAACCGCATCATTTTCTTGATGGCTGACAATGCGATACATTCACCGATATGCTGGACGTTGTTTTCGGTGATTCTTACGTTTTCGTTTGTGATTCTTTCTGGGGTTTTCATTTTCTATACCTCCCGATTTTTATTGAGCCTTTCGGCAGGGTCGGGGGAGCATAGGTCGGGTGTTGGGTATGCTCATTTGAGGTATAGTGTGCAGATGTCAACGAGAGGTATAGATGCTTTTCAGTACACGAAAAAATATTGCGTGGGGATAAAGAAAAAGCCAAGTATTGCTACCCGGCTCTTCTGCTATTATTTCATTTTTCAGCGATAATTTTTCACGTTGACAGCTGCGAGAGCTATGCTACACTGGACACGCCGAGAGGCGAAAAATCGGGAATATTAACATTTTATATACATTTTATGTAAAATTACATGCTATAATCTTTATATTGAAAACTTTTATAGAAAATTATGTAAAACAAAAAGTGTACTGTAGCAAATAGGTTTTTGACAACGCAAGTATGTTGTGGTGCAATCATAATAGAAAATCATTTTATTGAGGAGCTTATGTATGTGGGAGAATATCGAAATTGACAGGCATTATACAGGAGTATTTAACATATTCGATGATCAAATTTCTGGTGAGCTAATATATAACAAGAAAAATGGTGTAATCCTTTTAAATCTTATTAAAGAGGTTGCATCCGAATCGTTTTTCGGAAAAAGTTATGGTTCACCTCAAATAATAACAGGAAAGTTAAATTCGGGCGCAATAGTAACATTGTTCAATAACAGATGTACAAACAATCATACACAAGCCTTTAGCTCTCAGCAATTGAATTTCATCTCTAATCGTATGATTATTTCAAGTGCTGAAAAAACAAATTCAAAATACAATAAAATGGTGTGCATTTTGAAAAACGCCTATCTGTGGAGTTCTTTGTCTGCTTTTGAAGAAACGGAAGAAGGCATTAAGGCTAAGGATAAAACAGAAGAAAAAGTGTATAATTGGTTCGGTGCAAAAATTACTTTTTCAAGTTATTTAAACAACCCTTTATATGTTCCTCCGCAGGAAGAAGAAACAAAAATTATACAGCGCCTTGTGGTTACAATAGAAACCGAAGAAAAGCAAGATTTAAAAAATTTTATCTCTACAAGAAATAAAATTTTGTCGTTAATATCTTTTGCTATTAAAAACAATGTGAATGTAGAGGAGCAATATCTGTGTGACTACGACGACTTTTATTTAATAGCAGATAAATATAAGGAATATTGCAAGCATCACCTTTACACTTCCGAACCTACACTTGATATATTAAAAACGCGAAGCTGGGATTACAATTTTTGGCTTAAAGACTTGCAGGAAGAAAAGGATCTTAATGTAGAATTAGAAAAATTAGAGCCTGTTTTCGGTCTGTATTTGTCTTTATTCAAGTACCAAGATATGCCGATCGAAATGGTATTCCTAAATATAGTGCAAGCTTTAGAAACATTTCATTCAAGATTCTTTTATAACAACAAGAAAGATAAATACATAAAATCTGTTGAAACGCGTTTCGGGGAGTCAGAAAGATATAAAAAATTGCTCTTAAGTGACACACAGATGGATGAAAATTGCGGCTATATTATACTTGTTTCTCGCCTTAATGATTTGCTTATTGGAAGAAATGATGGACTGTTTTGCGAATACTATATAGAAAATGATGAATATGCACAGACTATTGCAGACACGCGGCATTACTACACCCATTATGGAAAATCCAAAGAAGCAAAAGCGTTGAAAGACAATGATTTGTTAGAAGCCATTTACATTTTACGGGTCTTGTTGGAATTTCACATCTGTCTTGTTTTAGGAATAGACCGACGTGATGCCATAGCACAAGAATTAAATACACACAACCAATGGAAACAATTAAGCGAAGCACAGAATAAAAAACACGAGGGATAAGATTCTGTCATAATATTTTTGAACAAACAAATCCGAACAGTTTCGTCAAACGTGACTGTTCGGATTTGCTTTTTAGATCATGTATATCGAAAGACCGCACTAAAAACGTCCAACAGTGGCTACTTATAGCAACGCCATCGTAATCATGCTCTCATTTCATCTCAAGACAAGCATACGCCACGCTGCCAAAGATATAAATGCTACTGATCGTTGCTCGACAAGACGGCAAAACTATGCTATAATATAGGCAACAGAAGCAGACGGAGGTGCTCCCATGTTTGACACAATGAAATTCGGCAAGGCTCTTTCAACCCTGCGAAAGAAAGCAGATATGACACAAAACGAAGTGGCAGACAGGCTCAATCTGTCGCGTCAAGCGATCTCCAAATACGAGCGCGGTGAGAGTTTTCCGGATATCTCTGTTCTTGTTATGATTGCGGATCTATTTCATGTCACCCTCGATCAGCTGATCGGTTACGGAGAGCCGACACACGGTGAATCTCTAATACTCGAAAACGTTGCTATGGGGAAATCGGATATTGTGGCCGAAAATATTGCCGATGTGGTCAATCTGGCTCCGCTCCTGAAGCCGAGTGTCCTCACAAAGCTATCACAGCAATTTGAAAAGAAAGGTATCGACATTTCCAACGTCGTTGTCCTGGCTGAATACTTGAATGACGAATCCGTCATAAAGCTGATTGAAAATGTGACCTTTGATGAGATCAGCGATGAGATCCTGGCGAAATTCGTACCGATACTCAGTTTTGAATCCAAGGAAGTCATTTTCCAAAAGATACTGGACGGAGAAATGGATTGGCATTTTATCAAGGTGCTTCTGCCTTACGCAGGCTATATCACAACGCAAATTGAAGCTGCCGTGATGGAGGGCGTATTGCCGTGGGAGGTACTGGATGTTCTGAGGAACTATTACTGGGACAGAAACAGATACCGTTCCATATGAAGCAATTATAAGTATATTGGATAAACGGAGAATCTCTATGTGTTCTGAAGTTTTTAATGGTTGTTTGCAGGATCATAAGCCCTTGCTTGCTGTGATGGGATCCTCCCATTGTCTTACCGAGCAAACGTGGCAGGATCTGCACCTGGATGCGGTTTTGGGTGAACCGTTGCAGGTAAAGCCCTTTCTGATGCATCCCTGTGGGCGGGAAGAATTATCGGCAAGGCAAATGATTTTTGCGGCGATCCGAGACAGCGCGGACGATTCGGTATACAAGTCTATGGCAGCTTGCCGCACGGCGTTGTTCACGCTTCAGCACTCCTTGGATATTTGGAAGGACGCGAAAACGTATATGGAGCAGATCTATTTGTTCGTGGAAGTGCTGCGGGCGTACCTGTCCGCGCGGCAATCACTCAAGGCATTACAGGGCGGTGGAAGGCTACGGGAGGTGGCCTTCCATTTTCAAAGCATGGATGATGCGCCGATTTCAAGTGCGATTGAAAAGGCACAGGCCATCATGGAGCGTATTTCTCACGCCTGTCTCTCCTACGGTGAGAGACAATGGACGTTTGCGGCGGCGGGGTCACAAGACAACGGAACGCTCTTTGAGGAGTTGAGTGCCTGCGCGAAAGAATTGGGGCTGGCATTTGCCGTCAAGGAACGACGCCCCATATACCCGGATCCTTATATTTCCGAAGCGTTCCGCACCCTGTACAAGCGGGAGTTTGAGCAGCTGGAGCAGATCCTGAACCCCCTCTCGAAGGAAAAATTCGGAGAGGTGTTGGACCATACACCGTCGTTGGATTTCTATCTGCAAATGGAGGATTTCTACCGTAAAGCCGAGGGGCGGGGACTTGTCCGTTGCATACCTGTTATTTCGGACGAAAAGCAATTCTGCTTGCAGGAGATGTACGATTTCACCCTGCTGTCCTCGGACACCCCGAGCATTGTTCCCAATTCAACCTATTTCACCTCCGAAGAGCCCTTTTTTTTCCTTGTGGGCGCAAACGGCGGTGGTAAAACCACCTACCTGCGCGCCATTGGCTGCAATCTGGTATTGCTGATGGCAGGGTGTCCCATCATGGCGCGGAGCGGTGTCGGCTACCCCTTCACGACGGTGCAGACCCATTATCCCGCGGATGAGCGGTTTTCGGGTATGGGGCGGTTGGACGATGAACAACGGCGGGTGGATGAAATGCTGACGGGGGCGAACACAGACGGATTTTACTTGTTCAATGAGACCTTCAGCGGAGCGGACCATGAGAAAGGCTTCGCGTTGGCCATGAATTTAGCAGAACGCATGGGCGAGGACGGAGAGTTTGGCTTGTTCGTCACCCACTTTCACCAAGTCATTGGCAAAGCCTTTCCCGTACTGAGTGTCGGCACGGTCGCAGATGAACGCGAGGAAAACCCTTTGGAGGTTCACCACAGCCGTACCTATCGGGTATCCTATGCGGGAGCAAAAGCGTACTCCTATGCAGAGGACATTTTGCGTAAATACGGCATGGACAGGCAATCACTTCGGGCGCGTTTGGCAAGTGAGGAGGAGACATAATGAAGCTGTGCAGCTTGTTACATATCACGGATGAGCCTTTAGGAGTCGTCGGAAAGAAGCTCCTATACCATCTGTCCTTGGATGCCACCTTCGCTGTTATCTGTCAAGGCTTGCCCGCCAATTTCCGCACCGCGTTTTTGGACGTATTGTCCGCGCCGCTCGTCAAGGAGGAGGACATAGCCTATCGACGGGAGATCCTGCATGACTTCATGAAGCATCCCGTGCTACTGGACAGGATGGCGCAATCCCTCTCGGATTTTGAGCAAAGCAAGCAAGCGTTCCAAAAACTAAAAAAGGACATGCACGCACGCAACTTTGGTGTTACCCAATATGCGTTGGGCGGCTCCCGTGAGTCTGTACAGGAGGGGGCAGAGCTTCTTTTGGCTATGCTGGATCACGTCAAGCGGTTGCGGGAGGTACTTGATCTGTATCCGTTATCCGCTCGTGGACTCTCCACCCTCGCCCGAGAGCTTGAGCAGTTGACAGACAACCGAGAGTTTCGTCACATGATCGCCCTGCTGCATCGGTTGGATCGGATGTGCGCCCCCGCGCCTCCCGTAATTGCCTTGACCTTGAACCCAAGCGGCCGCATTGTCGGTTGTCATTTAACGGAAATCACGTTCCCGTCAGTAGCGGAGAACAAGGCCAAAAAGCGCTTTTCTCTGAGCAAGCCCTCCCTCGGAGCTTCCGATCCTCCCGACCAAAACGGTACGAATGTAACCGTCCACATGAATCCTCCCATGATCCGCTCGGTTTGCCAAGGTCAGCTCCAAGCCTACCCCTATCTGGAGATGGAGGTGCTTTTGACCTCCCTTATGGCCGGGATCGTGGATGGCATGGGATCACTTTTCGGGGAGCTACGCTTCTACTTCGTAGCAAGAGAATATATATCATTCCTTCAAACGAAAAAAGTGCCCTATACCTACCCGAGCGTGGGAGAACAAAGCACCTTTCAGGATATGTGGGATCTGCGTTTGCTCACCGAGGGCGTCGAGACCGTAGTGCCAAACGACTATTGCCCTTATGATCAGGATGGAGCGCTTTTGTTTGGAGACAACGGAAACGGGAAAACGGTGTTTTTGCGGAGTATTATGAGCTGTCAGCTTTTGGCGCAAGCGGGACTACCGATTCCTGCCCGTCATGGAACGGTCAAGCTGTATGTCTCCTTGCAAACACAATTTGCGGAGAGCGAAGAACCAAGCGCGGCTAGGCAGCAGATGGGGCGATTCGAACAAGAGGTGCAGGAGCTTCATGCGATCATCGAATCCATGCCGGCTAATAGCTTGTTGATTCTCAACGAGGTCTTTCAAACCACTGCATATGCCGAGGGAGCGGTAGGGCTCTACTACATACTACGCTATCTGACGGAAAAGCGGATGGATTGGATCGCGGTTACACACTTGACCGATCTGAAGCAGATCTTCCGTGGGCAAGGACATAATCAAGTGGTCATGTATGAAATGACGAAGGAACATAAGGCACTCCCGATTGATGGTCAGTAAGGAATAAACAGAAGAATATTCAGTCAAAAAATGCCGAGAGTACCCGTAAAGGAATCTCTCGGCTGTATTTTTCACACTTATATTATACCACAAAATCAGCAAAAAATCAAGTCTTGTATTTGCCAATTTGATATGCTATAATTTAGAGAATCATAGAAAACAGCCGTATCCAACATATTCCACGCTCCGTGGAAAAAGACTTGCGAAGCGGTTTCTTTACTTTGCCTACAGGCATTGTTATAATAAGAGTGCAGTTTATGCAACCGTAAGTTTCTTGACTTGGATCACTGCACATGGTATACTTGTAAGTGCGATACCACCGGCTTTTAAAACGCAAATATGGGAAGGAGCCTCAGATGAAAAAAATAACCGTAGGGCAAAATATCCGCCGCTTTCGTAAGGAGAAAAAGCTGACACAAAGCGAGCTTGCGGAACTTATCGGCGTTTCCGTCCAAGCCATTTCCAAATGGGAAACAGATGCGGGAATGCCCGACATCTCCCAAATTGTCCCATTGGCACGGGTGTTGGAGGTATCCACCGATTGCCTGTTGGGCATGGAGGAAACCGAACAGGATGCCGTATTTGCAGAACTCAAATCGAGGGTTGGGACTTTCGATACATTTGCATTCGATTTTGCCAGAGAAGGTATGGATACCAAGAATTTGTACGAGATTTCGGTGTCCTATTTTGAAGAGCATCCCACGTTCCCGATGATTGCCTATTATTGCTTGCGTGGCTTGGCACAAATGATTACCGAGAATCCCGATTGGCGTGACAAAGCAAGCTTGATAGCCGAGGGTGAACGGTACGCCAACTGCATTTCCCGCTTTGAAACCGCTCCCGACCGACTTTTCCGAGCCTACTATGTTTTGGCGCGTATATATCGGGCACTGAATGAACCAGTCAAGGCCAAGGATGTAATGGCACAAATACCCGAGGTTTACGGAGACCGCGTGTATTTCGAGGCGGAGGTAGCTATGGCCGATGGCGACTATGAAACTGCTCTGCAAAAATGCCGTGAAAGCTTTTCCACCAAGGCAAGATTCATGTCCAGATGTATCCGCATGGCATCACAAATCCATCATACATGGGATAAAGGAAACAATGAGCGTGTAGTTATTTATAATGAGTATATGCTCAATGTACTGAATGCTTTGATGTCGGGTAGCGATTTTCTCCCCATGCGACAGACCTATCAAAAATATCTGATCCTGTATGCCCTTGTTACCGAGTATTTATTGCTGGGTAAAGCAGATGATGCTTTTAAACGGATGGAAGAACTGCTGGCTTTCCGAAAGGAAGTGGAGGTATATTTGAACATTTCCATCAAACCCGCTCATTTAATGCTGTTAGATTTGCCGGATGACAGGCATCATGTGGAGCATTGTGTGAAAGAAATGGACGAATACATCCAAAAAGCACTTGAAGCCATGACATCCTCTCCCCTGACCTCCCAGGATTCCCGCTTGCAAGAAATGAAGGAATCCTTCGCAAGCATAAACAAGTAATATGTTTCAGGAAGGAGAATCTACATATGAGTCAATCATCATCCGATATGCCGAATAAAAAGAAGCGCAGAAAAAAGGAGAAGCCGCCGTACTCCCTGATGAGCAACACGGCTTATACGTTCCGCGAGATCTGGCGAAACAAAAAATCCGTGGCTATCACAGCCATTCTGCTCATTATTCTGCCGCCCGTTCTGTCCTTGCTGTATAGCCTGATTCCCTCGCTGGCCGTTTCGCTAGTGGAGCAGGGGGCAAGCGACACGCGGCTGGTTCTGGTTCTTTGCGGTGTCAGCCTTGCCGCCATGGCACTACAGATCTTCAGCACCGTGACCAGCACCCAAAACGAGAAGTATTACCTTGCGCTCAACTACACCTATCTGCTCAAGCTCAACCGCAAAGCCATGGTTGTGGATTACGCATACCTGGAGTCGCCCCACGGGCAGAACATGAAAAGCTTGGCTTTGGGGAATGTCAACCCTAACGACACCTACGGCAATTCCAATGCCGCCGTTCTTCCGTATCGTCTGATTTCCATGTTTTCGGGTCTCATCGGGCTGACGTCCTACGCCGCCATTCTGGCCATCCTCAATCCCCTACTGATCACCGTATTGCTGGCGTCCTCCATTATCCCGTATCTGCTGAATCAATGGTTTAACAAGTATTGCCACGAGCGACGTGAGGAGGAAAGCGCGCTGACGCGAAAGTTGGTTTACACCACGACCACCAAAAGCGATCTGCGCTTGGTTAAGGACGCGATCTTCTACAAGACCGCCAATCTCTTGCTTTCGCTCTACTGGAAGGCGGTGCACGGTATCGTATCCTTGCGCCAAAAGCATATGCGCGTAGGATTCTTTCGCGTCGATATTGTCAGCGCGCTGCTGATTCTGCTTCAAAACGGAGCCGCCTACGCCATTCTGATCTACAGAGTGTTGGTGGCGGGCACCCTGGATCCTGCATCCTTCGTGTTTTACTTTTCGGTGATCACAGGCTTTGCGGGTTGGTTTCAGCGTTTTCTTTACAACCTTTCTGCTGCTCAGCAAAACAGCCGCCAATTCTGCGATCTGCGCGCCTATTTAGACCTGCCCGATCGCTACAGTAAGCAGAACGATTCCGCCGCCCCCCTGCCCGAGGACACATGGTCGGTAGAATTTCGCGATGTTTCCTTCCACTATCCCGTTGAGCAAAAGCCGGGTGAGGAGACGGCAGAGCCCGAAGCGCAACAAGAGCTTGCGCCTTTGGTGCTGAACAACGTCAGCTTCCGCATCGAAAAGGGCGAAAAGTTGGCTCTTGTGGGCCTCAACGGTGCGGGAAAGACCACGCTGGTCAAGCTGTTGTGCGGTCTGCTTGAACCTACCGAGGGAATGATCTTGATCAATGACCGTCCCCTTGGCGACTACGACCGCGATGCCTATTTCAAGGCTCTCTCCGTCGTGTTTCAGGACATTTTCCTGTTACCTGTGACCGTGCGTCAGAACATCACGCTATGTCCGGAGAACAAAGTAGATGAGGAGCATCTGTCTTGGTGTCTGCGCGAGGCGAATATGGAGAGTTGGATTCACGAGCTGCCACAGGGGCTGGACACGTATCTTGTCAAGAGCGTGCGTGACGGAGCCGTGGATATGTCGGGCGGTCAGAAGCAAAAGCTGGCTCTCGCCCGTGCGCTGTACAAGGGCGGACGCATGATGATCCTGGACGAGCCCACCGCCGCCCTTGACCCCATCGCGGAAAACAAGATGTATCTGGAATACGACCGTTTGATTGGCGGCAATACCGCGCTGTTCATCTCCCACCGCCTGTCCTCTACTCGTTTTTGTGACCGCATCCTACTCTTGGAAAACGGATGTGTGGCCGAGTCGGGGACACACGATCAGCTGATGACGCAGGGCGGTAAGTATGCCGACCTGTTTAATATCCAAGCGCATTACTACAGAGAGGAGGCAGCGGCAAATGAAACGTAAGAAAAATCAAAAGCCCGAAGGCTCGCGCACGTTCGCGCAGGATATCAAGCTGTTTTGCCGCGGCATTGGCATCGTGCGCCGCGTTAGCCCGGGATACCTGACCCTACTTTTGGTCCGCACCTTCTTCAATCGCCTCTCCCCCTTTATTAACCTGTACATGAGTGCCTTTATCCTGACCGAGCTCTTGGGAGAAGGACGCATTGACCGCCTGATTAAGCTGGTCTGTATCACGCTGGTGCTGGATCTGATCGTGTATCTGATCGATTACGGTATGAGTCGCTACATCAACGGCGGCGGTCGCATATTCCTATTCTATCAGCAATTCGGCATACATAACGACATGAAAATGTTTGCTTTGGACTACGCATCCATCGAAGACCCCGAAACCCACCGCATGTTCAACCGCTATCAAGAGATGTTCACCAAAATGGGCGCAGGACTTCCCACCGTCACACAGGGTGTGGTAAATATTGCAGGGCATCTGATGACGATCTGCTTTTCCATAGGCATCATAACCGAACTTTTGGTGCTGGGCGTTTTCAGCGGCGGTTACGGCACCTCGTGGATCAATTCCATTCCCGCCGTTATTGTCATTTGTGTCTTGATGGTGGGCTTGTGTGTCCTGCGCATCCTGTTCACCTCGTCCTCCACCCAAAAGAGCCAGAAGGCCGTGATGGACATGCTGCCCTTCAAGCGGATCTTCGAGTTTTACACCGCCGAATACGTGGGCAACTATCACGCAGGCAAGGATATCCGTTTGTACGACCAGCAGGAGCTGATCGAGCAGGATATGATGTCGGAATACCCTCGGATGCTCCGTGCCGCGGGAAAGATGCAAAACGGCATGGCAGCTCATAGAATCTCGGAGAGCATCATTGGCGGACTTAGTGACCTAGGCATCTACCTGTTGGTGGCCGTCCGTGCCGCCGCGGGTGCCGTTGGCATTGGCAACATCCTCAAATATGCCCAGGGTATCATACGCCTGACCAATGCGATCTCGGGGATATTGAACACCGTGAGCTACGTGCGTGCGCGCAACGAATGCCTGGCAGTGCTGTTTGAGTATTTGGATCTGCCCAACAAGATGGAGCAGGGAGACGGTAAGATTCAGCCTGACGAGCGCGGCGGCTATACCTTTGAGTTCCGTAACGTGTCCTTCAAGTACCCGAATACCGAGCGATATGCTCTTGAAAACATCAATCTGACATTTCGCTCGGGCGAGCGCATGGCGGTGGTGGGTATGAACGGATCGGGCAAAACCACTTTGATTAAGCTCCTGTGCCGCCTGTACGACCCTACCGAAGGGGAGATCCTGCTCAATGGTGTGAACATCCGCACCCTGTCCTATCAAGACTATCTGGAGGTTTTTTCGGTGGTGTTCCAGGATTTCGGGCTATTCGCTCTGACGTTGGGACAAAACGTGACCATGTGCGAGTCCCCCGATGCAGACCAACGTCAAAGAGCCGAGGAATGCTTGCGTCTTGCCGGTTTTGGTGACAGGTTAGATACCTTCCCGGACGGTCTGGATACCTATCTCTACCGTAAATACGATGAAAACGGCATTGAGATTTCGGGTGGCGAGGCGCAAAAGATCGCGTTGGCTCGTGCGCTGTATAAGTCCTCTCCCGTGTTGATATTGGACGAACCCACAGCAGCTCTTGACCCTGTGGCTGAATTTGAGATCTACAGCCAATTCGACCGGATCGTGGGCGATCGGACCGCTATCTTCATTTCCCATCGCCTATCCTCCTGCCGTTTCTGCCGGGATATCGCGGTCTTTGACGATGGCCGGTTGGTCCAGCGAGGATCTCATGAAGAGTTGCTGGCTGATATAGACGGCAAGTATCATGAGCTGTGGTATGCGCAGGCGCAGTATTACACAGAGCAAGGAACGACTTGATTTGAATAATTACGCCGAGAGTGACCAATTATGGTTGCTCTCGGCGGTGTTTTTACATAAATATCGATTTTCCCAAAATCGTATTCAAAAGGTATTGATTTAATTTTGAAAATGTGATATAATAATTTCATGCTCATGGTGAGCTTGCTCGTTCGTGCAAAGATTTCGGTCAGCCATAATATGATAATATAATCTTTATTTTTAGGGTTTATTGTCAAAAAAAGATTACGAACGCATTTTCATTTGACAATAAATTCCACAAACAAAATAAGGAGAGTATTATTTATGACAACCATCGATTTTTTCAAGCAGCAATCCAAAAGACTGTTAAAGGATTACGACACAAGAGTTTTCAACGAAAAACTGGGATTCTATGAGTATAGCCCTCAATATTTTCCAGACATTGACTATATTGTCATTCATTTCGACATAAAAGAAGATGGTTCATTCACGCTAATGAATGCTCAACACGTTATTGCCCGTCTGTCTGGATTCTATAAGTGGAACGAGTTAATCAAAGCATCTGAACCAATATTGGAACTGGGGAAGCTTCTGTTAATTAATCGCGAGGTGTATCAGCAAAACCAAGGTGTACCTATCGTAGGGGATTGGAAATCCTATGAAAACCAGCATCTCCAAGATTTCGATGATGATACAAAACTGGAAATCTTCAAAAAAGTGTTTTTAGAGCAAGATTCTCCTAAAAAAAATGACACCTCCAATATGAAGGTGAACTTTAGATACAATATTGATGCTCAAGACATGCTGACGAAGATAATGCATGCAACGAACTTATCGCCAGAAAAAGCTTTACTGTCAACTATAACACAAAAAAATTTCGAGAGAATACTTTCGACTGGGTGGGCAGGAATTGCGGTATCTTTGTGGGGGCATGATAATCCAGATGCAGAACGTGAAGGCTTAGATAATCCGACAATTGAGTTTCAATTGAGTAAAGACCAAGCCCGGCTTCTTCAAACTGTAATGGAAAAAGAAAGAATTCCTTTTCGCGAAGCAATTCTTTACTTTATGATTTTTACGATGGAATCGTTGGGGTATCACATATAATTAGCTTGCCCTAGCAGTTTGTTTTTTAACTGACGGATGATTTCTGCTTCTTTGTATTGTTACACCTAAACAATGGCAAGTTAAAACTGTCTACTGAAGGACAAAAAACACTTGCTACGCTTATAGGACAAAACTAATAACACTACCGCCGAGGGCGACCAATTACGGTTACTCTCGGCGGTGTGATTTACAGATACATATACGCGTCAATGACAGTAGATGTCTTATCATTATAAACGAAACAGCCGTCGTTAGTGGCTTGCTTAACAATAAAACTACATCACGTAACGGATATAAAACATAAAGGTATCTTTAAACTAGGTCAAGTTCTATGCCAACTCCATATTATACAGTTTTTCTTCATAAACAATGGCAAGAACGGGAAACCAATAAGAATTGGTTTTGAAGGATCATAGGAGTATCTTGACAAATATGGGGTCCTGTGTTATGATATAATCTGTTAGATGCATTGCAATATTATTATGAGTTAATACAAAAGAGGTGTTGTTATGTATGTTAATTCCGAGTTTGAACAGCTTGTTTCTTATGTCAAGGATAATTGTTTGACCAGTATTCAACCACTAATTGATCAAATAAGTGATTTTTATAAAAAGATTAATTCCAAGATTGATAACTGCACTGAGAGATATAAAAATACTGTAATGGCAATTTTAGATCAGTTCCCGATAAAAACATCAGTAGGAATTGATGGTCAAAAAAAGCTTTCTATTAATAATAAATCCATATCCGAAGTTGCTACTTTAGTTTCCGCGTTGATGGATTATATCGTTAGATTTGAATCGGTCGAATATTTGGACTTTCTCAGTGAAGAAAGAAGAAATGTTGTTTTTGTTGGTCCTAATGGTTGTGGTAAAACCACGTTATTGAGAAAACTACAGCATGATACACAAGGCGCCAGTATTCAATATTTTCCTGCAGATCGAGTTTTACTTGTAAGTGACAACTTCAACCCCAAGCGCTCTTATGAAGCCTTTAAGAAGGATTTTCATGAGAATTATCAACACTCAACCAATATTGATTATATTTGGCAAGGGAACGACATTATTGCACAATTCGATTTTTTTGTTAACCTTCTTGAACGCGAACGTAATGAAGAGAATGAAAAGAGGATATATTCTGGTGTAACTGAAAAAATTATCAGAAAATGGCATGACCTCGTCAAAGATAGAGAACTATTTTTTGAGCACGGCCTTTGCATTAGACCACTAGGCGGGGAAAAATATCCTTTGAAGTATATGAGCAGTGGAGAAAAAGCAATTCTCTATTTTCTGATTGGAATATTGCTACAAGAGGAAAAAGATTTTTACTTTATTGATGAACCGGAAAACAATTTGAATCCTGCCATTGTTTCAAAATTATGGAACTTCATAGAACGAGAACGTCCCAATTCTGTTTTTGTCTATTTAACTCATGATAGTGATTTTGTTGCTTCAAGGGTAAATTCTAAAATTTATTGGATTGAAAAGTACAGCGGTAAGAAATGGGAATGGAAACAACTGCAAGAGAACAAGGATCTACCTCAAGAACTAATGATCGAGTTAATAGGAAGTAGAGAGCCAATTATATTTTGTGAATCAGAAAATGAATACAAGTATGACTCTAAAATTTTTAAGCTCATGTTTCCAGAATTCAAAGTAGTTTCATCTGGTGGATGTGAACAAGTAATAGCATCAATCAAAGCATATAAAACTACGGGGCTACCACAAAAAGTATATGGTATAGTAGATTGTGATTACAAGATGGATGATTATTTGGACTCTTTGAAGAAGGACGGCATATATCACCTACCCTATTTTGAAATTGAGAACTTTCTATTATCTGAAGATATACTACGAATGATGATCGATACCTACTGCCTTGATGAAGACAAAACAAAAGTAATTGAAGATGTGAAATGCCAAATATTCAGATTGTTTGTGGAACAGAAAGATGCGTGGGTGGCTAGACATGTAGCTTTTGATTTGCGAGACAAATTTGATTATCGTGGCAAAATTAAATCTTTAAAAGATATTGAAAACTTTAAAACTTTATACAATGCTGAACGAAAAAGTGATGAGGACATTGATGTAATAGCCCAAAAATACATAACACTTCATTCGGAATTAGTTTCGAAAAATAATTATAATGAGCTCTTAAGGCATTTGGATTTTAAAGGAATAATTACACAATATAGGCATCTATTTAAATTAGGGAAAGCAGTTCAGTATGAGCACCAGGTCTTTACTCTCATGAATTCTGATAAAGGTGATTCTTTATTACGCGCAATTAGGGATCAGTATTTGTCGGAAATTGTGCCGTAAATTATCATTTTCTTTGCTAAATCAGTTGCTGTATTCAGAGATAAAATAGTGCCAATTAACAATATTCATGATAGCATATAGGCTAACAAATTTCATCAAGGCACGGTTCGATTTTGACCTATTTATCTCCACCACTCACTTTCACGTAAGTGAAAACCTCAGAAAAACACCGGCATAGCCAAGCTTTACTGGCTATGTCGGTGTTTGCTTTTTCTGGGCAGGATGGACTAGGCAAAACAAGGCTTGCAGGTTTCTGTCAAGTCAAGAGTCGCCGGAAAGGGAGCCCTGTAACGGATTTTAAGGCTCATACAGGCCTGTTTGATTTTGGCCAGGCAGGAGTGGCTAAATGGGGTATATGGGCGTTCTGGGAAGGATATGGAGGCTTGAAAGGGCAAGGGGAGGGAAGGATGGTTTGACCGAGGCTGGACTGGGCAGAAGCCTTGAAAACAAGATTTTCTGTCCTTGGAGCGGTTATGATAGGCAGGATTGACTGGCTAAGAGACGTGGGCACAGGTTTTGGTATGGCTATACTGGCTATTGCATTGGAAAATTGAACGATTTTTGATGGGAAATGTGGGATGTGAAGGATGGACTGGACAGGATGGGCGAGCGCAACGGATGGGAATGATATGGAGGGAAAAGTATGTATATACACAAAAAAGATTCTTGCGTGCACAAAAACTTGACATATCCCTTTACAAATAAGGATTTTTATGCTACAATAAAAATCAGAAGATATTGCCGTGAAATAAAGAACCGGAGGAAAGTATTATCTCAATTTTACCCATAGTAGCATGAACCGGTATGAATGGCATTATCAAATACGAAAAGGAGAGACAACACATGAAGTACGCAATTGGATTGGACATTGGCATAGAATCCGTCGGTTACGCAGTCCTGGAAGTCAATTCCCATGACCAGCCCTTCCGCATTGAGCGGTTGGGAAGCCGTATTTTCGATCGTGCGGAGCATCCTAAGGATGGATCATCTCTGGCGGCCCCCAGAAGGGAAGCAAGAAGTGCCCGCCGCAGACTCCGCCGCCACCGTCACCGCTTGGAGCGGATCCGTGGCTTGATCGTTTCGAGCGGTATTCTTTCCGGAGAACAGTTGGAGACTCTTTACGATGGAGAATTGTCCGATGTTTACGAGCTTCGGACGAAGGCGTTGGACGAGCTCATTTCTCCCGAGGAGTTTGCGCGTATCCTGATCCATTTGTCGCAACGGCGTGGTTTTAAGTCAAACCGTAAAGCGGTCGATGAGGCAGATAAGGAAGGTGGCCAGCTGTTAAAGGCTGTAGCAGCCAACAAGGAGCTGTGCGAGCAGAAGGGCTACCGCACCGTCGGTGAGATGTTCTATAAGGACGAGAAATTCACCGAATATAAGCGCAACAAGGCTGAAAATTATCGATGCACGGTGGATCGCGCGTCGGTAGAGGCTGAAGCGCGGATGATATTCGCGTCTCAAAGAGCATTCGGTGTCTCCTATGCTTCTGAAGAGGTCGAGGAGGCCTACCTGTCTATTCTTCTGAGTCAACGCTCCTTTGCCGAAGGCCCTGCGTGCGGCCCCTACAGCGGCAATCAGGTCGATCGGATGAGAGGGCCTTGCACGTTTGAGGAGGGACAGATTCGCGCGGCAAAGGCTACCTACTCCTTCCAACTCTTCAATTTGTGGCAGCATATCAATCACATCCGCATTCTTCGGGACGGTGTGTCTACACCTTTGACCGACGAGGAGCGGTGGAGTATCTATCACCTTGCCCATGAAAAGCCCGAGATCAACTATGCCCAGCTTCGTAAGCATCTGAACCTGGGGGAGAATGATGATTTCGTGGGGATCTCTTACAAGGACGGCGAGAGGGATAAGACCGAGAAGAGTCGAAAAATCAAGGATCTCTCCGTGTATCACGATATCCGTAAGTGCCTGGCAAAATCCGCTCCCAGTGTATTTGAGGCATTGAGCCATGATCAACTGGACGCGATCGGCGAGGCTCTTTCCAAGAATCTGTCCGACGAAGGGATCACGGCGGAACTGCTGAAGGCCGATATTCCTTCCAATGGGATCGAAGCTCTGCTGAAACTTCCCAACTACTCGAAAAACGGACATTTGAGTATCATTGCCTGCAAGAAGATCATTCCTCACATGGAGCTGGGGCTTACCTATGACAAGGCGTGCGTGGAGGCAGGCTATCAACAGCCTGAACAGACCGCGCAGATGTATCTACCTCCTGTCCCTCAGGATGACAGCAGCATTACCAGCCCCGTTGTCCGTAGAGCGGTGTCCCAGACCATCAAGGTCATCAATGCCATCATTCGCGAAATGGGTACCAGTCCCGTATATATCAATATCGAGCTTGCGCGGGAGCTGTCTCATGACAAGAAGGAGAGAGACAAGATCAAAAAGGCGCAGGACGATAACGCCGCCAGAAACGAAAGAGCCATGAATCAGCTTCGTGAATACGTTGACGGTATGCCGAGCGGCCAGGATCTGGTCAAGTATAAGCTGTGGGAGGAGCAGCAGGGACGCTGTATGTATTCCGACGAGCCGATCCAACTGGAGCGGTTGACCGAGCCGGGCTACGTTGATGTGGATCACATTGTCCCCTACAGCATTTGCTTTGACGACCGTATGGCGAACAAGGTGCTGGTATTGGCACGGGAAAACCGTCAGAAGGGGAATCGTTTGCCCCTTCAGTATTTGAGCGGTCAGCGGCGGGATGACTATATCGTCCGTGTTCGGAATATGCACATATCGTCTGCCAAGAGGAACCGCCTTCTGAAGGAATCCATCAGCGACGAGGCAGAATGGAAGCAGCGCAATTTACAGGACACCCAGCATATGGCCGCGTTCCTGCATCAGTACATCAGCGATCATCTTCTGTTCGCTTCCTCAGGGGTGGGACGCAAGCGCCGCGTGGTCACGGTCAACGGCGCCATTACCGCCTATATGCGTAAGCGCTGGTGGATCAACAAGATCCGCGAGAACGGTGATTTGCACCATGCGGTGGATGCTGTTGTGATCGCCTGTGTGACCCAGGGCATGATCAACCGTATCTCCAAATACTCCTACTACAAGGAGACCAAGGACAACGGTGATTTTGTTGTGGATCCCGAGACGGGAGAGGTCATTGACCGATTCCCCATGCCGTGGCCTCATTTTCGTGATGAGCTGGACATTCGCCTGACACAGGATGCCCGAAAGCTCCGCAAGCAGCTCTTTGACGTGAACTATGAGAGCTACGCTGATATCGATCTGGATACTGTAGAGCCTCCATTTGTGTCCCGTATGAGTAATCACAAGGTAACGGGAGCGGCGCACAAGGAGACCGTGCGGAGCGGTAAGATGGCGGATCGTGGTAAGACTATATCCAAGGTGCCTCTGACAGCCCTCAAGCTGGATAGCGAAGGTGAGATTGAGAACTACTACAATCCCGATAGCGACCGTCTGTTGTATGATGCCCTGCGTGATCGGTTGGCCGCTTGTGGAGGAAAGGGAGAAAAAGCGTTTGCGGAGGGCGAATTCCATAAGCCCAAGGCAGACGGAACTCCCGGCCCTGTTGTCAAGAAGGTCAAGGTTGTCAGCGCGGCCTCTTCCATGGTCGAGGTACAGGATCATACGGGCGTGGCGGATAACGATGCTATGGTGCGATGCGACGTTTTCTACGTGGAAGGCGACGGGTACTACTTTGTCCCGATCTATGTGGCGGATACGGTGAATTATCATTTACCACTAAAGGCACCAACGGCCAATAAGGATCGAGATAACCGAAAAATATGGAAAACGATGAACCCTTCTGATTTTATCTTTTCACTTTATCCGAAGGATCTGATTCGCATATACGCTAAAAAAGAAATCTCGGTTAATCTTATACGCAAGAATAGCACCCTGCCACCGAAAATGACGATTCCCGGAGAAGAAGGTTTGTTCCTTTACTACTCAGGACTCGATGTTTCTTCTGCGGGAATGAGCGGTATCACGCACGATAATACATATGAGCACCGTTCCATCGGAAAAACCATGGTAAAGATTGAAAAATACGAGGTAGACGTCCTCGGAAATGTAAGGAAGGTTGGAACAGAAAAGAGACAGTCCTTTGACAAAAGGAAAAAGTGAATAGGAGGCGCGCATGGGCTATCGAAGTATCGTAATCTCTTCTGCCGTACGGCTGTCGGTCAAGAATCGGCAGTTGATCATTGAGGGCGAGGCAACGGGAACGGTACCCATTGAGGATATCCGTACCTTGATGATCGAAAGCCGCGCGGCTTCCATTACTACGTATGCTCTCTCCATACTCTCCGAAGAGGGCGTATGCGTGTATATCTGTGATGAAAAGCACCTTCCCAGCGCGGTCCTGCAGCCCATTGGCCGATATAGTCGGCAAAGGAAGCAGATCCTGACTCAGATCGGGCAGAGCAAGCCGGCACTGAAGCGGATGTGGCAGGATATCGTGGAGGCCAAGATCACCAATCAAGCCGTCTGTCTTGCCCTGTGCGGAGTGGATGCGGAATATGCCAAGCAGGTGGGACATATGGTACTCAAGGTTCAGTCTGGCGACGCGACCAACGTGGAGGGGCAGGCCGCGGCGCTGTATTTTCCCTATCTGTTTGGGTATGGTTTTACCAGAAACGAGGAGAATGGGATCAACGCGGCCTTGAACTACGGATACGCCATCGTGCGGGGATATATTGCACGTACCTTGGCAAACTATGGCTTTGAGCCCTGCATCGGGATCCATCATCACAGCGAGCTGAATAATTACAATCTGGCTGACGATCTCATTGAGCCGTTCCGACCTATGGTGGATCTTTTCGTGTTTCATCACATGGAGGACGAGGAGCTGTCTCCGTTCCACAAACGTGAGCTTTGCAACATTCTGAATTACGAAATGCTGTCGGGTGGTGAGCATCACAGCATGGCCTACGCCATTGAGCGTTTGGTGCATAGCTTTGAGCGTTGCCTGTATGATGAAGGGAAACAGGAACAACTACTGCTCCCGACGATAGAAGCGTTGAAACGCCACGAATATGAGTAAGTTTATGAGAATGATGGTATTTTTTGATCTACCCGTAAAAACGAAAGCCCAGCGGCGGGTCGCCACGGGCTTTCGGAACTTTCTTCTGAAGGACGGGTATCACATGATCCAGTATTCCCTGTACGCGCGAGTCTGTAACGGAAACGATGCTGTGGAAAAGCACGAAAAAAGGCTTCGTGCCGCTCTCCCCGATAACGGATCGGTCCGCTTGCTGGTCGTGACCGAGAAGCAATACGAATCCATTCGGGTTCTGGTTGGAAAACTGAAGGAAGAAGAGGAACGCCCGGCCGACGAACAGCTTTCCTTTTTCTGAAAAACAAAGAAAAAAGGGGCTGAGTCAAAAGCTTTTCAGAAAGCGAATGGCTCAGCCCTTTTCTATGTAAGCCAACACTTATAAGCCCCAACAAAAGAAAAAGCCTCCAAAAGAGGCCAAAATGAGTACGACAAAAAGAGGATCCCA
>JAZNJA010000247.1:0-12621 GCA_045577755.1 Eubacteriales bacterium
GGGAGCCTTTCGTACTAAACCCAGCGAAATCCCGTTTCCCGACAAGTGTTTTCCCGCCGTTCTGAGGCTCCCCCTCTGGGGGAGCTCCCGCCGTAGGCGGGTGAGAGGGCAAATATCGCGGGCAAGCCGCAAACAAACAGCCCGACAAACCCAAATTTGAAATCCCCCAAAACGAAAAAGGACCGCCGCGAGGCAGTCCTTTTCGGTTAACTTCAGAAAATCAAGCAAAGACCACCGACTTTGCCCACTCCATCATCTCGGGCTTCTTGGTCTCGTAGTCCTCGGTGGAGCAGTAGATCTGCACCAGCCAGTAGGCGTCGGTGCCGCGGAAGCAGAAGCCCATGTAGGTGAATTCGGTGCCGTCAGCCTCGGCGGTGTAGGTGAAGTAGGTCATGCCGTCCTCTTCGACGGGGGTACCCTCCAGAGAGTTGCCGTTCATGACGATCTTGGCGTATTCCTTCACGCTCATATTGGAATCCAGATCGGCCTCTGCGATCTCGGTGAAGGTCTCCTTCAGGACCATAACACCCGCCTCGGGGGAAATGAGGATGAGGTCGTAAGCCTCGTTGAGTCCGTTCTGCTCGGTGAAGAAGCCCTCGACGGTGATGGAAAGATCATCCACCGTAAAGGTCTTGGGTCCCATCAGCCCGCAAGAGGCCAGGGAGAGGGTCAGCATCAGTGCGGCCAGTAAAATCGCGATCTTTTTCATAATAAAATCCTTTCTGAAAGGGAAGATTGAACACATTATAGCACCGCAAAGCGGTTTTGTCAACCCCTTTTTCTCTAAACTGTTGGTTGAAACGCTTTCCCGTTAATCGACAATGATCCCCCCGCCCACCACAACGTCCCCGTCGTAGAACACGCAGGACTGCCCGGGGCAGACCGCCCGCTGGGGCTTGCCGAAAACCACCAGAGCGGTGTCCTCCCCCGTCATGACCACGGTGGCGGCGTCCCCTCTGTGGGTACTGCGGATGCGGGCGGTGACCGCCATGGGGGCGTCGATGGACTCCACCGACAAAAGATTGACCCCCTCCAGCCGCACCTCGCGGGTGAAGAGATCCTCGTTCTTACCCAGTATCACCCGACGGGTGACGGGATCCTTACCGCACACGAAGGCAGGCTCACCCAGAGCGATCCCCAGCCCCTTGCGCTGGCCGATGGTGTAATGAATGATGCCCTTGTGCCGACCCAGAATGGTGCCGTTTTTGTCCACAAAGTCGCCTTCTATTGGGGTTTTGCCCGTGTACCCCTCCATGAAACCCGCGTAATCCCCGTCGGGGACGAAGCAGATGTCCTGGCTGTCGCTCTTATGGGCGGTCTCAAAGCCCTGCTCCGCGGCCAGCGCGCGGATCTCGGGCTTGGTCATCTCCCCCAGGGGGAACAGAATGTGGGGAAGCATCTCGCGGGGCAGTTGCCACAGGAAATAGGACTGATCCTTGCCCTCGTCCGCCGCCTTGCAGAGAAGGTAGCGGTCACCATCCTTGCGGATGCGAGCGTAATGCCCCGTAGCGATGGCCGCGGCGCCGTCTCGAACAACGGCCTCCCACAGCGCGCCGAACTTGATCGTTTTATTGCAGGTCACGCAAGGGTTGGGGGTCCCCCCCTCCTCGTAGACCCGAATGAAGTCCTCAATGACACAGCGGCAAAAAACCTCCCCCATGTCGTAGGTCCTGTGGGGAATGCCCAGCTTTACGCAAATGGCGCGGGCGTCGGTGACGTCCCGGGTGTCCCCCGTCTCGCCACGGGGACGGTACAGGGTCATGGTGGCTCCCGTGACGGCATAGCCCGCCCGTGTGAGCAGGTACGCCGCCACCGAGGAGTCCACACCGCCGCTCATGGCGGCGAATACGTGTTTTTTTATATGGGTCATAATTGCCCTTCCCCCCATACGTGGGTGGTCAACTGCCCCTCCACCTGTAACCCCTCAAAATCATACTGCCGCAGTACCTCATACACCGCGATGGCCACCGAATTGGAGAGATTCAGCGACCGCAGGTGATTCCGCATGGGGATCCGCACGCAGGTGTCGGGGTGGGCAAAGAGCAGATCCTCGGGGAGTCCCCTTGTCTCCTTGCCGAACATGAGGAAGACCTCCTCGGGGTACTGCACGTCGATGTGGCGGTGCTGTGCCTTTGTGGTGAAGTAGTACACGGCCGCGCCCTCGTGCTTGGCGTAGAAATCCTCCAGCCCGTCGTAGTAGTGGACGTCCAGCTTATCCCAGTAGTCCAGCCCCGCCCGCTTCATGCGCTTGTCGTCGATGGTGAAGCCCAGAGGGCGGATGAGGTGGAGGGAAGCACCCGTGGCGGCGCAGGTGCGGGCGATGTTGCCCGTGTTCTGGGGGATCTCGGGCTCGTGGAGAACGATATGGATGTGGGGCATGGTGGGGCCTCTTTCTTTTGGGGAATTTTTAGTCTCGCACCCGAAGGGTGCATATCGAGCCGCGAAAGCGGCATATCGAACCGAAGGTATATCGAACCCCCGCAGGGGGTATATCGACGGTAAGTAATCAGTCGATATGTCCCTTCGGGACTCGATATATGCCTTGCGGCATTCGATATATCCCTTCGGGATTCGATATGCGCTTCGCGCGAGTCAGGAACGAAACGTATCCGATCTGACTGCTTTCCCATTCTATCACATTCCGCCCCGTTTTTCAAGTATTATCCGAAAATTTACAATTAAACTCTAATATAATTTAAAAATATATAGTATAATAAGCGCAGAATTGCTTGCGGCCTCCCGCCGTGAGTCCATTACCCCGCCTGCTTGGGCGGAAAAGAAAGGAAACCTTTGACACATGGGTATCATGACCAAAATTTTCGGCACCTACAGCGACCACCAGGTCAAGAAGCTGGAGAAGATCGCCGCCAAGATCGAGGCATTGGCCACCACCTATAAGAATATGACCGACGAGGAGCTTCGGGGTATGACCGAGGTCTTCAAGAAGCGTCTCGCCGCGGGAGAGACCTTGGACGATATTCTCCCCGAGGCCTTCGCCGCAGTCCGCGAGGCGGATGACCGCGTCCTGGGCAAGCGTCCCTTCCACGTTCAGCTCATCGGCGGTATCATCCTCCATCAGGGCCGTATCGCCGAGATGAAGACGGGTGAGGGTAAGACTCTGGTGGCTACCCTCCCCGCTTACCTCAATGCCCTGACGGGTGAGGGCGTCCACATCGTCACCGTCAACGACTACCTGGCCTCCCGTGATGCCGAGGAAATGGGCAAGGTCTACGGCTTCATGGGTCTCAAGACCGGTCTGGTGATCCACGGTCTCTCCCCCGCCCAGAAGCAGGAGGCCTACAACGCCGACATCACCTACGGCACCAACAATGAGTTCGGCTTCGACTACCTCCGCGACAACATGGTGGTCTACAAGTCCCGCCTGGTCCAGCGCGGGCATGCCTTTGCCATCGTGGACGAGGTGGACTCCATCCTCATCGACGAGGCCCGCACCCCTCTGATCATTTCGGGCGAGGGCGATACCCCCACCGACCTCTACGACAGAGCCGATAAGTTCGTCCGTACCCTGAAAAAGCACGTGGTCAAGGAGATCGACGCCAAGGAGGAGCAGGACAGCATTGAGGCTGATTACATCGTGGACGAGAAGGCCAATACCGCGGTGCTGACTCCCCGCGGCTCCAAGCGAGCCGAGGCCTTCTTCGGTATCGCGAACTATACCGATGCCGAGAACGCTACCCTGGCCCACCACATCAACCAGGCCATCAAGGCCCACGGCTGCATGAAGCTGGACGTGGACTACGTGGTCAACGAGGAGGGCGTCATGATCGTCGACGCCTTCACAGGCCGACTCATGCCCGGCCGCCGCTTCTCGGACGGTCTCCATCAGGCCATCGAGGCCAAGGAGGGGGTCCAGGTGCAGAAGGAGAACAAGACCCTGGCCACCATTACCTTCCAGAACTACTTCCGTATGTATAAGAAGCTCTCGGGTATGACGGGTACCGCCATGACCGAGGATAACGAATTCCGTGAGATCTACAGTCTGGACGTGGTGGAGGTTCCCACCAACAAGCCCATGATCCGCGAGGACCACGACGACGCCGTCTACAAGACCATGGCGGGGAAGTACCGAGCCGTTGTCAAGCAGGTTCGTGAGTGCTACGACCGCGGCCAGCCCGTGCTGGTGGGTACTGTTTCCATCGATAAGTCCGAGCTTCTGTCCATGATGCTCAAGAAGGCGGGGATTCCCCACACCGTGCTGAACGCCAAGTTCCACGCCCGCGAGGCTGAGATCGTGGCCCAGGCAGGCAAGTCGGGCGCCGTCACCATCTCCACCAATATGGCGGGACGCGGTACCGATATCATGCTGGGCGGTAACCCCGAGTATATGGCCAAGGCCGACCTCCGCGCTCTGGGTGTTGAGGAGGGCCTGATCGTCCAGGCTACCGGCACCGCCGACACGGATGACGAGTCCATTCTGGGTGTCCGCCGTCAGTACAGGGAGCTGTACGAGAAGCATAAGGCCGAGATCGCCCCTGAGGCGGACAAGGTCAGAGCCGCGGGCGGTCTCTTCATTCTGGGTACCGAGCGCCACGAATCCCGCCGTATCGACAACCAGCTCCGCGGCCGCTCCGGCCGTCAGGGCGATCCCGGCGAGTCCCGCTTCTTCCTGTCGCTGGAGGACGATCTCATGCGTCTCTTTGGCAACAACGAGCGCATCATATCCATCATTGACCGCCTGGGCCTGGATGAGGACACTCCCATCGAGGCGGGCATTCTCTCGGGTACCATTGAATCCGCCCAGAAGAAGATCGAGGACAATAACTTCAAGCGCCGTAAATACGTCCTGTCCTACGATGACGTCATGAACCAGCAGAGAACCATCATCTACGGTCAGCGTCAGTCGGTGCTGGACGACAGCGACCTCTCCGAAACCATGCTGAACATGATCCGCGGCAACGTGGAGAACGCCGTAGCTGCCCATACCGACGAGGGTCCCGCCATTGATTGGGATTTCGCGGGTCTGCGTGCCGACCTGATGGGGTATCTCTGTACCGAGGATGACTTCAAGTACACCGCCGAGGAGCTGAAGAAGCTCACCCCCAAGGACATATCGGCCATGCTCGTCGCCCGCGCCGAGGAGCGTATCCGCGAGCGAGAGGAGCTCTTCACCCCCGAGCGCTTCCGTGAGGTGGAGCGCGCCATTCTGCTGCGCAACGTGGATACAGCCTGGATGGATCACATCGACGCCATGGACGATCTGAAGGGCAACATCGGCCTCCAGGCCTACGCCCACAGAGATCCTGTCACCGAGTACCGCATGGTGGGTGCCGATATGTTCGACGCCATGGTGGCCGAGATCCGGGACAAGACCGTCCGCGCCCTGCTTACCGTGGTGCCCAAGCCTCAGCAGGAGGTGGTCCGCGTCCAGGTGGCCAAGCCCCTCATCGAGGGCTTTGAGGGCGGTCCCAAGCAGGGGACCAAGAAGGTCACCCTCACCCCCAAGCGCTCCACCAAGGTGGGCCGCAACGATCCCTGCCCCTGCGGCTCGGGCAAGAAGTACAAGAACTGCTGCGGTGCCAATCCCGCGGCAGGGAACCACAATAACTGATCCCTAAGGAGACTGTCATGGGCTTTGGACTACTCCTCTGCGCCTATTTCCTCTTTACCTTCATGTCGGTGGCCATCGGTGACTACTGCTTCGCTACCTTCATCATCGGCGCCATGGTGGCCGCTAAGGCCATCAGCGGGCTGAAGGACTATAACCCCCGCTTCAACTGGCTCTACCCCTTCGCCGCCCTCTACGGCCTTCTGGCGATCTACTTCGCTACCAAGATGCTGGACGGTCTGCTACTCTGGAACCTGCCTCTTTACAGTTCTCTGACCGAGAGCATCGTGGAGTGGGTCAAGTTCGGCACCGAGCTGGGCTTCACCGTCATCGCCCTGTGGTCGTCGGCCGAGATCGCCGCCTCGGTGGAGCTGGACAAGCACCGTGAGCGAGCTATCCGTAATATCGTCTTTACCGCTATCTGGGCGGTGGGTCAGGCGGTGCTGCTCATCGTCCCCTCCCTCGCCGAGGCGGGCAACGGTGCCCTCATGAAGGTGCTGCTCCTCTACCTCCTGGTGGTCTACCTCCTCAACAGCTTTTGCTTCTACGGCTGCTTCTCCGCCATCTGCCCCAAGGGCGAGGAGTTCGGCAAGCCCACGAAGCCCTCCCGCTTCAAGTTCATGAACGAGCTGAACCGCAAGCTGGACGAGAAGAACGAGCAGGCGCGGCTGGAGTATGAAAAGAATCTGCAAAAGCAGAATCAGAAGTATTCCGCCAAGAACAACAACCGTCATCACAAGAAGAAGAAGTAAGCTTGTTGTTTGGAGGTCAATTATGAAGTTCTTGCGATTGCTTGCCGCATACATCGACAATATGTGCGTGGCGGTTTGCTGTCTGCCTCTGTTTTTGCTGGTGATCGACCGCCGCTCGGTTGGGCGAGTCGCCCTGCTGGGGGCGTGCTACCTGACCCTGTTTATCCTGCGGGACGCCCTGCGTCTCAGCTTGGGTAAAAGGCTGATGCGATTCGAGGTCTGCCGCGCGGATACGGGCGAGAGCGCGACCGTCCCTCAAAGGATCCTTCGCAACCTGACTCTGCTGCTTTGGCCTGTGGAGGCCATCCTCCTCCTGGCCTCCCGTGACAGCCGTCGACTGGGGGACAGACTGTGCGGTACTGTCGTCAAGCGCAAGTGAACGTGATGGAGCCTTGCTCCCTGACAATTTTCGGAAAGGAACCGCCTACGCGGGAAAACTTATGAACCATACCCCCTCCTATCCCCGCGCCCCGCGGCTCGGGAAATATCTCGGCCTCAGCTGGATCCTGGCGGGCGCCGTCTTCCTCTTTGATCCCTTTGTCAGCGTAGTGGATATCCTCCCCGACGCGCTGGGCTACTTATTTATCCTCCTGGGCCTCTACCGCCTGTCGGACCTGGACGAGCGGATCATGGACGCCTTCAGGGGAGTCGGCTATCTCGCTCTCATCGCCGCGGGAAGGCTGATCTCCCTGTTTCTGGCCTTCGGCCTGGTCTCTCCCACCGAGCAGCCCGTCTTCGTTCTGCTCATCCTCTTTACCCTGGGCGTCCTGGACTGCATTGTCCTCATCCCCATGTGGAAGAATTTCTGCGGCGGCCTTCTCTACCTCGGATCCCGTAACGCCGCCGACGTCATGTTCAGCCGTAAGCGGACGGGCGGACGGGAGGGGACCCGCAACATGGTGGAGCGTTATACCGCTTTTTCCACCGTGTTCTTCATCCTCCGCGAGGTGCTGGTCATTCTCCCCGAGATCTCGGTGCTTTCCCATGAGAAGGGCGGCGTGGAGGTGGGGGACGCCACCCGTTTCTATGATTTCGTGGGACTGTATCGCCTGGTCGGCGGTACCGTTTCCTTGATCCTCGGTATCGTTTGGCTGGTATTGACCGTCCGCTTCTTTGCCAAGCTTAAGTCGGACACCCCCTTCTTCGTCCGTCTTACCGATAAATACACCGCCGAGATCCTGCCCCGACACGATCTCTTCGCCATGCGGGCGGTCAAGGCCTCCCTGGGCTGTCTCCTGGTGGCCGCCGTCTGCTCCCTGGATCTCTACCTGGATGGAGTCAACGTCCTCCCCGATACCCTGACCGCTCTGTTCCTCATTCTGTCCGTGCTCTTTATCCGCCGCTACGCGGGAAAGAATCTGCCCGCCCTGCTGACCGCCGGGGCCTACGGCCTGGTGTCGGCTCTCGCATGGCAGCTCCAGCTTACCTATTTCGGGCGAAACGACCTCCCCGATATCTTCCGCAGGGAAGAGCTCTACACGCGCTGGCAGCACACGGTGCTGCTCCAGGCACTCTCCTCCGCCCTGTTGGCGGCCGCCATGGTGCTGATCCTGCGCTCCCTGTTCGCCATGGTCAAGCGTTATACGGGGGTCCGTGTCTTCCGCGACGATACGGGCTACGCCGCCGAGCGCACTGAATCGATCCATGCCCTCATCCGTAAGAAGCTGATCCGCGTGGGTGTCCTGACGGGACTCGTTGCCCTGTCCGGCCTCTTCTGGTGGGGTGTGGTGCCTACCCTCCCCGAGCTTGAGTTTACCCTCCCCGGGGGCAGTGCTCAGGATCAGAATACGGCGGTTACCGTGATCACCACGCTCTACCAGATCCTCACAGACGGCTACTGGTTCATGGATATCATCCTCGGCGGCTTCTGGGTCGCCACCATCGGCGCCGCGGCCGGGGAGATCTCAGAACAGATGGAGTACAGCGCCATGATGAGGTAAAGCCTTTTTTCCCCAATTTGCATAAATCCTCCTTTCCCGGTCCATACTGTAACCGTACCCCGATCGGGATACGGATATATACCGCGCAGCGGACGAAGAAAGGATCATGCCCATGCAGAACCAGAATCAGAACCAGAATCAGAACAAGAATCAGAATCAGAACAACAACCAGAACAACCAGAACAACCAGAACAACAACCAGAACAACAACCAGAACAACAACCAGAACAACAACCAGAACAACAACCGGAACAACAACCGGAACCAGAACCAGCAGAAGGCACAGTCTGAGAACCGTCAGTGATCCCTTCCCGTAAGGGAGGATCGACGGTGGCGGCGTGTCGGGGGAGTATCTCGCTTGACCGCCGCCCTTTTTCGCCGTGTGCTTCCGCCCGCCTACCCGCCCTTATGAGAAAGGAAGTCAATTTGATGGAAAAGAACCTCTCCGCCCGCTACCTCGCCGCCAAGCGCGCTCTGTTCGACAAGGCTTACGGAAGCCTCAACGAGATGCAGAGACAAGCCGTATTCACCACCGAGGGTCCCCTCCTGGTGTTGGCCGGCGCGGGAAGCGGCAAGACCACCGTCCTGGTTCGCCGTATCGCCTTTATCATCCGATACGGTAACGCATACCACACGAACACAGTCCCGCAGAACCTGACCGAGGCCCACGTGGCCGACCTGGAGCACGCGGTCCATCTCACCGTGGAGGAGATCGAGCAGATCCTGCCTGAGTTCATCTGCGATCCCTGTCCTCCCTACCGTATGCTGGCCATCACCTTTACCAATAAGGCCGCGGGGGAGATCAAGAGCCGTCTGGTGGCCCAGTTCGCAGACGAGACCCTGGCGGGGGACATCTGGAGCGGCACCTTCCACTCGGTCTGTATGCGCATCCTCCGTACATACGGTGACCGCATCGGCTACGGCCGCGGCTTTACCATTTACGATACCGACGATACCAAGAAGGCCATCATCACGGTCATGAAAAAGCTGCAGATCGATGAAAAGCAGTTCCCTCCAAAGGCTGTCATGACCGCCATCAGCCACGCCAAGGACAGGCTCCTGACCGCCGCCGACTACGAGATCGAGGCGGGCTCCGATTTCCGCCTGTCCCGCATCGCCGCCATCTATAAGGGCTACGAGGAGGCGCTGAAGGTCTCCAACGCCATGGATTTCGACGATATCATCATGCAGACCGTCCGCCTTTTGCGGGAAGAGCCCGAGGTGCTGTCCTACTACCGTCACAAGTTCCGCTACGTCTGTATCGACGAGTACCAGGATACCAACCGCGCCCAGTTCGTGCTGGCCTCCCTGCTCTCGGGCGGCTTCCATAATCTCATGGTCGTGGGCGACGACGACCAGAGCATCTACAGGTTCCGCGGAGCCACCATTGAGAACATCCTGAGCTTTGACAAGACCTTTGAGAACGCCACCCTCATCAAGCTGGAGCAGAATTACCGTTCCACCAAGAACATTCTGGATGCCGCCAACAAGGTCATCGAGCATAACCTGGGCCGCCGCGGTAAGAGCCTGTGGACCGCAGGCGAGGAGGGCGAGCGCATCGTCCTGCGCAAATGCGAGGATCAGATGGGTGAGTCCCGTTCCATCGTAGACACCATCCGCCGCATGGTGGAGACCGGGGGACGGAGCTACAAGGATTTCGCGGTGCTGTACCGTACCAACTCCCAGTCCGCGGGCGTGGAGCGGGCGCTGCAGAGAAGCACCGTGCCCTACCGTGTCCTGGGCGGTACCCGCTTCAGCGACCGTAAGGAGATCCGCGATGCCGTCGCGTACCTCCAGCTCCTGTGCAACACCGCCGACAGGGAACGACTCCTGCGCATCATCAATGAGCCCCGCCGTAAGATCGGCGAAAAGACTCTCGCGGCCGTGGCCGCCATCTCCGAGGAGCAGGGCATATCTCTGTTCGACGTCATGGACAGAGCCGATCAGTTCGTGGCTCTGGCCCGCTCCGCGCCCACTCTCATGGCCTTTACCGCCATGATCCACCGTCTGCGGGAATTGATGGATACCCTCCCCTTGCCCGATCTCTTTGACGAGGTCATGGAGCAGTCCGGCTACCGCAAGATGCTGGTGGACGGCGGTGAGCCCGAGCGGGAGCGCCTGGAGAACCTGGACGAGCTGAAATCTAACATGATGGAGTACCTCAAAAACGCCGAGACCATGGGCGTGGAGCCCTCCCTGGTGAATTTCCTGGAGGAGTACGCCCTGGTGGCTGACGTGGATAAGTACGACACCGAGGCCGATGCCGTGGTGCTCATGACCATCCACAGCGCCAAGGGACTGGAGTTCCCCGTGGTCTTCCTCCCCGGTATGGAGGATGGCATTTTCCCCGGTATGCAGAACATCATGGGCGGAGCCGACGACCTGGAGGAGGAACGCCGCCTCTGCTACGTGGCCATTACTCGCGCCAGGGAGCAGGTGTTCATTCTGCATACCAAGACACGTATCTGGTACGGCCAGACCGTCTCCAACCCCCTTTCCCGCTTTGTCAAGGAGATCCCCTCCGAGCTTCTGAACGAGGAGGATCTGACCATGGATGCCATGAGCATATCGGTGGGAGGCGGTGGCGCCGCCCAGCCCGCTGCCCGTACCAATGCTTACTACGAGCGTCCGCAGCGCCGTAAGGCCCCTGTCCATACCGACCGCATCACCGTCGGTCAGTCGGTCCCCGCCGCGACCGCCGCCGCCCGCGAGAACATGAATACCCTGGCTCCCGGAGACCGCGTTACCCACGCTAGCTTTGGCGACGGTGAGATCCTCTCCATCAAGCCCATGGGTGCGGACAAGCTCATCGAGGTCGTGTTCGACCGCGTGGGCACCAAGAAGCTTATGGGTACCTACGCCAAGCTGAAAAAGCTGGATCCCTGATCCGATATACAGGCAAAGCCCTCTCATCTGAGAGGGCTTTTTGCACGAAAAGGAGAGGGGAATCTTGTGCGATTCGTATATTGAATTTGTGAGACGGATGATATATAATGAAGAAAACCCGCAAGGGAAAAATGGGAGGATCCACTTATGAAGCAGTTGAAGCTGGGGATCTTCGGCCTATGGCGCGGAGGTTCCTTTATTCCCATCATCAATGCCCTGGAAAACGCCACCGTCCACGCTGTCTGCGACAAGAGCGAGGAGCGGGTAAACCAAGCCCTGAAGGCCTGCCCCGAGGGTGTCCGCGTCTGCAGGGATTTCGACGAGCTGTTGGACAGCGGTATCGACGGTGTTCTGCTCTGCAACTATTTTCACGAGCATGCCGCCTATGCCATCCAAGCGCTGAGGCGCGGCGTCCACGTCTTCAGTGAATGCACCGCCGCCGTCACCATGAAGGAGTGCGTAGAGCTGTGCGAGGCGGTGGAGGAGAGCGGCGCCAAGTATATGCTGGCTGAAAACTATCCCTTCAGCGCCGCCCTGCTGGAGGCAAAGCGCCTGACTGACGAGGGGAACTTCGGGCGGATCCTCTACGCCGAGGGGGAGTATAACCACACGGGCACCCGAGAGACCCTGGCCTCCCTGACCCCTGAAAAGTACCACTGGCGCGCCTGGCTTCCCCGTACCTACTACGTCACCCATTCTCTGGGGCCTCTCATGCATATTACGGGCCAGATGCCCACCCAGGTCAGCGCCTTCGCGGTCCATTCCGACGTGCTGGAGCAGTATGACGATTTCCGCCATAATTACGACGCCTTCGCCATGATGAACTGCATGACCGATGGCGGCGCTCTCTTCCGCTTCACGGGCTGTGCCCACATGGGCTCTCCCAGCGGCTACCGCGTGGTGGGGGAGAACGGCTCCGCCGAGACCGGCCGTACCCTGGGCGGAAGCCTCAACGTTACCTATCACAGCTGGACCACCCCCATGGGCAAGCCCTCCTCTGAGACCTACGTTCCCGATTGGCCTGCCAACGGCGACCTGGCCGAGAAGGCCGGCCACGGAGGAGGTGATTTCTGGACCGTCTACAATTTCGTGGAGTATATCCAAAGCGGCGTAGAGCCCTTCTTCGACGTCTACCGCGGCTGCTGTATGTCCGCCGTCGCCATCCTGGGCTGGCGCAGCTGCCTGGAGAACGGCAAGGTCTACGCCATTCCCGATTTCCGGGACAAAGCCCAAAGAGACGCCTGGAGACACGACGATCTCTCCCCCTTCCCGGATGAACACGGAAGGGTGACTCTGCCCTGCGCGGTGCCTTGTAAGAAGTAAGGAGCTGCAAATTGCAGTTTATCGTTCCGATAAACTGCAATAGTGAAATACGCCTTACGGCGTGTGAAATGCCTTCGGCGTGAAATACGCGCTTTGCGCGTGTGAAATTCGCCCGTTGGGCGAGTTGAGGAAAGAAACCCTACGGGTTTCTATT
>JAZNJA010000248.1:0-4949 GCA_045577755.1 Eubacteriales bacterium
GGGAGCCTTTCGTGCCATTTTACAAGAGAAACCCTTTCCCGACAAGCGTTTTCCAAAGGCTCCCCCTCTGGGGGAGCTCCCGCGAAGCGGGTGAGAGGGCTAACGAGAAAATTGCCGTGCCCTTCCCGTCAAACAGTTCGATAAACCCATATTTGAAAGGAGACCACCCCCATGCGCGAACTCGGCATCAACCTCGGTGCCCGCACCGAAATGGATATCCCCACCTTCTGCGCCCACATCCGCGAGCTGGGCTTTACCCGCGTCTTCTCCGGCTCCACCGACCCCGACAAGGTCCGCCGCCAGGCCGAGGAGGTCCACGCGGCGGGGCTGTGCTACGACACCCTCCACGCCCCCTTCAAGGGCATCATGAACGCCATCTGGCAGGAGGGCGACGAGGGGGAGCAGACCCTCCGTCAGCTCCTGACCTGCGTGGACCTCTGCGCCGAGGTGGATTCCCCCATCGCCGTGGTGCACCTCTCGGCAGGGGAGAACGCCCCGCCTCCCACCGACGCGGGTCGGGCCCGCTTCATCCGCTTGGTGGAGCACGCCGCTACCAAGAATATCAGGATCGCCTTCGAGAACCAACGCAAGCTGGCCAATATCGCCTGGGCCTTCGAGGAGTTCAAGGACGCCGCCCACGTGGGATTCTGCTGGGACTGCGGTCACGAGGGCTGCTTCACCCCCGGGCGGCGGTATATGCCCCTCTTCGGTGACCGCCTCATCTGCACCCACATCCAGGATAATGAGGGGATCTACAATAAGGATTCCCACCTCATCCCCTTCGACGGCGGGCTGGACTTTGATTACGTGGCCGAGGCTCTGCGCTCTGCCCCCGAGGTCCCCCTGACCCTGGAGCTGAAGCGCAAGGCCGTCCCCTACGAGGGCATGAGCGACGAGGACTACCTTGCCCGCGCGGCGACGGCGGTGAAGAGGCTGCGGGACGCGGTGGAACTCTGAAACCTGACCTGCCATGCCCGTCCCGTAGGGCGAGAAAGGAACTGAACTATGAAATACTACGTCATAGCCGATCCCCACGGCTTTTACTCCATTCTGATGCGCACTCTGGAGGAAAGCGGCTTTTTCACCGACCCCGTCCCCTGCAAGCTCGTTGTCTGCGGCGACCTTCTGGACCGCGGAGAGGAGCCCGACGAGACGCAACGCCTCATGGCGGGGCTTCACAAGCAGGACCGCCTCATCTTTGTCCGCGGTAACCACGAGGACCTCATGGAGCGGCTGCTTATCGACCTGGAGACGGGCTACGGCATGGACCGCATCGAGTGCGGTGAGTCCTACCACGTCAAGAACGGCACCTGGCTCACCGCCCTTCAACTGAGCGGCATGACCCATCGGGAGGGCATCTGCCGCCCCGAGGTCCTGATCCGGCGGGTGAAAAGCTCCCTCTACTACAGTATGCTGATGCCTACCGCCCTGAATTACTTCGAGACTGAGAACTACGTCTTCACCCACGGCTATATTCCCTGCCGCTCTACCGTGGGGGATACCAAGTATCGGGGCTATAAGAGCTTCTACTTCAATTCCGACTGGAGAAACGCCTCGTCCGAGGACTGGGAGAACGCCCGCTGGTACAACGGCATGGAGTTTGCCTACTACAAGGAGCTGCACATCCCCGACAAAACCGTGGTCTGCGGTCATTTCCATTGCTCCTACGGCCATGCCAACATCGAGGGGCGGGGACAGGAATTCGGCCGACTGGCGGATTTCACCCCTTTCTACGGCAAGCGCCGCCGTGACCCCGAGGGACCCTTCGCGGTGATCGCCCTGGACGCCTGCACCAAGGTCAGCGGGATCATGAACTGCATCGTGCTGGAGGACGGGGACCTCACCTCCAAGCAGGGCTGAACCGTAAACTTTGTGTGAAAGCCCTTGCAATCGGGGCGGCTTTGTGGTATACTATAAAATGACAAAAACTGTGTACGAGGTGAAAACGTGAGATCATCCAACGATATGACAACAGGCTCGCCCTGGCAAAAGATCCTGATCTTTACCCTCCCCATGCTTCTGGGTAATATCGCCCAACAGCTCTACAACACCGTGGACTCCATCGTGGTGGGTAAGTACATCGGCGACAACGCCCTGGCGGCGGGGGGCTCCTGCGGTCCCATCGTCAATATGCTTCTGGTGCTGTTCATCGGCATCTCGGCGGGCGCCAGCATCATGGTGTCCCAGTATTTCGGTGCCAAGAACCGCGAGAGCCTGTCCCACACCATCGGCAACTGCATCACCGCCACCGCCATCTGCTGTGTGGCTCTGGTGCTGATCGCCACCCCCCTCATCCGCCCCGTTCTGGAGATGCTGAACACTCCCGGATCCATCCTGGATTGGTGCGAGGACTACCTCAAGATCTGTCTGTGGGGCATCGCGGGCCTGGCCTTCTATAACATCCTGAGCGGTATCCTGCGCGGCATGGGCGACTCGGTCTGGCCTCTGGTGTTTTTGCTGGTGGCCACCGTCATCAACATCGTGCTGGATATCGTCTTCGTGGCCGTGGTGCAGATGGGCGTTGCCGGCGTCGCGCTGGCGACCATCATCGCCCAACTCGTCTCGGCCTCCCTGTGTATGGTCAAGCTGGCCATCATGCGCAAGGATTACGATTTCGGCTTCAAATTCATGATCCCCCGGGCTCAGTACATCAAGACCCTGATCCGTCTGGGTCTCCCCTCGGGTCTGACCCAGGCCATCTTCTCCTCGGCTATGATCATCGTCCAGTCCCTGACCAACCAGTTCGGCGAGCAGTTCATCGCCGCCAACGTGGTCATCATGCGGGTGGACGGCTTCGCCATGATGCCCAACTTCTCCTTCGGTACCGCCCTGACCACCTACGCGGGCCAGAACGTGGGCGCGGGACTTTACGACCGCGTCACCAAGGGCGCCCGTCAGGGCCTGGCTATGGCCGTGGGCTGCTCGGCGGCCATTACGGTGCTGATCCTCTTCTTTGGTAAGCACCTGATGGGACTCTTCACCGAGACCGCCGATCTGGTGGAGCTGAGCTACCGCCTCATGATGATTTTGGCCGTGGGCTACATCGCCATGGCCGTGACCCAGTCTCTGTCGGGCATCATGCGCGGAGCGGGCGACACCATGACCCCCATGTGGATCTCCCTGATCACCACGGTGGCCATCCGCGTCCCCGTAGCCTACGGCATCGCCTGGCTGACCTCCCCCACCGGCAACCCCGCCGACGGTATGAAGGAGTGCATCCAGATCTCCCTGCTCTGCTCCTGGTGCATTGGTGCCATCCTCACCGCCATCTTCTACAAGATGGGGCATTGGAAGAAGAAGCGTATCCGACAGTAAAAATTTGATTAAAGGAGACCGTCACCATGAAAAAGCACGCTCTCGTATGCTTTCTGACTATCCTTTCCGTTCTTCTCTGCCTCCTTGTGGCCGTGGGCTGTACGGCCGACCCCACCCCCGGCGAGACCACCGACGGCACCGAGGCCACTGATCCCACCCCCACCGAGGCACCTACCGATCCCGCCACCGAGGCCCCCACGGAGGAGCCCACCGAGGCGCCTACCGAAGCCCCCACCGAGCCGGAGATCCTCTGGGAGGTGGACACGGGTGTCTTCAACGAGGGGAAGGTGACCTACGTGAAGGCCGATGACGGCAGCATCACCGCCACCCCCGCCGAGGGCCACTCCCTGGGTCTGGACGTGACCGACAGGGCCGATCTGGTCTCCATCTGCTACTCCATCTGGTTCGACTACGTCCTTCGCAAGAGTGATACGGGGGTGGACTACTACCACGATATTTCCCAGATCCTCGCGGGCAACAAGGACTGGGGCGGCTCTCCCTCCTTCCACTACTGGGCCAAGCCCGCCCTGGGCTACTACTGCAGCTCCAACCGCGAGGTCATCCGCACCCACATGACCCAGCTCTATGCCGCGGGTGTGGATTTCATCATCCTGGACCATACCAACTTGAGTTACGGCCTCAAGAGCAGCCCCACCGACTGGAAGCGCATGGTGGACGCCCCCATGATCGCCCTGTTCGAGACCATCATGGAGATGCGGGCCGAGGGCCTGGGCACCCCCTACGTGGTAGTCTGGGTCGGCGGCGGCGGTGACGACCGCCTGTATCAGTATCTCTACGACAACTACTACGGCCGGGAGAAGTGGGCGGACTGCTTCGTCTACTGGAACGAGAAGCCCTTCCTGCTGACCACCTCCATCCACGACGAGGAAAACCCCGCCCCCGAAGCGTTCACTACCCGCTGCATGGGCGGCCTCATGGATCGCACCTCCTGCACCCGCGAGGGTATCTGGAACTTCCTCCACTTCAACAACGCCAAGTACTGCACCGAGAACGCCGCGGGCGAGCCCGAGCAGATCGGGGTCTGCGTGGCGTCTCAGGAGACCTACATGTCGGCGGACACCGCCCACGGCCGTATCGGCGGCCTGCTCTGGCACGCCCAGTGGACCTCCGCCTTCAAGTTCCGTCCCAAGTTCGTGACCCTGACCTGGTGGAACGAGTGGACCGCCCAGCGGCTCTACATCGAGGGCGGACCCTACGACGGCCAGTACCACTTCACCGACGCCTACTCCCCCGAGTGCAGCCGCGACATCGAGCCCATGGAGGGCGGCCACGGGGATCAGTACTACCGCTGGATGATCGAGTACATCTACGCCTACAAGAACCACCGGGAGTGCCCCGTGCTGGTGGAGGAGGAGTATATGCAGTATTACGATATCTTCATGCGGCACTATAAGAGAGGAAGCAGCCTGCGGAAGGCAGAGCTGGAGTAAGATTTGACCCCGCTACCGAAAGGTGGCGGGGTTTTCAAATTGGGGTTTATCGGTGTATATTAAGGGGTCATCCTGAGCGGAGCCGCTTGCGGCGGAGTCGAAGGATCTCCTTTGCCGACAAGAGATCCTTCGACTCCGGGCTACGCCCTTCGCTCAGGATGACCACATCAACAACTCACCGAT
>JAZNJA010000249.1:0-11193 GCA_045577755.1 Eubacteriales bacterium
TGCCCGTAACACCCGCGACCTTCTGGAGCTGGTGGAGAAGCTCACCGCCAAGGGGGTGGAGTTCGTCTCCAAAAAAGAAGCCATCGACACGACCACACCGACGGGCAAGTTCATGCTGACGGTGTTCGGGGCGGTGGCTGAGCTGGAGCGGGAGTACATTCTGCAACGGCAAAAGGAGGGCATCGCCATCGCCAAGGCCAACGGGGTCTACAAGGGCCGTAAGCCCATTGAGAGGCCCGATCTGCCCGCGGTGGTGGCTCTGTGGCGGGGTGGCAAGATCACGGCTACAGAGGCCATGAGACGGCTTGACATGAAGCCAAGTACATTTTACAGGAGAGTGAAACGCTTATGAAGATACTGGTCGTGGAGCCTTTGGCGGCTCCGTATGAGAAAGAGATCGAGGGTGGCTTGGAGTCCATGCAGGCGGTGGTCGGCGGGTACATCCAGGCCATTTACCCTTTTGAGGACGACGAGCTGGCGCTGATCTGTAACGAGGAGGGGAAGCTGTTGGGGCTTCCCTTCAATCGGGCGCTGGTGGATGAGGTAGGACGGGTGTACGACGTTGTGGTCGGGCCTTTCTTCCTGTGTCGGGCGCCTGCTGATTCGGAGGACTTTGAAGGTTTGACCGAGGAGCAGGTGGAGTTTGGGAGGGAGAGGTTCAGACGGTTGGAGGTGTTTACGGGGTTGCTGTAACAGTCCCCTCGCTGATTCTGTTCTCCAATACTTCCCTACACAAATAATCCGATTTCACCGTGGAATTCTCGGTTTAGCGCGATTTCACGGTGAAATTCCAAATCTCATCCATAAAAGCTTTGATTATCTCCAAAATCACGGGAAGGTGTCCATACTTTCTCGGTTTTTGATCCGCAAAACTGAAAGGAGGTGATTCTATGATCTGGGCTTTGGTCGGTTTCGTTCTGACGCTGGGCGCCATGATTACCATGGACCTGTTCGGTCGCAAGTTCAAGAGATCTCACGCCGCGTAGGGCGGTGCGAACGGAAAGGAGGTTTATATGTCCGTTTTGTCGAAAATCGCCGCGTCGCCGCTCTCCCTGCTCGCTGAGGGGGTTTTCCTTGGGATCGCTGTTTATATGGCGTTGACGGGGAGGGGGGATGGGGTTCCCATCAGGAGCGAGGATGACTAACAACGGTTATGCATGACCGTGTCGGCGGAGTCGGGTTCGGCTCCGCCGGCGAAAAATGCTTTAATCAGCGTAACTGTCTGATCTTTATCAAATGTCTTCGATGACCCATGCACGCTTTCTTTTTGTTTTTGAAATCCATACTTCTGGATTCTTGATGGTATACGGAATCCCCATTTTCTCAAAAAAACCGTTAATTTTGTCCTTACCTGGGCATTCTATTTTATCTGATCCAACATGGTTTTCCAAATAATCCCTATACACTCTTACCATTCCCCACAAGTAATCATCCATATAGATTTTTTGAAATGATGAAATATACTCTAAACACCGCCTTTGGAATTCTTCCTTTTGAAGTATTGGTCCTCGCCTTTGTATATCTGCCAAATAGGAACACAACGCTTCTTTGTTTTCTTCAAAACCTACCCATCGTTCTTCTGAATACTCTTGCGATAGCCATCGCAACTGTTCTCGAAGATAAAGTGTTGAATCATTTTTTTCATACTGTTTCATCAATTGAACAATATAACTTTGATCATACAATAATCTCCAATAAGCTGCTCTATTCAATGTGAATTCACGAAAAGGAACATCGCGCCAAAAATAGTTTGGAGGAACGGGATATAGGTATGTCAGCATTTTCTTTGATTGAATTTCGTCGGTCAAACGTTTATGTAAGTTATTGTCCATCATTGTTTTTGTTTGTAATCTGAAAAATTCGCTCATAAAACGTAGTGCTGATTCATTATGGTCAAAATTCACTTTTACTGTTTGAAAATTAATACGTCTAATCATTAGCCGTATTCTTTCCTCTTCTGATTGTCTCCTCACCCTTCCCAACATTTGTAGAAAAGAAGCCTTTGAAGATTGTGAAATAACAATATTTTTAATTGCCTCGTCCTTAAGTGTAACACCGCATTCCATAACACTTGTTGTAACGAGCACTCTGCACGGAAAAGTTCCGTTGTCAACGATTCCCTTGTATATGCGCTTTGCATACCTGTTTTTACTCGACTTTGTCTTGCTGTCTATGTATACCGCCGAGATCCCTTTGCTCGTTAAGCTTTCTACCATGCCCGTTCCTTCGGTTCCATCATTAACAAAGACCAACCATTTATCTACCGTTTTTTCTATTTCCTTGTATAGTTCTTGATATTCATCAAAATAGTAACAATCAAAATATGAATAATCAGGCTCGAATGTATATTCATATGCGTTGACTCCAAATTCATAATACAAGAAATCTCTTAGATTGGTGAAGCATGTGGCTTCATGAAAGTATTCAAGAGCACACTGATTTGTATAAGGATATTCTTTCATTATATCCTGAACCTCCTCGTAAGAGCGAATATTCAATGGAGGTAAATAACGGTTATTCGATTGATTCAGAGGAATCGAAAAAATCTCCGAACTCATCCTCAAAAAATCCAAATTGATAGGTTGTTCCAAATAACGCCTGTAATTTGCCTTATCCTTCTCATATATATCCGATTATATTAACAAACACTCCATGCAATTGTTCTTGGGCTTATTTATTTGTCCCTTCGAATATAGATAAAGATTTTGAAAATTACATAATGTTTCAAACAAATATCCATACAATGACTCAGGAGTAGCTGACAAACACACAGTGGTTGCGTTAGAGGTTCGCATTCTGTACATCGACCAATAATTTGTTGAATTGTTAAAATGTGCATCGGAAATAACGTAATGACACTCGTCAAACACATAATACAATATGTCATCTTTTGAGATTGTCAAATCGTACGGGTGATCATACCAATAATCCTGCGCGCTGGTTAGTTTCTTTCCTTTCTTTTTTAGATGTAACTCTGGAAGTTGTTGAGTTTTCTCACAGTATTGATATGTCAAACCAACAAAATAATGATTCTCTTCCCCCCGTCTGACATCCTCAACTTGATAATGAGACTTCAGCATACTTTTGATTTGACTATCAATGATCTTTCGATTTGAAACATATATCAAGTATTTTTTCTGCCTCTGTGCCTCAGGAAGTAACTTTTCAAGAATGAAAGTACTTTTTCCCGAACCTGTAGGCGACGAAATAAATACAATTGAACCTCTGTCCCAATTCTTGTAATCTTCTTTAACAACATCGCTGATATATCGCATTTCAATCTCCTGTCTCATTTTTTCTTTTTTCTCTATAATGGAGTATATCATAATTTTGCGTTTTGTCAAGGGGTATTTGTAAAAAAACACCCCTGATACAACTTTCTATTAATACACGGAAGCTGTTTTATGTCATTATTTCAATTAGATATCATAATGGTGATGCGCTTCTGTGCAAATATGAAAAAGGAGTTACAAACATGACCAAACGCAGAGCAAATAACGAAGGCTCGATCCGCGAACGTGCGGACGGGCGCTTTGAAGTACGGATTACCCAAGGCGTAGATTTCGCCACGGGGCAACCCAAAAGACTCTCAAGATATGCACCCACAAAAGCTGAGGCGGTAAAGTTACTGCAAAAGTTAAGCTACCAGTACGCGACCAAGCCACAATCATTCCAGGATATGACTCTGGGAAACTGGCTGGATCTATGCTTGGAGGTATACATGAACAATAACCTGAAGCAGTCCACCTACAACAGCTACGAAAGCTATATCCGCGTACATTTCAAACCCGCTTTGGGAGACATTCAACTTCGGGATCTGCATCCCAGAATGCTTCAGCAGTTTTACAACTACAAAATGGAAGAGGAAAAGCTCGCTCCCAAGACGGTTATCAATCTAAATCTATTCTTACATAAAGCCCTTTCTCATGCCATGGCGGAAGGGCTTATTCAGTCCAATCCCGCAGAGGCCGTCAGCCTTTCCAGAGGACAAAAGCCACAGATCGACGTTTTGAAGCGCGAGGAACAAGCGGCTTTGATCCGAGGAAGCTACCAGTTCAGATACGGTGTATTCGTGAGATTAGTACTTTTTACCGGCTTGCGCCTCGGGGAACTTTTGGGGCTACGATGGGAGGACATTGACTTCACCCACAACATGCTCTATGTAAAGAGAGCTTTGAACCGTTTGAACAAGAAGAAGAGGCCAACCGATCCAAACGAGACCACAACGGAGATCGTGATCCAGACACCAAAGTCTGAAAACTCGGTTCGAAGTATCCCTCTGCTTCCCAATCTTGCTAACGAATTGTGGCAATGGAAGGCCGTACAGGCGCGAGACAGGGCACAGATGGGGGACGCGTACGTAGAGAGCGGTATGATCGTAACCGCTCCCGATGGGCGGTATATTGAGCCCAGGACCTTCTCCGATTACTATCATCAGATCCTCCAAGGATGTGGATTGCAGCACTTTACCTTCCATGCCCTGCGGCACACGTTTGCTACACGTGCGTTGGAGCAAGGTATGGATTCCAAGACCCTATCGGTTCTTTTGGGACACTATTCGGTATCCTTCACGCTGGATACGTATGCCCACGTATTGGACTCTCAGAAAATCAACAGTATGGGACTCATGGCGGTTTTGTTGAACTTACCCGACACAGAAATTCAACCCAATGCGTACTCCATCATTGTTTCACCCAAATCGGACGGAAGCTTTTATTTCTCGGCTCCTGATTTTCCTTCTGTGACACATGTCGGAATCGACTACATAAGCGGTATTCAGTGTATGAAGGACAAGCTTTCTGAGGAAATTTTGATGTCCCTGATCATTCCTCTGCCGATGCCGATCGAACAGATTCCTATGCAAGCGGGTGACATATTGGTTCAGGTCCTGATATGACGCAAAAATGCCCGTATCTCTTGACGTGAGATGCGGGCATCTTTCCGTAATACGCAATATTTTGTAAACATATAAAACGCACTGAACTAAATAATAACCACTTGGACCCTAGGGAAAGAACTCTTTTGAGTTCTTCCCCTGGTGGAAACTAGAGGGGATACTATTTGTAATTATGATATTCTGGTTAGTATATATAGTGTAAATATGGTAGATATCTACAACCAATATACCTATATATTAACCATAGTATTATGGAATATATTAATATTTAAGGAGAACTAAAAATGGCAACATTAATTACTGGCAACGGGAATGGTAAATATCACGATTCGTCTGCCTTACATGATGTAATCACCTATGTTTTAAATACTAGAAAAGCTCCTAACTACTTTGGAGGATTCCGTGTAGATCGTTACAATCCTATTGAAGATATGCAAAGAGTAACCGAAATGTTTGATAAAACAAACGGCGTACAGCTTCGCCACTTTATCATATCTTTCTCTCCGGAAGAAACAAGGAGTGCCTCCATAGTAAATGATATCGCGTGTATGATCGTTCCCTACTTAGGTCGTGAATATCAGACCGTTTTTGCTGTACATGAAGATACCACCCACTTACACATTCATATTGTATGTAACGCGATCAGCTATTTGGATGGGCATCGGTATCGGGGAAAGAAGAAAGAATTTTATGATTTCATATGCCATTGTAATCAGATCTTACGTATGTTCAGGATGGGCAATTTGAGGTATGTTTCGAATAAGAGAAGCAAAGAAACAATATACCACCCCTAAACAGTAGTTGGGTTGAACATGAAAAGCCCGCCCCCAGCGGGAACGGGCTATACCATTTATCTTGAAATACCATCAAGCTTTTCCAAAAACTCTTTTTTGGATACTGAATAACTGTCATACACCTTGTTTTCGGGAGCCCACAACGGCTGCAGCCAGCAACATCCATTAGTGTCCTCCATTCCAATAGATAGCGAGGCTGACATTCCATTTCTTATTATGTGATCAGAATTGAAACATAATTTCAACGTGATTGTTCCTTCTTCTCTGATTTTTTTATCATAACAAAAAGAAGTATCAATAGAAGGATTGTTTCTATCTTCAGAAAACAAGTGTATCGGTATTACACAGACATGATGAATTCGGTTGCTGATGATATCCAAAGCAGAAATACCAGTTTTTCCTACATTCTTTAGAGTATAAATTACGCAACACCATTTGGACCTATCGAAGTCTTCCTGACGATACTTTAGATATACTGTTTTTTCTTCTTGATTAACAATCTGCTCTGGTGAAGCAATAAATAACTCTATGTCACATTGTTTACTTATTCCATATCCCTGACGAGATAAATAATTCTTATGCTCGATTATTTCCATTTCAGGTCGTTTAAAAAACGCATCCCGTCTCGCTTCTCTTTTTTCTTTCAAAAGAATCCTTTTTTCCTTATGGCGTTCTACAAGAACCGTGGTAATTATTGAAACAATTCCACTTACAATGGCACTGATAAAAGCACATATGGTCGCTAACAGAATTTCATTTTTCATGTTATTAGTGATTCTCCTCAAAGCCTTCTACCTGTTCCATCACCTTGCGGAAAACTTCAGGACTATACTGTGGCGGGTATCCATTCTTAATCAAACAAACCTTGATATCAAACTTGAGCTGATCGCGGACGATCTGATTGTTAAGCCAATCCGCAAAGGAAGATTTGGTGTCGATGATTTCTTTAATCTTTTTGGCAAGTGCTTTACACTTGTCATTGACCATGATGCCATCTACCTTTTTGTCCGTGCCATACTCAAAGTTGTATTCGTCGCGTAGCGTCATCAAAATATCGTAGAACGCCTTTTCCTCGAATGTGAGACCAATCTTACGGAAACTTTCACGGTCGGCATTCATATCCTTCAAAATACGAAGTGCCTGTTCGGTAGCGTTTCTGATAATATCTTCAGTAGCATGCTCCTGCGCCTCGCCTGCTTCTTCTGCGGTGAGTTGCTTTCTTCTTTCGTGATACTCCTTAATCGTTTCCTCCAGCATTTCTTGGAACTTCTTGGCTGCCATTTGATTAGTCTTGCTATACTCCTTGATCTGCTTACGAAGCATTTTTACGAGGATTTCAAGCTTGGATGCGGGCATCTTAACATCGGAAAGTTTCTCAAAGTATTCGGGACTGAAGATATCTTCCTGCTCGCCATCTTCCAATACGCTCTCGACTTCGTTATACTTCAATGCTTCCTCAACCATCGTGGCTACGTGGCGATTCATGGTATCCGCGTCAACGTCGCTCGTACCGCTCATTTTGCGAACAAATCCGGCGATTGCCATAAAGCACTGTGCAAGAGCGGATTCCTCTTCTCCGAGCTCGCCGGAAGGCTGGCAAATGTCATAGGCGGCACGCATTCTCTTAACGGTCTTCAGGAAGTAGGTTTTAAATGATACCTTCTGTACACTCTTACCGCCGTTGTTGTGGGTATTCAGCTCCTGCGTGGAGATAAACACGTACTCTGCGGCTTTGGCCAAAAGCTTATAGCGAAGCGCAGGATCTCCTTCAGGATCCAAGAACGGTGTGAGATCATATCCCTTAAACAGATCTGCCAGGATTTCCATTTCCTCACGGAATACTTCGGTAGCCTGTTCAACATCATCGGCGGAGGGCGCAACAGATGTGTCTCCACCGTAAAGCTTCATAGCTTCCCGCATGTTGTCGCGAATACCGATATAGTCAACAATGAAACCGTAATCCTTGCCGGGATACTTTCTGTTGACGCGGCTGATGGTCTGAATCAGCAAATGCTTTTTCAATGGCTTATCGTTATACATGTAGGTCAGCGAAGGAACGTCAAAGCCGGTGATCCACATATCCACAACGATTACGATACGGAAGTTGGAAAAATCTTGCTTGAACGCGGCGTCGAGATCCTCGGAGCGAGATCCGTTTTTCACACCGCCGAGATAGTTATACATTTCCGGCACGTCGTTCTTGCCAACGCTCGCGACCATTGCCATAAAGGGCATGGGCTTCAGCTTGTTCAACTCTTCGGGGGATACTTCCACTCCATCGGGGGTTTTCTTTTCAACGAACCATTCGGGATATTTGTCTTGGAATTTCTTCAGGAGCGCATAGGCAATCTGTCTGCTTGAGCACACGATCATCGCCTTCTGGACGCGAGTGGGATCCTTCTCACACGATGATACGTAATGATCATGGATATCTACCGCAAGACGCTCCAAACGAGAAGGCTCACCAAGAATGACTTCCATAGAGCTCATTGCCTTCTTGCTTGCCTCAACGTCTTCCTCTGTAGCTCCCTCGTCGAAGCACTTTTTGTAATATGCTTCGATTTCCTGAGCCTTTTCCTGATCGAGCAGAACTTTGGCGATGCGAGGATGATATTTGATGGATACGGTCAGGCCATCCGCGACAGCCTGATCCATGGTATAGCGGTCGATTTCATCACCAAAGGTCTGATACGTTTCCGAAACGGGAGTGCCTGTAAATCCAACGAAGGTTGCGTTGGGCAGCGCCTCTTTAAGCACCTTCGCGTAAGGCTTGGATACCATCGCACGCATATTCTCATCGGCATCCTTGCTGAATTTGAGAGACTTAGCGTGTTCAAGCTGGGTTCTGTGCGCTTCATCCGAGAAGCAAATGATGTTAGAACGATCATTGATCAGACCAATCTTGTCATCCTCTCGGTCGCAGAACTTCTGAATGGTACAGATATAGAATCCGCCGCTTTCACGTGCACCGAGTTCCTCACGAAGCTTTTTACGGGTGGGAACGATGCTGACTTCACCAAGGTTCAAAAACTCCTTACTCTTGGTAAACAGCTTTGCTCCCTGCTTCTGAAGCTCCTCGCGGTCAACGATCATAACGATGGTAGGTGAACCGATTTCGGGAACGTCGGTACAGCGCAACGCCAGCTGACGGGCAAGGAAGGCCATGGTGTAGGTCTTGCCGCAACCGGTCGCGCCGAAATATGTACCGCCTTTGCCGCTCTTTTCGATCACCGACTTTACGATACTCTGCTTGAGCAGCCGAGCGGCAAAAAACTGGGGATAGCGGCAGACGATCTCTTTTTCATAGCTGTCGTATTCGCTGTCCTGAAAATAGATATAATCGCGGAAGATCTCAAGGAATCTTGCAGGAGCATATACGCCCTTGATCATGGTTTCCAGTTCGTCAAAAGGAAGCGTAGACACCCTGTCTCCATCGTTCACGCGGCGCCATGCATAAAAGTGCTCGTAGGGTGTGCGAACGGTACCGAGACGGGTTTTCACGCCGTCGGAGATACACGCCAAGGGGCAATAATGGAGCAGATGTGGAATATCTCGCCAATAACGAATGGTGATCTGCTCAAAGGCATCGAAGACCGTTGCGTGCGCGTCCGCAGGGTTCTTCAATTCGATAATACACAGCGGCATACCGTTGACGAACAGAAGAATATCGGGACGGCGGGTTTCTCTCTGCCCGTTGTTGGTATATTCCACGGCAAACTGATTGACGGCACGGAAGATATTCTTTTCGGGATGCTCAAAATCAATGAGCGCAACCATACGGGCAAGTCCGCTTTTGGGGGTAAACTGCACGCCGTTGACCATCCATCCGTACACCTTATGCAGAGTGGCAAAGTGACTCTCCGCACCCACAAGACGCACCCTGTCCATGATCTGATGGATCTCATCGGCAGTCAGATCCCCATTGGTCTTGCTCAAAAACTGCTCCATATCATCCGCATACAAAACCGTGGTTTTATTCTCACGGGGAATGCTATTGCCGTGCAGATAATGCCAGCCCTCGGCCTCTAAAAACGAGAGAAAGGCATTTTCAAATTCCGATTCGCAATAGCGACCGTTGTAGTTTTGTAAGTTTGCCATTTTCGTCCTCCGTCTTTACAAAACGCCTCTCGTTTTGTATTTAGATTAATTTATTAAAATCTATGGTATAACCCATTTCCTTAAGTTCTTTAAGCAGATCAATTTCCCATTTGCCAGTCTCGGTATATACAACACCCGACAAATCCGAGGGCATTTCAATCCCTTTATCAGCCAAAAGAACAACGTGATCTCTACCGAGCTTGCCCATAAAATAGCCTGTTTCCAAGACTACGTTCTGGCGGGCGCGAGTATTGTCTGTCGTATCCTTTTTTGATCTGCCCAAGTCATCGGCAGTAAACAGGCAGATTGCCCCACCGACGTCGCTGTAATCTTCAAATTTTTCTATGATCGTGCGACCTTTGTTGGCTTGCTCGGACAAAATGATTGCCTCAATTCCTTGCTTTTCGATAATTCTTGCAACTGCTTCTTTCAGTTCACCATCATGCCCATGAACAATGAAAACCTTCTCAAATGTAGGACTTACAGCAGGCGTTTTCTGAGACACAGGGGACTCTGTCTCTTCTTCCATTTCCTCCAAATATGTTAGAAAAATGGCTTTCGTTGTAACCAAACCATCTTTGCATGCTTTAACGAACGCAGAATCGGGGGTATTAAATGTATAAATTGACAACGAAAAATGAGTTCTAAGGAATTTTTGGTGTTCTATGCTGTTATCTCCGTATTTCTTTATCAAAAAACGTTCTGTTTTGTTATGCCACGCTTCAAATCTTGCATCGGATGAATCGACTTTCTCTTTTACTAAAACATCTATTTCATCAATTATACTTTTTAACTTTTCGAAATCTGTCATTATGCTTTTCCTTCCTCCAACGATCCCCGAATCAGGATCGGGCAAATATCTTTGGTCTGTTTCTTTAACTGCTCGTTAATCTTTTTTCTTGACATATATACTCTGTAGATATCTGCTATTGATTTTTGAACAGCAATATCCGGAATAGGGATACACACTTCTTCCATATCGCTATATTCAAAGAACTCGTGGGCACTGCCTTTTGACATATAACGAGCATACCTGTCGAATTCGGAACGCTTAAACCACATCATCAAATATTCAGGAAGAAGCTTGTCCTTTTTCTTGATTTCAAACACTTGATATGCAGAAGAAACTACGCAATCTTCTCCCTCTCTATAAGCTATGGATATTTTTTCTCCATTTCGCGTCGTTGCTCGGTTATAAGCGAACTGTCCTTTTCTAACAATTTTTGCATTCCGCTCGGCTTCTGCAACCTGTTTTGGGGAAGCAAAAACTTTGTCTATGGTAATTCCTTGAGCGAGCGTTACTGCTAAATCAGAATTTCTTTCTTCAATAGGAATAATGTAGGGGGCAAGTGGTTCTATCCCCACTTTTCTGCGCAAATCCTCGATGTATGCGTCACAAAGTCG
>JAZNJA010000250.1:0-14828 GCA_045577755.1 Eubacteriales bacterium
AGAACCTGGCCGAGAAGACCCACATCGCTCACAACCACGAGGAGTTCCTGGAGATCGCCGCCAACAAGCCCGGCTACATCAAGGCCATGTGGTGCGGTGAGACCGCCTGCGAGGAGCAGATCAAGGACGAGACCGGCGGCGAGAAGTTCCGCTGCATCCCCTTCGGCGAGCACGAGATGCCCTCCGACGTCTGCGCCTGCTGCGGCAAGCCCGCCAAGCACCTCGTTGTTTGGGGCCGTCAGTACTAATTGAAATTGAAAAAGGGAGGGCATTGCTCTCCCTTTTGATAAATTGGGGTTTAGCAGGATGTTAAATCGTGTTGACCCTTGGGTATTGCCCTCTCACCCGCCTGCGGCGGGAGCTCCCCCAGAGGGGGAGCCTTTCATACGTGACCCAACAAAAAACGTTCCCTGACAAAGATTTTCCACCATTCTAAGGCTCCCCCTTTGGGGGAGCTCCGCGAAGCGGTGAGAGGGCAAATAACGTGAGCAAGGCACGAACAAACAGCCCGCCAAACCCAAATTTGAAATTTCCCCGAAAGGAGTACCGCCATGGTAGAAAAGATGAAAATATTTCTCGCCGACGCGGTACGCCGCGTGGACTGGGTGCTCCTTCTCTGCACCACGGTGCTGTCGGTCATCAGCCTGCTGACGGTCTACGGCGCGGTGGACAACTTCGGCATGAGCAAGCTGAAGATGCAGTTCGCCATGACCGTGGCGGGCATCATCGTTACCTTTATTATCGCCAATCTGGATTACCACGTCATCCTGGACCGTCTGTGGCTCTTCATGCTGGCCTTCTCCGTGGGACTGCTGGCTATCACCCTGGTGGCGGGCGACACCGGCGCGGGCGTGGAGACCGCCAACAAGAGCTGGCTCACCATCCCCATCATCGGCATCGCCATCCAGCCCTCGGAATTCGTCAAGATCACCTTCATCTGCACCTTCGCCAAGCATCTGCACACGGTACAGTCCTCCATCAACCGCTTCCGCACCCTGGTGGGATTGGGCATCCACGCTCTGCTCATCGTGGGGCTGATCCTGGTCTCGGGTGACCTGGGCGTAGCCCTGGTCTATATGGCTCTCATCCTCATGATGCTCTTCTGCGCGGGGCTCCATTGGGGCTACTTCGCGGGGGCAGGCGGAGCCGTCGCTCTGGCCTTCCCCTTCCTGTGGGATCTGCTGGCGTCCTACCAGCAGGACCGCATCGTGGTGGGCTTTAACCCCGAGCTGGACCCCAAGGACAAGGGCTGGCAGCCCCTCCTCTCCAAGCAGTGCATCGAAAACGGCGGTCTTCTGGGCGTGGGCTGGCAGAACGGCGGTGACTACGAGGAGCTGACTGCCTCCCATACCGACTTCATTCTGGCCACCGTTTGCGAGAAATTCGGGTTTTTCGGCGGTCTTCTGGTCATCGTCACCCTGGCCGCTCTGGTCATACGGATCCTCTGGATCGGGCGGCAGGCCAGCCACGACTACGGTATGCTCATCGCGGTAGGCGTAGCGGCGGTCATCATCGCACAGACCTTGGAGAACGTGGGTATGTGCCTGGCCATTCTCCCCGTGGTGGGCATCACCCTTCCCTTCCTCTCCTGCGGCGGCTCCTCTCTGCTGGCCACCTACATCCTGGTAGGCATGGTCCATTCGGTGAAAGCCCACAGACCCGCGCGGCGTATGTGGGAGTAAGGCACAGCCTTTCCTTCCGTATCATACGGTCTATGTCAAAAGGCATCCTCCCTTTCGGGAAGATGCCTTTCTTATTGCGTTCAAACGACGCCTGCGGGCTCCTTGATGGATTCGGAGGGCTTGTCCGCGCTGTTGGCCTCCTTCATCTCTCGGGTCTCGGCGGCCTTGCTGTTGACCTCCTCGGGATCGTGGAAGGTGGGAACCACCTGCTTCATGGCGGCCTTGATGGCAGGAGATGCCAGCTCTCCCTCGGCCTCCCTGACGGCGCGGTTCAGGATCGCCAGCTTCTCGTCGACCTCCTCGCGGGACAGGGGGGTATCGGTCTCGATGAAGATGAGACTGTTGGAGGTCTTGGTCAGGTGATCCCGATCCATGAGCAGCTCCTCATAGAGCTTCTCGCCGGGGCGCAGACCGATCTCCACGATGTCGATGTCCTTATAGGGAACGTAGCCCATCATACGGATCATATTCTCGGCCAGATCCAGAATATGTACCTGCTTACCCATATCCAGAACGAAGAGCTCGCCGTCCTTAGCCATGGAGCCGGCCAGCATGACCAGGCGGCTGGCCTCGGGAATGGTCATGAAGTAGCGGATGATGCGCTTGTCGGTAATGGTCACGGGACCGCCGCGGCGGATCTGCTCCTTGAAGAGGGGGATAACCGAGCCATTAGAGCCCAGGACGTTACCGAAGCGGACAGCGGTGAACTCGGTCTTGCTGTCACGGCGGCACTGCACCACCATCTCGCACATACGCTTGGAGGCGCCCATCACGTTGGTGGGGTTGACCGCCTTATCGGTGGAGATCAGCACGAAGCGCTCGGCACCGTACTTTTCGGCGGCGTTAGCCGCGTTGTAGGTACCCATGACGTTGTTTTTGATGGCCTCGCAGGAGCTGTGCTCCATCAGGGGCACGTGCTTATGGGCGGCGGCGTGGAAAACGATTTGAGGACGGTAGTGGTTGAAGATGCAATCCAGACGGATGGGATCCCGCACGGAGGCGATCTCCACGCAGAGATCCAGACCGCTGCCGTACTTACGGCGAAGCTCCTGCTGGATGTCGTAGGCGTTGTTCTCGTAGATGTCCAGAATGATCAGACGCTTGGGACCGCACTCGGCCAGCTGACGGCACAGCTCCGAGCCGATGGATCCGCCGCCGCCCGTGACCAGCACTACCTTGCCGCTGAAGTAGCTCTTCAGTTCCTCGGCGTTGATCTTATCCTCCAGGGATTCCCGTCCCAAAAGCTCCTCGATGCGGAACTCACGCACCACGCGCTGATTATTGACAGCGGGAGCGGCGTTGTCCGACATACTCTTGATGGGGAAGTCATACAGCTTGACCTTATAGCCGGCCTCGCTGTAGAGGCGGACCAGACGGGCATTCTCAGAGGGGGAGAGGTTGGGAATGGCGACGAAGACCTCTTGTACGGGCAGGCTCTTCAGAGTCGTAATGATGCGGTCATCCTCCCTGTACACGCGAAGATCCGCAATGCGCATGCCTGCCTTGTTCGGGTCGCGGTCAATGAAGCAAACGGGCTTGTAGTGGGACACGTGGGAGCTTCTCAGCTCCTCGGCCAGGTGCATACCCACCTGTCCCGCGCCGACGATGGCCACACCCACCTTGTTCATGCCGCCGGGGGTATTGGAGGCCTGCTCACTCATATTGCGGTGCTGGTACCAGAGCTGGTAGGCGAATCGCAGAAGCAGGGTGCTCATGGCGAACAGGGCGATCACAAAGAAGACCTCCCAGAAGTTCAGATAGACCGAGCGGACACCCATACGAGCCAGGGCATAAGTGATCAGAAAGGCGACGGCACCCGAGCAAGCGTCTCCGGCCACCAGGGCGGTATAGGCGCGGACGTTGGGGTATCGCCAGACGTTATAGTACACCTGGGTAATCGCACGTCCCAGCATGACCACACCGAGCAGGATGAGCAGATTGGGCCAGCGGGACAGGAGATTGACGTAAGCAACCTGAGCCGCCAGCGCGAGCAGGACGTTATCGATCACGTATGCCAGCACAAAGCAGATCACGTCGATCAGGATCAGGGCCGGACGGCGCATAAAGCCGGGATTCCGGCGATCCTTCGCGGCAGTCTGCTCCGCGGCTCCCTGATCGGGAACGCGGCGCTCTTTTTGGTTCTTCATGATATTTCCTCCAAGGATTCAATGTCGTAATTGCAAATAGGGGAGCGGGTGCCGTGCAGGCCGCGGGTATAGACGGCGGTGCAGAGCATGGTATAGGGAACGGTATGGGGGATCAGAGGGATCAGCACCGCGGCCAGGGTCACGGCAGCCCATCCGACCTGACTCAGGCGCAGAAGCAGAATGGGGATCAGGGGGCGGCGAAGACTGCGGAACAGGCGATAGGCGTCACCCAGGGTCAGATCCTCCCGAGTGAAGACGGTATAGCCGATCCCGGCCCGTTTTCCCGAGAGCAGCAGCATGGCCGCGCTCCACAGGAGGCAAGCCAGCACGGCCGCGCACCGCAAAAGCCCTCTGAGAAAGCCGGGATCCAGGTACGTAGTCACCAGCAGATCCAGAGCCCGATAGCCCACAACGGGCACCGCGAAGAGCAAGACTGTCCCAAGCAGTGCTTCTCCCAAAACGGCCAAAGTACGGCCGTAGGAGCGAGGCGAGGAGAAGGGATAAAACAGTTCCCAAAGGGGAACGGGATCCCGGGGTGACGCGGTCATGCGGCAGGTCATCCGCCACACAGAGACCGCCAGAGGACAGACCAGGAGCAGGATCCCCAGCGCCAGCAAGGAATCCGCCGTGACGGTCAGCCACAGGGGCTCACCGAAGAGTAAATATCCGGCCAGATACAACCCCTGCAGGGCCAGGTACAGGCCAAGGGCCGCGACGGTCACAATGATCAGCGCATAGGTCAGGGTCAGACGGCGTGAGGCTCTTCCCTCCTGCCTGTCCAGGAGCTGTCTTGCCTCGGCGCGTACACGGCGGAGCTGCTCCCGCAGGTCTCCGTCGGATTGTATGTCGGTTTTGGCTATATTCATAGACAGCCCTTCCTTTCCGTAGGATTCGGCGTTACGCCGGATCATGAGGGTCATGAGGATCATGCCAATGGCCACCGCACATGATACGGCCAATAGTCTTCTGATTCTCCAGAACCAGCAGGTCAGCCCGCTTGCCCACCTCCAGGGAGCCGATCTCAGTCCCTAAGCCAATCTCCAGGGCAGGGGCCATGGTCGCGGCGTAGACTGCGTCCTCAAAGGAGACGTGGGCGAAATCACACAGATTATGGACAGCCTCCCACATGGAGAGGGTACTGCCCGCGATGGCCCCGTCATGGGTGCGTGCCTTGCCGTCCTTGACGGTCACGGGATTGCCCGCGATGCGATACTCCCCGTCGGCGCAACCGGTGGCTTCCATAGAGTCGGTGATCAGCACCAGGCGGTCTCCCACCAGGCGGTGGATGAGATCCACCATGTGGGGGGCGATGTGAAAACCGTCGCAGATGGTCTCGCAGTAGGCGGTCTGAGACAGAAGCCCCGCCGCCACGGCGCCGCCGTCCCTGTGGTGCAGAGGAGGCATGGCGTTAAAGGTATGGGTCAGGGCGGTGACTCCCTTTTCAATGAGGGCCGAGGCAGTAGCGTAATCGGCGTCGCTGTGGCCCAGGGCAACGGTGGCACCCATGGAGAGAGCCTTCTCCAGGAAGCGGCCGTCGGTATCCAGCTCCAGGGCGGCGGTCACATGGCGGGTGCCCTCCATACGGGACAGGAGCGCCTCCAGCTCCTCAGGGTCGGGGGGGAGGAGCAGGTCGGCGGCATGGGCACCGCGACGCTTGACGTTGAGGTAACGCCCCTCCAGGTGGATGCCCTCAATACAGGCTTGCCTGCCCTCCGAGAGGGCGGCCTCCCTGCGGAGGACGTTGATGCGGTCAATGGCGGCCTCCAGCTCCGCGGGGGGAGCGGACGCCAGGGTAGGCATGACGGTGGTCACGCCGCCGTCCAGGTAAGCCTCGGCCATGGCCGAAAGCCGGGCGGCATCGGCGGTACCGAAGTCGCCGCCCGCCCGTCCGTGGGTGTGAATGTCCACGAGGCCGGGAATGATCCTGCGGCCCTCCGCGTCGTACACAGGTACGCCGCCGGGGGCGCTCAGACTGTCGCCGCGGGAAACAATGGCGATCCGTCCCTTCATGATCAGCATGGAGCCGTTGATAAAATCACGGGTCTTGGATTGATATAGATTCGCGTTGCGAATGAGACAGCTGCCCATACGAACACTCCTTTCCAAACGGTAAGCGAGAGGTCGCGCAAGGACACGGAGGGTGTTCCGCCCGCGCCTGTAAAGAGCCCGGCAGCGTGGCGGATCCCGATCACGGGTCCTCAAAAGCCTGCGCGATCCCAAAAGGGCATAGATATAGATGATACAATACATCTATTCTAATATTATAGCAAATATCTTCACGTTTTGCAAGAGCTTTTTCGAAAAATTCTAAGTAAGCAGGGTTTTTCTTTCAGAAACTTCCCCCATTTTCGTAAAAAACCGCCTGTTTCCCCAAAAATCTCCCGATTTTGCGGAAAAGCAAAAGGCACCGCCCCTAAAGAGGAGCGGTGTCGGGACCGGATCACTTGCCCTGCAGTGCTCTGCGCTTCCGCATCATTTCCTTCATTCTGGTCTCGGTGTCCAGAATGACCTTGCGGAGACGGATGGACTTGGGGGTGACCTCGATCAGCTCGTCGTCGTTGATGTACTCGATGGCCTCCTCCAGGGTAAAGACCTTGGGAGGGGTCAGCAGGAGCTTCTCGTCAGCGCCCGTGGAGCGGACGGCGGTCATGTGCTTGGTCTGGCAGGGGTTCAGGGCGATGTCGTCGTTCTTGGGGTTCTCGCCCACGATCATGCCCTCGTAGACCTGGGTCTGGGGACCCACGAACATCTGGCCGCGCTCCTGGGTCTTGTACAGACCGTAGCGGGTGGTCTCGCCCGCCTCGGAGGCCACGAGAGAGCCGGTGAAGCGCATGACGATCTCACCGCGGTGAGGCTCGTAGCCCGCGAAGAGGGTGTTCATGATGCCCTCGCCGTGGGTGGCGGTGAGGAACTCGGAGCGATAACCGAAGAGGCAGCGGGTGGGGATCTTGTACTCGATGCGCATACGGTTGCCCGAGCCCAGAGGAGTCATCTCAATGAGATCGCCCTTGCGCTGGCCCAGCTTCTCCACCACGGGGCCCACGTAATCGTTGGGGACGTCCAGGGTGACGTGCTCCATAGGCTCGCACTTGACGCCGTCGATCTCCTTGTACAGCACCCGGGGATTGGAGCAGGTCAGCTCGAAGCCCTCGCGGCGCATGGTCTCGATGAGGATGGACAGGTGCATCTCACCGCGGCCTGCCACGCGGAACTCGTCGGTGGTCTCGCCGTCGCTGACGCGGAGGGAGACGTCCTTGAGGAGCTCGCGGTAGAGTCTGTCGCGGATCTGGCGGGAGGTAACGAACTTACCCTCCTTACCGGCCAGAGGGGAATCATTGACCGCGAAGGTCATCTCCAGAGTGGGCTCGGATACCTTGACGAACTCCAGAGGCTCCACGCAGTCCATGGCGGTGACGGTATCGCCGATGGTGATCTCGCCCGCGCCCGAGAAGCAGACGATATCGCCCATGGTGGCCTCCTCTACGGGCTTGCGCACCAGGCCGTCGATCTGCATGACGGTGACGATCTTGGTCTTGCGGGGGGTGGCACCCGAGTGGTAGTTGCAGATCATAGCCTCCTGGCCCACCTTGATGGAGCCGCGCTCGATGCGGCCGATGCCGATACGGCCCACGTAGTCGCTGTAGTCGATGGAGGAGACCAGCAGCTGGAGGGGACCCTCCTCGTCTCCCTCGGGAGCGGGGATGTAGTCCACGATGGTCTCAAAGAGGGGGGTCAGATCCTCGCCCATGTGGTCGGGATCGAAGGAAGCGGTGCCGTCGCGGCCCGAGCAGTAGAGCATAGGAGAATCCAGCTGCTCGTCGGAGGCGTCCAGGTCGATGAGCAGCTCCAGGATCTCGTCCTCCACCTCACCCAGGCGGGCGTCGGGCTTGTCGATCTTGTTGATGCAGACGATGACGCGGTGATTCAGGGCCAGGGCCTTCTGGAGCACGAAGCGGGTCTGGGGCATGGGGCCCTCGGCGGCGTCCACCAGGAGAATAACGCCGTTGACCATCTTCAGAACGCGCTCCACCTCACCGCCGAAGTCGGCGTGGCCGGGGGTGTCGATGATGTTGATCTTCTTGTCCTTGTAGTGGACGGCGGTATTCTTGGCCAGGATGGTGATGCCGCGCTCCTTCTCCAGGTCTCCCGAGTCCATGACGCGGGTGGTGGTGTCCTGGTTGTCGCGGTAGATGCCGCCCTGCTTGAGAAGACCGTCCACCAGGGTGGTCTTACCGTGGTCAACGTGGGCGATGATGGCTACGTTACGGAGGTCGTTACGAATCACTTGCTTATCCTTCTTTCTTGGGGCTCTGCCCCAAGCCCCGGTCAAGGAGCTTTTTGAAAAAAGCTCCTTGACAATCCTCAAAAACTTTCATGCAAAGATTTTGATTCGACTTGGGAAAGCTGCGCCCGATATTTCATTTTGCCATCTTATATTATATCACAAAAACGGGTATTTTGAAAAGATTGAAAAAAACGATATTCAACAAATGTTGGGGGGTGTTTTTGTGGATGTTGACAAAATTGATGTGGGGCAAGAAAAATTTACGGGTGGGTGTAAGATTTGGACATAGAAAAGCGGTATAGTAGATGCAGGCGTGGCCTGTGGAAAGGATGCCGCCATGAAAAAACGAACCGTACGCATACTTCTTGCATTGATCTGTTTACTTCTCCTCGTGGGATTTGAACTGTACCTACGAACAAAGAAAAATGTCATAGGGGCCACAAGTCCCCTCAATGCCATGTTTCAACAAGCCGCTCCTTGGGTCATAATTGCCGTTATCGGTGTGGCCGCTCACGATGTCATTAATATTCGTAACCGTAAGGAGACATTCCCCGATTACGTCATGGTCAAGGGATTCCGTGTGCAGGAAAGGAAATGCACCTATGGCGAGGAGCATACAGCCATTCTGTGCTTAGCCAACTGCGCGAAAAACACATATACCGTCACCGTCACCGTTACCTACCTGAACGTCGCCGGTCGGGTGCTGGGGCAGGAGACGCAGACGGTCATTGGCTTTGCCCGAGGCATGGAGAAATATCTATGCTTCCGACCCGGGCGGGATTTCCACACCTTTTCCTACACGTTGGAGACCTCCCTGTTCCGCGGTGTCAGCGCTGAACAGGATTTCCGTTCCGACGGCTTTCAAGTGAAGCCTGTATACGGCACGGAGGAGGACAAGACACCCCGCAAAGACATATACCCCGTCCGGCTTTACGTCACCGAAGAGTACACAGGCACCCGCGAGGCGGAGGTGGCCTGTACCTACGTCCTTCTGGACAAGGAGAACACCGTACACGGCATATACGCACCGCCTCCCCGCCGTCTGACCGAACCCGTCCCCGCCCACACCTTCCCCGCCGCCGAGTTTTCGTACCTCTCCAAAGGAGAGATCCCCCTGGACGAAGAGCTTCCCAGGGAGGGAGTCAAGGGGATCTGCGTATATACCGTCACGCCTGTTTGAAAATCAATCTCTCGAAAGGAGCCCCCATGAGACCCTACCTGACCGACGCCGAGATCATCTCCCTGTACTGGGCGCGGGACGAGCAAGCCGTCTCCGAGACCGCCCGCCGCTACGGGAGCTACATCCACGCCATCTCGGTGCAGATTCTGGAGAGCGAGCCCGATGCCGAGGAGTGCGTCAACGACACCTACCTGAAGGCCTGGCAGACCATCCCGCCCCAAAAGCCCTTTTCCCTCAAGGACTATCTGGGACGGCTGGTGCGCCACCTCTCCATCGACCGCTACCGCGCCATGCGGCGGGCCAAGCGCAATATCCACATGACCGAGGCTCTGGACGAGCTGACCGCCATTTCCCCCGACACCGCCCAGGATAACCCCGCCCTGACCGAGGCGCTGGACGATTTTCTGGGGAAGCTCCCCCCCACCGACCGCGCCCTGTTTCTGGGCCGCTACTGGTACTTCTACGAGGTGGCCGACCTGGCGCGAGCCTACGGCATGACCGCGAACACGGTCTACGTCAAGCTCCACCGTATGCGGGAACGACTGCACAAGCATTTGACCGAAAGGGGGTTCAAGCTATGAGCGAGAGAAACGATACTTTGGCCTACGCGCTGGGTCACGTCAACGCCGCCTACATCGCCGAGGCGGAGATCCCCGCCCTGACGGCGGCGGCCGCCTGTCCCTGCCGCGGCGGGAAGGAGCGCCATCCCCCGCGCTTTTGGGAGAGCGGCTGGTTTGCGGCGGCGGTCAGCGGAGTGGTGGCCGTTGGTGTCATGGCCGCCATCATACTGGCGGGGCAGGGCGGCGGCCGTCCTCCCGTAGGCACCGAACCCCCCTCAAGGCCCGTTACCGAGGTGACCGAGCCCGAGAGCGTGATCCATGAGACCGAGAGTCCCCACACCGTCCCCGAGGGCTTTGCCGTTACGGATCGGCGGTACGACTACCGGGGCGAGACCGTCATCCTTTTACACGTGACCAACGAGACCTCCGAAAACGTCCTCCTCACCGTTCGTCTCTACGCCGAGGACGGAAACGGAGACAAACATCTCCTGGACAGGCAACGGATCAAAGGTTTCCCTGCCGATTACGAAAAATACCTCATGTTCCGCACCGACAAGGAGGTCACCGCCTACAGCTATACGGTAACGGCCGAACCCTACGACGGGGAATGCATGGATCACCTGTACCGCTCCGAGTTCCACAGTCTCTCTGAGGATATGTCCGTGGTACCGCCCAACGAGTACGGGGATCCGGACTACGACGCCTGGGATGCGGACTGGTCCTCCCCCGGTCTGCTTTTACGAATGACCCATGCCTACCTGGGAGATCAGCCCGCCTCCGTGACCCAGACCTGTATTCTCTTTGATAACCAAGGTAATATCTTTTACATAACCGAGGCCGTAAACCAATACTACCCCGAGTACCAGGACGGCGGTATCCAAACCGTATTCGTCTACGTCTCCGCCGAAGATACCCTGACCTGGCCCGAGGAGCTTTTGGGAGACGGCGTCACCGCCATCCGCATTTTCAGCGTGACCCACACGGATAAGACCTTCCCCGACCTCCCATAACTCCCTGATGCCGCACCCCGCGTGCGGCATCTTTTTTCATTCAAAGCCCGCCCCTCCCTTGACTTCCCACCCCGAATATGCTATAATGAGTTGAATCCAACAGAAAGGGAAATTCCCCATGAGCCACATCAAGCTTGTCATCTTCGACCTGGACGGCACCGCCGCCGACACCATGGACGGCATCGTCGAGGGTCTCAACCGCACCATGCGCGAGTGCGGCTACCCCGCCCACAACAGAGAGAGCGTCATGCAATTCGTCAACTACCACACCCGCCGCTACGTCGAGGAGGCTCTGCCCGAGGGCGCCCGCACCGAGGAAGAGATCGACCGCGTGCTGGGGATCTACACCCGCCACTACGAGGACACCTACACCCTCACGGTCCCCTTCGAGGGCATCCCCGCGCTGTTCGATCGGCTGAACCGGCGGTGTCTGGTGGCCATGAACTCCAACAAGCAGGACCGCTTCGTCAAGGCGTTGGCCGAGCAGTTATTTGCCCCCGGCACCTTCATCGCCGCCGAGGGCTACCGCCCCGACCGCTCCTCCAAGCCCGATCCCGCCATGGCCTACGCCATCATGGAGATCGCCTCGGAGAAGCTGGGGGAGAGGCTCACCCCCGACCAGTGCGTCTATATCGGCGACAGCGACGTGGACTACTACACCGCCAAAAACGCGGGGATGCACTGTATCAGCGTATCCTGGGGCTACCGCTCCCATGAGTTCCTGCAGGCTCTGGGGGATCAGCCCGTGGCGGCCTCTGTGGAGGAGCTGTGGGACGAGCTCGTGAAGCTGGGCGTGTAAAAAATACGGAATGCAAAATGCAAAATGCAAAATCAAGTTACGATTGGGAGGTATACGATGAAAAACACCTGTAAGAGACTGTCGGCCTTGGCGCTGGCACTGCTCATGCTGATTTCCGCCGCCGCTTGTACGGGTAGCGGAGACCCCACCGACACCACGGACTCTGACACCTCCGCTTCCGACACGGGAATGGAAACCGACACCAAGGCCCCCGAGGGCGAGGCTACCACCGAAGCGGTGACCCTCCCCGCACCCGAGGACTACGAGGTCACCGAGAAGGACGGCACCGCTACCGTCACCACCCCTCTGGGGCTGACCTACACGGTCACGGGCTACACCGCCCTGGACAAGGCCACCGCCACTCTGGGTGACGCCCTGACCTACACCTTCTCCGAGGAAGCCTTCTCCGAGAAGTTCAACCGCTTCACCCTGACCTACGCCGCCACGGCTCCCGTCAAGGTCTGGACCACCTACACCGAGCGCGGCAAGACCTCCGAGGAATACTTCTTCCTGGACGGAAAAGAGGGGCAGTTCTCGGGTCTGAACACGGGCTACATGGACGGCTACAGCGCCCGCAAGCTCACCGCCCTGCGGGTGGAGCCTCTGACGGATCAGGCCACCGCCTTCACCCTGGCGGGGGTCTCCACCGAGAAGCTGGACAAGCTCCCCCGCACCTACTACCTGGAGAGCGACCGCTACAAGCTGGGCATCGACCTGGGCTGGGGCGGTACCGTCAGCTACCTGGAGGACAAGGCCTGTACCATCCCCGATCTGGTGAACCTGGTCAACAAGCACGACACGGGCCGCCTCATCCAGCAGTCCTTCTACGGAGTGCAGGAGAACGACGAGTACAAGCCCGGTGTCTCCTTCGACTCCAAGTGGGTGTACAATCCCGTCCAGGGCGGCGACCAGTACAACAACCCCAGCCGTCTCATTGATCTGGTCATCACCGAAAATTCCCTCTACATCAAGTCCCAGCCCCAGGACTGGTCTCTGGACAACGCCCTGACCCCCTCCTACTACGAGAACACCTATACCCTGGACGGCGACTGCGTCAAGGTGGACAACCGCTTCACCGACTATTCGGGCTGGGAGCATCCCTTCGCGGGGCAGGAGCTGCCCGCCTTCTACACCGTCTCCTACCTGGATACCTTCGTGTGGTACAACGGTGAGGAGCCCTGGACGGGCGGCGCACTCTCCTCCAAGAACGACCTCCCCTTCTGGGGTGATTTCGCGGGGCAGTGCACCTTCATCCTCCGCGAGAAGAACACCGAGACCTGGTGCGCCTGGATCAATGGCGCGGACGACTACGGTCTGGGCGTCTACGTGCCCAACATCGACCAGCACAAGGCGGGACGTTACCTCTTCGACGGCTCCAAGAGCGACATGGCCGAGTCCACGGGCTACGTTGCCCCCATCAATACCCTCAAGATCGTCTCCTTCGATCCCATCGAGTACAGCTACCTCCTGACCGCCGGCTCCACCGCCGCCATCCGTAAGACCTTCACCGACCGCAAGGACTTCACCGACAACGCCGACCTGCGGGTCAACTACCGGTCCACCCGCCTGCCCTCCATTGATGGAGACATCACCAAGCTGGACTTCACGGAGGGTAAGAACCTGGCCCTCATCACCAACCCCGTGGATACGACGGTGGTCTTTGACGAGGCCGCGGGCGCGGTCAAGCTCACGGCGGGATCCATCGGTGACGTCAGCGTCTCCATCCCCTACGGCTCCAGCCCCACGCCTCTGTCGGCCGAGAGCTACAAGACCCTGAAGATCGAGTACATGATCCCCAAGGATGCCTCCAAGCCCTCCTACCAGTCCGACCTCTTCCTCTGCGCGGGCGGGATCAACGCCCCCGACGGCAACGCCCGCATCCGCGTGAATCTCGAAAAGGACGGGGAGTACCACGTCCTGGAGGTGGATCTGTCGAAGAACACTTACTGGACGGGGGATATCCACATGATCCGCTTTGATTACTTCGACTTCTCCTCCGCGGGGGACGTGATGTATATCAAGAATATCAGCTTGGAGTGATCCGATTCCTCCGGTGAAGCGTTGACCCTATTATTTGAGGTAGGGGCGCACCTGTGTGTGCGCCCGGTATGACCAATGTTCGCAAGGGCGCACACATAGGTGCGCCCCTACCCCTGCAATTTTTCGTAGAATAAGCGCAAACACTCCCAACCGCAACGGTCACAACCCCGGCCGTTGCGGTTTTTTGGAAAATTTTTCGCCCATGGCGGGACATTTGGCGGGAAACCCGATCTATATAGGTGAAGGCCTTCAGACAACACGAAAGGAGACAGCTACAGTCATGGACGAGCAACAAACCGACCTCCGCATCATCGACCTCTATTTCGCCCGCGACGAGCAGGCCATCGCCGAGACCGACCGCCATTACGGCGGGCTCTGTATGCGGATCTCGCTGGGCATCCTGGACGACCGCCGCGACGCCGAGGAGTGCGTCAACGACACCTACCTGAAAGCGTGGAACGCCATCCCCCCCACCAGGCCCCGCTCCCTGCGGGCGTTTCTTTCCAAGATCGTGCGCAATCTCTCCCTCCAGCGGCTGGAGCACAATAAGGCCGCCAAGCGCAATCGGGACTTCGAGATCGCGCTGGAGGAGCTGGGGGACTGCATCCCCATGAAGGACGAGGAGGCGGACGCGCTTCCCGAGCTCTTGGATCGATTCCTTAGCCGACTGGAAAAGACCGAACGGCAGCTCTTCTGCGGCCGCTACTGGCACGGACAGAGCGTCAAGGAGCTGGCGCACGCCCACGGGCTGACCCCCAAGGCGGTGACCATGCGCCTGTCCCGCACCCGCGACAAGCTCCGCTTATTCTTAACTGAAAGGGGTTATCACCTATGAAACATGAATTGATCGCCAAAAAAATGACCGAGATCGACGATCGCTATATTCTGGAGAGCGATCCCGACATCGTGGCCGCCGCCGTCTACCGTCCTTCCCGCTTCGCCGCCGTCGCGGACTTTTTCAGCCACGGCTGGGGCGTGGCCATCATCTCGGGGCTGGTGGCCCTATCGGTCCTGGGCGGCATCGTGGCCGCGGGACAGATCCATCCCGGCACCACCCCCGCAGGCACCCTTCCCCCCACCACCCTGTCCTCCGAGCCCACCGAGACCGAAGCACCCACCGAAGCG
>JAZNJA010000251.1:0-3750 GCA_045577755.1 Eubacteriales bacterium
GTACGGAGGCCCTCGGCGCGGAAGTAATGGGGGGCATAGGCTCCGACGGGGAGGGAGCGCAGCTCTTCCTTCAAGACCTTGGTCATGGAAAGGATCATGGTGGATACCTCCGTTTCTCGTTCATTGGCTTCAGTATAGCACGAAGTTTTCGAAAATGCAATACGGTAGTGGAAAAAAACACCGCGTTTTTTTCGTGCAGCGGCAAAGCGGGAGCCTGCTTGATGTGGAATTTCACAAAAAAGGAGAGCGCTGTATGGGCAAAACGACAAATGTTCGGTGAACTTCATAGAATTTGCCGGAAAGCCCTTGCAAAAAACAAATATCCATAGTATAATATATCCAAGAAGCTTCACGCTTCCGAGTTCATTTCATGAAAGGAAACAGAACCATGAAGAAACTGCTGATTGTTGCACTTCTCATGCTTGCCCTGGTGATCACCGCCGTGGCCTGTACCGGTACTCCCGACGAGACCGATACCACCGCCGCCGACGTCACCACCGCAGGGACTCCCACCGAGGCTCCCGACGAGCCTGACACCCCCGCTCCCGGCACCGACGAGCCCGAGACTCCCGCTCCCGGTACTGACGAGCCCGAGACTCCCGCTCCCGATACCGACGAGCCCGAGACTCCCAAGCCCGAGGTTCCCACTCAGGAGCCCGATACCGATCCTCCCGTGGATCCTGCTGATCCCGTCTGGATCATCGACGCTGACGGTCTGGCCGCTATGACCAACGCCAACGCCGCTACTGTTGAGAAGACCGAGGACGGCTTTGCCAGCTTCACCGCTACCGGCGGCGACCCCTGGTTCCTGGTCTGCGGCAACATCGGCGAGATGCCCGAGTACATGGTCCTCCGCTACCGCACCACCACCTCCCAGTCCGGTGAGTTCTTCATCAGCGAAGACGCAGGCCCCGCGGGCGGTAAGTCCTTCGTCTTCAACTACGAGAACAACGGCGAGTGGAACCTCCTGATCTTCCACCTGCCCACCGTGGCTCCCTACATGACCAGCAACGTGGTCGGCCACATCCGCTACGACTTCTTCACCGGCGGCGCCGACGAGGGCTTCCTGGAGGTTGCCTACCTCGGCTTCTTCAACACCGCCGAGTACGCGCTGGCTTACGACTTTGAGATGTATCCTCCTTACGTCGAGTCTGATGACGCAGGTAAGGTGGCTAACTCCTTCGACACCTTCTACGTCAACGGCGGTATGTACTTCCCCGAGGACGGCGGTGCCGGTGACAAGCTGACCGCTCAGGACAACACCATCGTCTTCGGCGAGGGTGAGGCTCACGACAACATGATCCTGCGCGGCTGGATCGGCTTCAGCCAGCCCATGGCCAGCTTCGGCTACTACATCGACAACTACAAGTTCGTCTACGGTGACTTCTTCACCGCCACCGAGGACGGCGTCAAGGCCGCAGGCGGTGAGCACGCCTCCCGCTTCGAGATCAACGTTCCCCTGACCGATCTGGAGGGCGGCACCCACAAGGTTGGCTTCATCGTCAAGCTGGAGGACGGCACCGTTGTCCGTCTCCGCGAGGACCTGAAGGTCATCATCGTTCCCGAGACCACCGACGACGTCATCAACCTGGCCACCGGTCACGGCGCACCCTTCAGCGGCGCACCCAACAACTACTTCGGCCAGAGATACGATATCGGCGAGGCCATCCTGAAGAAGATCTCTATCGCTGATATGGCTACCTACGCCGACGGTAATACCAACACCTGGTCCTTCAAGGTCTGGCAGTGGAATACCGACTACGCCACCACCGTGGCCGCCACTCCTCTCTTTGAGACCAACGGCGAGAACCATCCCGACAACACCACCTTCAATATGGATATCCCCACCGATAAGTTCATCAGAGGCGATATCTACTACGAGATCTCCTATGACAGCGGCTCCGGCTGCTTCACCGGCTGGACCTCTGACACCGTCACCGAGGGCGTTGAGACCTACGTGGCAGGTCAGCTGAAGGAGGGCTCTTACAGCGCGTCCCTGGTGGTGGGCACTCCCGTCACCGAGGAGGAGGTCCCCGAGGTCATTCCCGACCATCAGCTCCAGAATCCTCCCGTGTACATCATCAAGGCCAAGGACATGATGATGACCAACGCCAACCAGCTGAAGTTTGAGAAGAACACGGAGTTCGTTCACTTCATCCCCCAGGGCGGCGACCCCAACTTCATGCTCTTCCACAACCAGACCGGCTCCCGCTACGCCGTCATCAAGTACCGCACCGAGTATCAGGCCAACATTCAGATCTTCCTGGGCTCCACCGGCGCAGGCCCCTCCGATGACACCGTTATGATGGAGCAGGCTCTGAATCCCGACGGCCAGTGGCATCTCGCCATCTTCGACACCAACGTTCTGGTTGAGCGCGGTGTCTACGACGGCACCACCGCCGCTTACCTCCGCCTCGACGTCATGGAGTCCGGCTACGTTCTCGACGAGAACGGCGAGCCCACCAAGGACGAGAGCGGCGCATGGCTGAAGCTGCCTCTGCCCGAGGGCGCAACCATCGACATCGCTTACTTCGCCTTCTTCGAGACCGAGGAGAAGATCAACAAGTTTGAGTACGCTCCCGTGGTCACCGACAAGACCGTCTACAACGTGGGCGAGCCCATCATGATCACCGCTACCGGTGTCGACAAGGATTGGGTCGGTATCGCCGCTGCGGATGCTACCGAGACCCTTCGCTGGTGGTACGTGGCCGACGTGGGTGAGGGCGTTGCCATCAACGCGCTGGATAACGCCGCCATTCAGGCCGGTACCGGTGACGCTATCGGCAACCTGCCCGCCGGCGACTACTACGTGGTCTGGGTTCCCAACGACCAGGCTATGAACGGCGCCGAGGGCCTCTGCCGCTATCCCATCACCATCGTGGATCCCAACGCCGATCCCGAGGAGCCCGCTCCCGAGGATCCCGCCGTTGAGACCCTGGTGATCCCCCAGGATCAGTGGGTGATCTCGGGTCACTGCACCACTCTGGTGGGCAAGGACGGCCATCCTAACTCGCCCATGGTCGCCGCAGGCGGCGTGGACTCTGCCGCTCTGTTGCACCAGGGCTCCATCGCCCTGGGCGAGATCGACCTGTCCAAGTACTCCAAGGTGGTCATCATGTGGGGCTCCGATAACGGCGACGGCACCAAGGATCTGTACGCCAAGAATGAGCATAACCGCTTCGCTCTGGTCAACGCCGACAAGAACATGGTCATGTCCCCCGCTGAGGACACCATTATTGCCGCCGCTACCTACGAGCTTCACGGCTGGGCTGTGGCTCCCATCGAGATCGACCTGACCGGTATCGACTACAACGGTCCCGTGTTCCTGACTCACGACTCCCTGGCAGGCGGCTTCGCTCTGGTCTACTCCATCGAGTTCTTCGAGTAATTCCGATCTTTCGGGTACTTTTTCCCGCCTCCCTTTACGGGGGGCGGGTTCTTTTTTGAGAAAATCATGAAAAAAATCGCATTTTTATTGGAGATTTTGCCAACATTTTTCCCGCATCTATTGCAATTTTTGAAATTATTGTGTATAATGTAAAATGACCATCAGGTCATATGACCAAATACGAAAGAAAGGAAGTTCCCCCCATGAAGAAGCTGCTGATTATCGCCCTTCTCATGCTCGCTCTGGTGATCACCGCCGTGGCTTGTACCGGTACTCCCGATGAGACCGATACCACCGCCGGCGCCGCCACCACTGTCGAGACCCCCACCGAGGCTCCCGCAACCGAGCCCGATGAGACCCCC
>JAZNJA010000252.1:0-97041 GCA_045577755.1 Eubacteriales bacterium
CGAGTCCCGAAGGGACATATCGACCCGGAGTTTTTGTCGATATACACCCTTCGGGTGTTCGATATGCCTCCGGCATGGGCCTTCGGCTCGATATGCCGCTTTCGCGGCTCGATATGCGCCTTTGGCGCAAGAACCCACCGATAAACCCCAATTTACCTACAACAAAAAAGCCCCGGCAAGGTATCCGAGGCTTTCATTCAATTCACTCGCCGTCGGAAAGCAGGCGCTTCATGACGGGCCAGGCGTCATCGGCGTAGAAGCGGTGGCCCTCCTTGCCAATGACCAGGGCGGCGTTCCCCTTCGCGCCCGAGGCGGTGTAGAGCCCTTCGATGATGCCGAAGGTCTCGCGGACACCGTCAAGGGGGAAAATGTCGTCCTTTTCGCCGCAAACAACCACCAGCTTCTTGGGGGCGATCAGCACAGCCAGGTCACCCATGTCGAAATAGCGGGCGGCACCGGGTACGTAGTTGCAGGTACAGTGGTGGATGGAGATGATGGAATCGTGGTAGGTGCAGACCGCGCAGGAGGGCATGAAGCCGTCGAAGCGATGCTCCAGGCAGGCGGTGTAATACGTGGCGGTGCCGCCTCCCGAGTTGCCCATGAGGACCGAGCCTTTCAGGGTGATGAGATCTCCGAAATGGGCCTCTATGGCGTCCAGCACCCGCATGACATCCCAGACGCGCTCCCCGATCAGTGTTCGGCCCAGCAGCAGGGCGGTCATGGCGTGGCGCTCACAGGCGGGGCCATGGACGGTGCCACCGCATTGCCCGAAGGCTCTCTGCTCGATGGCCAAGGCGGCAAAGCCCTCGGCTACCGCGCGGACGCAGAAATCACGGTCTCCCCCCGAGATGGTGGCCTCGTCACCGGGATACTTGGGGATACCCAGGGAAATATGGGAGCCCTTGGAATGACCCTGGAGACAAGCGCAGAGGGGGAGCTTCCCTGTTTGCTCTTTGGGAAGAAGGAGGTCACAGTGGGTGAAGTAGCCCTCCTCGGTTTGGAGAGTGAAGTGAATGTGGCGGCAGCCCGTCAGCTCGGCCTCTTCGGTGATCTCGAAGAGAGGCTCGCAGGGGGCGAAGGTATCCAGGCCCAGAAGAGCGGTCAGCTTTTCGGCGCAGAGAGCGCGGTGGGCGTTGATATCCGTCACACCGTCCCAGCGAAGGGCGGGGGTATGGGCGGAGGAGAGCATGATATGATGGTTCAGGGGGATCGTATTGAAGGGGGTCATGGCGGTTCTCCTTTCGTTTCGCGAAATGAAAGCGAAGCAGGGACAGCGCCCGAAGAGCATAACAGCCCTGTAAGCCCGTATTCTGCCGATAAGATCGGTCATCCGCTTCATTATAGCACAGAACCGCCGATTTTGCAACAGTCTTTTGCAAAGAAGCGTTGTTTCTCTCTGCTCTCTCGGTCCGCGTCCCTTCTTTCGTACGGCTCCTCCGCATATACTGTTCCGAATCAACGAAACCTATGAGCACGCCGGAGGAGGTATTCCCATGCACGCAAAATCAGAATTATCCGCGGGCTTCGCGCTCATCCTGTCGATCCTGCTCCTGATTCCCCTCCTCGGAGGCTTTGTACAGGGGGTACACGCGCTCCCCGAGCGGTCAGACACCCTGAGCACGGGCGGGGGCTCCGACGGTACCCCGTCCCTGATTCCCGAGGAAGAGACCGCCTGGCTGACCCTGGTGGTCATCGACGCGGGTCACGGCGGGGAGGATGGCGGAGCGGTCTCGGCGGCGGGCTTGGCGGAAAAGGAGGTCAACCTTTCGGTGGCCCTTTCCCTACGGTCCTTTTTCGAGGCGGCGGGGATCCCCGTGGTCATGACCCGCACCGACGACCGTTTGCTCTACGACCGCGGCGTAAATTACAACGGACGGAAAAAGGCGCTGGATCTGGCCGCCCGTCGGATCATAGGGGAGAAAGCCTCGGCGGCGGCCGCCGAGGGGGGCGGAGAGAGCCTGTTCATCTCCATCCATATGAACGCCTTTCCTCAGGCGCGGTACAACGGGGCACAGGTCTGGTACGGCGTAGGTGATCCCCGTTCATTTGAGGTGGCGACTCGTATCCAGAGCGCCTCGGGACAGCTGATTCCCCATAACAACCGACGGGTCAAGGCCGCGGGGAGCAGCATCTACCTTCTTCACCGACTGTCGGGCCCGGCGGTGCTGGTGGAGTGCGGCTTTATGTCCAATCCGGAGGAGGCGGCGCGGCTCGGAGAGGAGTCCTACCGCCGCGCTCTGGCGGCCATGATCTTCTCGTCGGTCATGGAATACACGAAAGGACCGGGTGATCCCCCGTGAAGGACAGAAAGGATCGGAGCCGTTTCGGCGGTTTCCGATCCTTTCGTTCAGTTGAAGAGGTAGTTGACGTTCCCCGACAGGAGGGCCAGGGAGGCACGGTAGACGTTCTCGGGAAAGCGGCGGAACTGCTCCTCCATGAGGGCGGCCCGTTCACGGCTGTCGGCGTGAAGCGTGATGGACAGGAGGGTGATCTTCCCTTCGGTAAGGGAGCAGGTAAACTCATAGCCGCTCTCCACAGGGCGGATCTTACAGGAGGCCTTGACTCCGCGGCGCTTGAAGTCCAGGTGGCGCAGGGCACAGGTGAGGCTCTCCTCCAGGATGGAGGGCAGGATCTCGTTTTTCAGGGACTCCACCACCGTACGCCCACGGTCGGTGACGGCGTACAGAGGCTCTCCCTTGTCATTTTGGCTGACCTTCTCCACCAGACCGCTGTCCTGCATACGGGAAAAGGACTCGGCGAAATCCAGGTAGGCTACGTAGTCGGTCTGCATAATGATATCGTTGACCGTCACGAAATCCAGGGGGTACCCCACGTTCTGCATGAGGTAGAGGACGAAGACGGTGACGTTTTGCTTATTTCCGATGGGGGATGAGGGCATGGTATGGTCTCCTTTGGAAAAAATCGGGCAGAACCCCCTCGGGATGGAGGTCCTTAGCTTCGGCTCTAAAAATTTTATCACATTTTTTCTTTTTTTTCAAGTACCTAATTGCATTTTTTCCGGTTTTGTGGTATGATATAAGGGAATACTTTTCTGGAAGGAATTTTTCATCATGATCCATATCGCTCTTCTGGGCTTCGGCGTGGTCGGCAGCGGCACCGCGGAGGTCCTGACACAGAATAAAGCCATCATCGAAAAGAAGGTGGGGCAGTCCGTCAGCATCAAGTACATCCTGGACCTGCGGGATTTCCCCGATTCTCCCTTCGGCTCTCTGGTCGTACACGATTTCAACACCATTCTCAACGACCCTGAGGTCACCCTGGTGGCCGAGATGATGGGCGGCTCCCATCCCGCCTACGACTTCACCCTGGCCTGCCTCAAGGCCGGCAAGAGCGTGGTCACCTCCAACAAGGAGGTGGTAGCCAACTTCGGTACCGAGCTGCTGGCTGTGGCCCGTGAGCACGGGGTGTCCTACCTCTTCGAGGCCTCTGTGGGCGGCGGTATTCCCATTATCCGCCCCCTGCGTGAGGATCTGGCCTCCAATAACGTCACCTCCATCAGCGGTATCCTCAACGGAACCACCAACTACATCCTCACCAAAATGGACCTGGAGGGCGCCTCCTTTGCCGACGTGCTGAAGGACGCTCAGGCCAAGGGCTACGCCGAGGCCAATCCCGCCGCCGACGTGGAGGGACTGGACGCCGCCCGCAAGATCGTCATTCTGGCCGCCATGGCCTTCGGCAAGCGCATCGATCCCAATACCATCCTCTGCGAGGGCATCACGGCCATCACCTCCGCCGACAGCGAGCTGGCCCGCGACATGGGCTACGCCATCAAGCTCATCGGCTACACCGCCAAGGTAAACGGCAGGATCCTTGCCATGGTTTCCCCCCGCCTCGTCCCCCGCGATAACCCCATTTTCGGCGTAAGCTACGTCAACAACGGGATCCTGGTCTCCGCCGATATGGTGGGACAGGTCATGTTCTACGGCCCCGGCGCGGGTAAGCTGCCCACCGCCTCTGCCGTGACCGGGGATCTGGTGGACGTCATGGCCCACACCCCCGCGGGGATCATTTCCCCTGTCTGGGCCGATGCAAAGGCCGACGAGATCGCGGATCCCGCGGACTACGTTTGCCGTCATCTGGTGGTGCTGGACGCCCCTCTGTCCGCCGAGTCGGATATCGCCGCCCGCTTTACCCTGAACGCCGTGCATTTCACCGAGGGCCGCTTCTCCTTTATCACCGAGGAGCTCAGCGAGGCCGCCGTCAAGGAGAGCATCGCCGCCGTTGGGTATCCCCTCGTGACCCGCATTCGCCTTCTGTAAGGAGCCGCCATGAATCAGCTTCTGCGCAACACGGGGCACAAGGGATCCCGCAAGGGCAAAAAGGGATGCCTGTTCCTCATACTCGGTAATTTCGCCACCATCGCCGCCACCGCGGTCTTCGTGGTGGTGGTCCTGCTGCTCACCCGGATCACGGTGGAGAACCGCCACGGCGGCGAGGCTGCCTACGCCCTTCTCACCGCCTTCCCCTCTTCCTTCCCGATTGCCTTCGCCCTCTTCACGGGTATCCTGGCTCTGTGGTACTTTGCCCCCTCCGAGGAGGAGGTACAGAAGCAGAACCGCGGTCTTTCCCCCATGCTGGGACAGAAGGAGGCACACGCTATGTCGGCCCGTACCAAGTGGCTCATCACCGGCGGAATGCTGGCCTGTGTGGTGGTCACGGGGGCGGTCTGCGTCAATACCTACCGTCTGGTTACCCCGACGGGCATCCGCTCCTACTGCTTTGCGGAGACCACCTCCTACGACTGGAAGCAGGTCAGCGCCTACACCATCGACTGCGACGAGAAGGACGGTCTTTCCGTGACCTTCACCATGCGGGACGGCAAGCAATTTGAGATCCTCCAAGGCGTCAACTCCACCACCGAGCTCTTCGACGAGGAGTACACCTCGGTGACCCACTACGCCGCCGTTCTGGACGAGAACATGGTGGCGCTCCAGGTCCCCCGTAACGTCCGTCACATGGAGCGGGCGGTCCGCTTCTACAAGGGGGACTACGACGGTCTGTGGCCTTACGTTTCCAGTCTCATCGGCTACGTTGAGCTGGTCCCCGAGCCCGACGAGACGGTTCCCGCCACGCAGGCTCCCTCAGAGGTCCCCTCAGGTCCCGCCGCCTCCAACTGACCAAACGGCACCGCACCGGGATGGGCGGTGCCTGTTTTTCAGGCAAAGGACCGCTATCGACTCTATCCTTCCCCCAATGGGCGCGGAGAATTCTCATTTATCCTTTTTGAAAAGGAGATCGCCATGAGTCAGCTGATCCAGTACTGTACCCGAGCTTCCCTTTATGACGGACCCTTTGGCGACGGTGCGCCCTGGCCCGCGGCGGGCATGGGGTATATTTTCGTCACCGAGACGAACCGCCTGATCCTCTTGGATGGCGGTCACGGGGAGGATGCCGAGCCCCTTCTGGAGCTTCTGCGGGAGACCGCGGGAGGGCATCCCACCGTGGATCTCTGGATCCTGACCCATCCTCATATGGATCACTACGGCGCTCTCCGGCAGATCGCCGCCGAGGAGTCCTTGCGGAGTCGGGTCACGGTCAAGGAGATCGCGTGGTACTTCCCCGCCGCCTTTCGGGACGCCAAGGGACGCGCTCCCTGTGAGCGGGCCAACCGCCACATGGAGGAGATCACCGCCGCTCTGGGCGCGGTGGCTCATACCCCCTTCATGGGGGAGACCCTGTTCTTGGACGAGCTCAGACTGGTTATGCTGTTCGTGCCGGTTGACTGTGAGGGCTTGGATAACCCAAACAGTCTGTCCCTGATCATGCGGGTAGAGTCCCCCCGCAAAGCCGTTCTCATGACGGGCGATGCCTTTCCCGTTACCTTGCGGTACTGTGAGGAGGCCTACGGTGAGGGCCTGGCCTGTGACGTTCTCCAGATGCCCCATCACGGTCTCTGTGACACGGGCCGTATTCCCTTCTACCGCTACGCCCACGCCCGCACCCTCCTGGTTCCCATCTCCCGGGCGGGGGATCGGGTCATGCGGTCGGGGATCTACGGCGAGGCCACGGCGGCTAATCTCGCGGCAGAGGAGCAGGCCGAGGAGATATACAGGGCCTTCGAGGGAACGGTGGCGATCCCTCTCTGATCACCTACGGAAACACCCGCGGCAGAAGCGCCGCGGGTGTTTGATTCAGATCACGTAAAAGAAGATCCCGATGAACTGCAGAACACTGCCCGCCACCACGAAGAGATGGAACACCGAATGAATATACCGCCGCTTTGCTCCCATGGCGTAGAGTCCCGCGCCGATGGTGTAGGCGACACCCCCCGCCAAAATCCAGAGCAAGCCCTGCAGAGGCACCGAAGCCAGGGCGGGCTTGATGGCCATGATGATGCACCAGCCCATGGCGAGGTAGAGGAACATGGCCAGCTTTTCATAGCGCTTCATGTCAATGGCCGTGAATACGATGCCCAAGGCCGCGCAGCCCCAGACCACACCGAAGAGGCTCCAGCACCATGCCTGGGAGTAATTGCGGATGCCGCCCAGGAGTACGGGGGTATAGGTCCCCGCGATGAGGAGGAAGATGACGCAATGGTCTACGACCTGCATGACTCGCTTGCCCATATTGGGACGAAGACCGTGGTAGACGCTGGACACGGTATAGAGCAGGATCATGGTGGCGCCGTAAATGGACGAGCCCACCACCGACCAGGTATGGCCCTTCATGGCGGAGAAGATGACGCACAGCACCAGAGCGGCCACGCCCAGAACGGCGCCCACGATGTGGGATACCATGTTGAATATCTCCTCCCCCTTTGTGTAGTCGGGGAGCTTTCTTTCTCTAAAGGGGACGTATTGGGTACGGGTCATGGGAATACCTCTTTCCTTGGGTTTTCTGTAAGGCCGTCCCTTCGTGTCTCCGCGGGATCCTCGTCGGTGGCCTTCCGATGCTCCCATTGTACCACAGTCGTCTCCCAAAAGCAAGAAACTGTGCCGCAGTCCCTGTCCCCTGTGCCGCCACCGGGGTATTTTTGGGGTGGAATGACGCTCTACCCGCGGTAGAATGGGATTCTACCCTTCAGTATACCCGAAAAATTCCTCCATTACCCGTTTACCCCGCGGCTTTTTTCGAACCGCGGGGAGATTTTCTTCAGTTCTTGCCCACGATGGTGACGTTGACGGGTTGGATCCCCGCCTGCTCGTAGACCACGGCGTTGATCTGCGCCAGCTGGGCGGACTGGAGCTGTCCCTCGGTCTTGACCACGATATTGGCCGAGTCACCGCTGATGACCGCCAGGCACTGGGTGAAGCCCTTGCTCATGAGGATGGACTCGATGTTGGATTCCTGGGCCATCTCCTTGGCGATGGCGCGGATCTCGGCCATGGCCTCGGCTTTGACCTCCTCCGAGGCCTCGTCGTTCTCCACAACGGCGTTCAGCACCTCCAGAGCCTCGTCACGGGCTCTCTGACGGCTGACCTCCACCGAGGAGAAATAGCTGTCGGTGGCGTCGGGCTCTCCGCCCGTGGGCTTGCCGTTGTCGCTTCCCACCTCACCCGTGGTCAGGGTCGTGCCATATCCCGTGGACATCCCCGCCGAGGCGTTGTAGTCGAAGCCGTCCTTGCCGCCGTCGCCGTTAAAGACCACCCAGTTCACCGCTACCGCCGCGATGACCAGGGTGACGGCTCCCGCGATGATGAGATTGCGCCGTCCCAGCTTACGGAAAAAATTCTTGGCCGAATCGATGCCGCTTTTGAAGTTCATGGTAGATTCCTCCCGATAAAATGATTACACCTCATCCTATGCGCCCGTAAAGAGGCTTATGACTCAGCCGCTGCCCGTGACGTAGATTTTATTGCTCCCCACCCCGAAGGCCGCCGAGAGGAGGGCGGTGACCTCCCGTCTCACGGTGGGATCCATGCCCCCCTCGCAGACCACCCCGATCCCCCGTATGGCGGGGGCCTGCTCGGATACGTAAATCGGTGCTTCTCCGCTGCCGCTGCCCACCGTAACGTAGGTGACCGTCTCTCCCCCCGCGGCGGTCTTCCTTTCGGTGGCGTACACGTAGGAAAAGCTTCCCTCCAGGCTCACCACGACCTCCACCTTTCCCACCCCCGCCACGCGGGCGCAGATGGACTCCATGCGGCTCTCCAGCTCCTCGCGGTAGGCCTCGGGGGATCTTGCGGCGGTATCGGCGGCGGGGGGCGTCACGGTTTCCTTTTTTTCCTGCCGATTCCCCCAGAGCAGAAGAGACGCCCCCAGCGCCACCGCCAGAAGAGCGACGGCCAGCTTTCCGCTCTTTCTCAGGGATCGGACACATCTCTGCGCCGAGGGCTGTTCATGGGTGGTTTCCATGGGATCCTCCTTTCTCTCCGCTCCGCGGAGGCTTACGGCGGTCGGGAGGGGCCCTCATCCCACGCTCACCGTAACGAAGCAGGGACAACCCAGGCGCTCCTCGAAATACTGCTCAATGGGATGAGGGTCCGCCAGGATAAAATCCCCTCGCAGGGCGATCCTGGTCTCGGTGAAAATGACACTTTCTCCCTCCTTCGTACAGGTGATGGACAGGGCACATCCCCCGGGTGGGATCCCGAATTCGCTCTCCAGCCTGGCCCGCACCCAGGTCTCCGCCTCCCGGCGGCTGATCTCGGTGAGGGTGGTGTAAAAGGCGTCACCGTAATCTGTGGCGTTCACCTCGGGGAGGAGAGACTCCACGAAGGCGGACGGGTCTCCCTCGGTTGCCTCACGGAGGATGCCCATGCCTTCTCTGAGAGGGTCCGACAGGGCGACCAGAATAAACAGGCCGGCGATCATGCGGACGTAGGCGGCGGTTTTTCCTCCCTCTCCACGGGGGGCAAGCAGCTCTGCCAGAGAGGCGATCAGGGCGGCTGAGAGGATACGGGGGATGGTGTTGATCACGTTTCTTCCTCCTGTGGCAAATCCGTCATGGGGCTGAGGGCGCGGTTTATGGGGCTAAGGCGGACACGCTGTTGGTCATCAAGGTGAGGGCCAACAGAAAGATCACACTGCAAAGGGCTACCGCGGCGACGAGATACCCCTGTAAGGAAGCCGTCTCACGAAGCAGCTTGGCCTCTCCCTCACAGGACAGGGCGGATGCCACAGTGGCGGCCAGGGACAGAATCCCTCGGAGGAGGAGCAGCTCTACCAGAGTCGGCAGGAGTAAGAGCGCCACTAGGATGACCCCCGATACGCCGCAGATGCCCCGCAGAGCGCTCACGCCGGCCGCAACCGTGGAGAGTGTTCCCGCCACGGCACCGCCTACCATGGGGATCATGTTACCGACGGCGTACTTGATCCCCTTCATGGAGAGGGAGTCCCCTCGGGAGACCAGCACCGATTGGGTGGACAAGGCCAAGGAGAACAGAAAGGTCATGATTCCCAGGAGGGACACATACCACCGCTTGACCTGCTCGCACAGGGGGGCCAGCAGGGCGCGGGCTCCTATGGCGTCCAGGAGAGAAAAGGCGGTACAGACCGCGCAGACGGGCGGGGTGACGCTCCCGCTGACATACTGGCAGATCACCAGAAAGACCCCCAGGATCTCGCTGTTCACCGCCGCCCTCCCCAGATCTCCCCCAAGGGCGTACAGCACCCCCATGACGGGGATCATACTCTCCGTCAGAGCCGAGAGGCTCTCCAGGTAGCGCTGAACCGCCGTTATCGTCCCACTGACCTGCGCGATGATGGCGGTGAACAGGGTAAGGCGCAGACAGAAGCCGAAGAGCTCCCCGCTTTGCCCTCCCAGGCTCTCGCGGAGACGGCCCAGGATGGCCGCCAGGAGGATCAGGCCTATCAGGGTGGCCAGCAGGGACACTCCGTCCTCCAATCGCAGACCTACGGCGGAGAGGAGAGTACGGAGGAGGTACCGCCAGCCCGTCAGCTCGGAGGCGGCGGTCAGCGCTTCCTCGGCGTTTGGGGAGAACAGTCCATCGGGGAGCAGCTCCGCGAGGGCAGGGGGAATGGCGTTCTCTACTTCGGCATAGGCGGAAGGAAGGGTGACGGCCTCCTCCCGTGATTCCTCGGCTGAGGGAGACAGGATCCCGCAAAGCCCGAGAAGCAACACACACAGGGCCACGCATACAAGCCGTCTCATGGGCTTACTCCAGACCAAGAAGCGCCATCACCAGATCCAGCACCCGACGGATCAGGGGAAAGGACAGAAGCAGGAGCTGAAGCCGTCCTCCCGTTTCCACCCAGGAGGCCAGGGTCCCTTCCCCGCTGTCACGGCAGACCGAGGCGGCTGTCTCGGTCAGAAACGCCAGCCCCAGGGTCTTGATCAGCAGGGAGTAGGCTTCCCCGTCGGGGGCCCCCGTTACGGCGGTGAGGTCCGCAAGGTAGGACAGGACCGTAGCCGCCGTGGACAGGATAGACCCGAGAAGGATCAAGGTCACAGCCACCCGCAAAAAGGGAGCCCACTCGGGCTTATAGATACGCAAGATCATAAGCGCCGCCATCCCCACCACGGCGACACCGCCAAGCTTTGCCCACTCCATCAGAATCCGAAGACCGCGCAGATGCGGTCAAAGAGCAGGGCGATCTCGTCGATCAGTAGTAGAAGGACCACCACGATCCCCGCCAGGGTCACCAGCATGGACTGCTCGTCCCGTCCCGATTTGGAAAGAATTTGAGTCGCCACCGAAACCAGTATGCCCACGCCGGCGACCTTGATGATGAGGGAGATGTCCATTTGCGATCCTTTCTGGGAAGGTTGGGGATTCAGGTTCAATGGGAGTACGGGGGACGGAGCCGCTGTCCCGCCCCTCGGTCACCACAGGAGAACGGCGGCCGCGATAGCGGCGCAGAGAGACAGGGTACAGGCGGCGCGGAGCCTGGCGGGAAGGGTCTCGCTCAGCTTTCTTCGCTCCTCGGTGAGGGCGGCGACGTAGTAGTCACAGCGGGCTACCTGCTCAGCGCGGTAGGTGGCGCCCAGCTCTCCCGTGAGGGTGGTCAGGAGGCGCTCTGATTCCGGCTCCAGATAGAGACGGCTTTCCTTTACCATATCGGGCAGAGGAGAGCCGCCGTCTATGCCCAATGGCGGAAGAGGGAGGGCGTGGTCCTGTCCCAGGCAGGCGGAAATGAGCCCGGGATCCGCCTTTGCCAGAATGTCGGGAAGGGGCATGGCGTAGCAGTCGATCTGACCCTTGATGTAGTAGAGAAGGGATACGTATCCGTCCAGCACCCGCAGACGTCGCCGCTCAAAGTGTGCCACGGCCATGGCTACGTAGCCTCCCGCACACAGGAGAATGAAACTCCCGACGATCTTACAGATCACGGTCGCCCTCCACCGTCACGGCCGTTTCATCCACGTCCCAGTCCCGCGCCACCCTGTCGGCGTCTGCGTGGGGGGTCACGCGGTAGATGAAGTCGCCGTGCCCGTCCCGTCTGATGCCCACGTAGGCGCCGAACAGGTGGGCTTCATGGAGAAGGCGGATCCCCGTGCGACGGAGCAGCTCACGGATACTGCCTCCGTGGGCTGAGGCGATGAGGGGTACTCCGCCGTGGTGGGAGGAGATGAGGGACATGGCCTCCTCGGTATCCCCGATCTCGTCGCAGACGATCACCTGAGCCGAGAGGGTTCGGGTGGCGATCTCCACGCCGCGGGCTCGGGGATAGCCCCGCAGAATATCCAGGCAAAGCCCCTCCCCGTCGATATCAAAGCTCAGCTCTCCCCGTGTGTCCACAACCACGGTGCGCAGAGGCGGACGGCCGTCCATGCCTCCCAATCCGGCGGCGACGCCTCTGAGAAGGGTGGTCTTTCCCTCTCCCGGCGGGGCGTAGATCAGGATCCCGCGGGGCTCGGTCTCCCCGCTGTTGAGACCTCTGGCGAGACGGCAGACGGGAAGTCCTACCGAGCCGTGGGCGTGGGGGAGACGGATACAAAGCCCGGAGACGCCGCGGACTCCGATGATCCTTCCCTCCTCACAGACGGCTTGGCCTGCCACCCCCACTCTTACGCCGCCCCTGAGGGTGACGTAGCCCTCGTGGATGGTCTGGCTGTAGGCGTAAAGGGAGCCGCCGCACATACGGTCCAGGATGGCGGCCAGCTCGGGCTCACGGAGGACCACGTCGGTCATGATATTCTCCCCGCTGACCGTCAGAGAAGCCCTGCGGTCGGCTCGGAGGCGGATCTCCTCCACGGTGCCGCCCCGCCCCCGTACCGCGTTCATCAGGGCTGCGGTGAGGTAGGGGGGCAGGAGATCCGTGGGAAACCCGGGCGCGGAGTGGGGCAGCACGGGCATTTGTGCCGTCTCTCTGCCCCGCAGAGAGACGGCTTTTCTCGGTGTTGCGAATACGGTCTTCATGGGTTTCAAGCCTCCGAGGATGCCTGCGGTTGGTTGGACATGCGTTGTACATTTCACTATATGGGGGCTTTGCGGGAATTAGAACTCCTCTTACAGAACGTCGGGGGGATTCTGACCATCAAGAGGTGGGGGCGCGGCGGGGGGCTCCTCCGCAAGACCCTCCACCTCGATGGCGATGCCCTCCAGGAGGGGCTGGAAGCAAACGTCGTCGGCGACCTCGATCCGCACGCCATCTATATGAATGAAGCGGAGGGTAGCGTAATTGTAGGTCGAAAGGCGGCGGTTGAGGGCATCGTCGGTGTGGGCGCAGACCAGAATGTCGTTTGGCTCAAAGCCCGTGATGATGAGGGTGTGGTAGTAGTCCCCCTCCCCGTCGGCCAGCTGTACGAAATCCCCCACCTCCAGTTCTCTTGCCCGTACCTCACGCCCAAAGGGGCCGATCCCGCGGTTTTCCTCGGCAAAGACGGGCTGCTCGGTGATGAAATCATAGAAGAATGCCACCGAGGTCCAGGCGGGGGCCCGATCCTCGGGGGTACGGTAATACCAGCCGAAATCGGGGGTAAAATCCATGGTACAGCTCCCCGCCAGAAGGCATTGGGAGGTGAAATTGGTACAGTCGCCGCCTCTTCCGGCGAAGTTGAGGAACAGGGGGTTGCGGCGCAGGGCCCAGGTCTCGGCGTAGGTAACGGCACGTTCACGGTCGTAGGGCTTGACAAGGATCATGGGACGGTTCTCCTTTCGGTTTTGATACAGGATATGACGGGGAGGGGGGCGGGGTTCAGCGGTGTTTTTGGAAAGGAACGCGTGAGCGCAGGGGCATCTGCTTGGGCCCGCCTTTTCTGACCCGCGGTCTGTCCTCTGATCTCGGCCTATCGCGCCAAAAGGCCCCGCTTGCCGCGGTCCCTTTCGGAGCCTTGGCAGCGGGGCTTGTTCTGTTCAATTCTTTGCGGGTATGGATCGATGCCGGTCGGGATCAGACCGCGCCGCCGTCCTCTACGTAGTCGTGGAATTCCACCGTGAGATCCACGTTGACGTAAACGGCCTGCTTCTCCACCTTGACGTTGCAGAAGACGTGGTACTTGTATTGCATGAGGACGCCGTCCTTGACGGTGGCCTCCAGGTAGCCATTGAATTCTGTCTGCTTACCGCCCAGGGCGGCCTCCCAGACCTCGGCCAGGCCTGTGCCCACGGCCTCGGACAGGTTGAAGCGGTACTTCCCCGCCTCGGCATCCAGCACCTGGACGTCGGCCAGGTCGATGCCCCCGATCTGCTCGGAGTTCATGAGCTGGGAGAGGGTGGCCTGGGCCTCGGAGTTGGTCATGTCCACGGTCTCGTCGGCTACCTTGGTGCCGCTCTTCTTCTCCTTGACCACGGTACGGAGAGAGCCGTCCCGATAGACCATGGAGTAGAGGTAGCCCTCCTGCTCGTAGGAGATGGTCAGCTCCATGCCGTCGCGGTTCTTGAAGGTGACGTCCTGCTCCACCTCGATCTCCTGGGTCGCGCCGCCGGGGACACGCACCTCGGTCTCGTTCTTTACCGTGAAGCTGCCCACCGAGTCGGTCTCGCGGTCGCGGAGGGCGGAGGTGAAGCGCTCCATGTGGCGGAGATCCTCCACCTCGGTGAAATCCCGGATATCGTAGGGCTGAGAGAGGACGGTATTGTTCCAGCCCTGATAGACCGAAACGATGGACAGGGTAGGCACCTTGGAGTCCGCCTTGGGGTTCTTCTCGAAGATAAACTCAATGGAGGTCTTGGTGGGGTACAGCTCCTCGTTGGTCTCCCAGGTCAGACGGACGTCCACGATGGGATGATCGGCGGTGACGGTGTACTCGATGCCGTCCAGCATCTCCATGAAGGGCTTCATGCCCTCCTCGGAAAAGCCCTCGTAGGTGGCCTTCCAGGTCTTATCCTCGTTCTGTACGCAGGTCATGACAGAGGCCAGGCCGTTCTCCACCTCCACGTCGATGGAGGTATCGTCCGCCATCTCCACACGGAAGGCGAAGTACTCGTCCTTGGTGATGGGGGACTTGAGCTTCAGCTCGTCGGCGTTCTCCTTGTAGCGGGCGAACATATATCCGTCGGCATAGCCGCTGTCCTCGTAGATCATGGTGAAGGTACCGCCCGAGGTGATGGATACCTCGGACTCCTCCAGGTAGATGAAGGAATCATTGCTGTCGATGGCCGTCAGCTTGGCCACGCCCTTCTGGTCATAGGTCGCGCCGCCGATATCCATTTTCATGATCATGGTCTGCTCCATGGTGAAGGAGAAGGCGGTATCGGCCTTTTGGTTGGACATCTCGAAGAGCTTGACGGCGCGGTCGGGCTCATCCATGCGGTTGAGTCTTGCGGCGGGGGAGCAGGAGGACAGGGGGAGGGCCGCGGACAGCAGAAGGGCGGCGGTAAGAACCAGGGTCAGGATTCGTTTCATAGGTATCTCCTTTCTGAAATGGGTGCCGTCAGTCGGGGAAGGTGACGGTGACGGCGGCGTCCAGAGTCAGCGGGGTGCCGTCGACGGTGGACTCGGCGTGGATGGTGAGGGTATGAGATTTGAGGATCCCGTCGGGGATCTCGGCGTCCAGACGGCAGGTGAAGGCGGTCAGCTTCACGTTCCCCTCGGGGAAGGCGTTACTGAGGATGATGGAGGCTACCCGTCGGGCGCTGTCCTCGCTCAGGGTATAGCGGTAGAATCCGCTCCCCTCCGAGATCAGCTCCGCCGTCTCCACGTCTCCCTTGGAAAGGCTCTGGGTATTCATGATATCCGACACCAGCACGCGGGCCTGGGCATCCATCATCTTGACAGATTGCTCGCTGAGCTTACGCCCGTTCTCGGCATAGACCGTCTCAAAGGCATCGGTTCCCGCGTAGGCCAGCTCGTAGCGGCCCCCGCCCTCCACGCCGTATTTCAGGGTGAAGCGGTAGCCTCCCGCGTTGGCGTAGGTAACGTTCTGGGTCAGGCTGCCGGTTTGGGTCTGTCCTCCCACGGTCACGGTGGTGGCGGTCTCCACGGTGAATTCTCCCTGCGCGGCCCTTTCGCGGGCGCTCACGGCGTCAAAGTAGGCGTTGAGGATGCCCATATCGGACAGCTCGGTGTACCCGGAGAGGTTGACGTCGCGGATATTCGTCACGGCCACCGAGTCCTCCCCCAGGTCAAGCTCGTATTGGACCGTCACCGTGGGGCGGGCCATGTAATTCTCCCGGCTCTTGTGGAAGGTCACCTCGGCAGAGATCGCGGTGGGGGTATAGTCCTCCGCCAGGGTCAGCGTGACTCTCAGATCCATGGGCTTGTGGGTGGAGGTCAGATTCAGGGCGTAGTCATGCTGACGGCTGAGGAAGCTCCGGGCGCGGTCCTCTCCAAAGCCCTCGAAGGTGACGACCCAGGTGCCGTCCTCCCGCTTTTCGGCGGTCTTGGTCTCACAGTGTCCGTCCTCGATGCAAAAGGGGGCGGGATATCCTCGGTTGCTCTTGACCTCCGCTATGCGGATGGTTTCCCCGTCGGCGGGGGCCTTGAAGTAGGATTCACCGACGCTCTCGGTGTGGCTTGAGAAGGCGTAGCCGTCCTTGTAGCCTGTCTCGGCGGTATAGATGACTCCTTCACTCCCCAACCGCATGACCTGATGGACGTTTTCCCGGTAGGCGAATTCGTCCTTGCCATTCAGAAGATCCAGGGTCCGGGTCACGGAGCAGGAGGAGGAGTAGTAGGGATTCTTAATGAAAAGCCTGCTCGAAAGATGGAGGCGCTCTGCTTTCTCCAGGGCCTCCTCGGCCAGCTCGGCCAGGCGGACGGCCTTCTCAGACTCCTCCATGCGCTCCAGACGCTTTTCCTCAGAGCAGGAGGACAGAGACAGGGCTACCGACGCGATCAGCGCCGCAGTCAGCAGAAATACGGTAAAGCGTTTCATGAGGGCGGTTCCTTTCTGTCTTTTGGTGAATGCTTCAGACGGGGGCGGGGGTGGAGAGCTGATCCGAGAAGGTACAGGTGATCTTCAGCTCATAGCGATGGGCTTCGGCTGTGTCGGTATAGCCCTCGGCCAGCACGTACAGGTAGACGTGGGTCAGAGTGCCGTTCTTCATGGTCACGTCCATGTAGGCGTCCATATATTTCATGGAACCGTTCAGCTCGTAGAAGTAGGAGCAGTACTCCGCCTGGAGAGAGGCGCCCAGGTGGAAGCGGTACTTCCCCGCCTCGGGGTCGATCGCCTCGATACGGGTGACGTACACGGGAGAAAAGTCACGCAGATTCAGCTCGCTTCGGATGTGGTACCGCATATCTCCCTCGGAATACTCAAAGGAATCCCCCGCGATCTCCCCGCGGTAATCGGTCTCGCGGTACTCCATGATGCCGTCCTCGTAGATAACACGGGTGCGGGTCAGCTTCCCCTCATAGCCGTAGCTCCCCTCGGAGGAGTAGTACAGGGCGTTCTGATAGGTATCGAGACTCATGTTGACGTTGTAGAGCCAGACCGAGGGCTTGCCGTCCTCCTCGATGTTCTCGCGGGAGGCATACGTATAGGTTCCTCGCTCGGCGTAGACCCGATCCTCAAAGCAGGCAACGTAATCGTCCAGCACGGTCAGGTCCCCGATATCGTCAAAGGTAGAGAGATCCACCCCCTTGAAATCCTCGGGGATCTCATAGGCGAAGGTCTGCTCGGTATTCACCGTGAATTGGCGCTCGCCCAGGTAGCCCTCGGCGGCGTACTGGGTGTAGGTCAGGGTGAAGGCTGCGCTCTTGAAGCGGAGGTCGGGGGTGGAATGGAAGACCACGGTGGCGTCGGAGGGGTAGATGGACTCGCCCATGGCGCTCAGATCCAGGCCGTACTGATTGGTCAATTCATACACGCCTTCCTGGTTCAGCCCCGAGAAGGTGGCTGTGAAGGAGCCGTCCTTGTTCCTTACGCAGGTCACGGTCTGACAGTCCCAATACGTGGGATAGAGCAGAAGCTCCTCGGAGAGGAGCGTGTAATCCAGCTCGGCCACGGGAACGGCGGTCTTTGCCTTGACGGTGTAGCCGCTGACCTGGTTGGACTTGTAGAGATAGCCGTCGGCATAGCCGCTGATCAGACGGGTCTCCACGTACTGCTCACCGTACCGGGTAAGATGGGTCTCCTCGTAATGATCCATGCGGGCGGCACCGTAAGGGCTCTTGCTGATCCGCTTTACGTTGTGGGTCAGCTGATACTCCTGCCCGTCCAGGCGGCCGCGGAAGGTGGTGGAGCTTTCCTCCGTAAAGGCGAGGGCCGACAGGAGACTGTTGGCCATATGCTCGTAGAGCTCGTAGGCGCGGGACTCCTCGTCCAGCTTCATGAGCTCCTGAACCTCCCGACTGCCTGCGGTACAGCCGGGGAGGGCGGAGAGCAGTATGCTCAGCAGAAGCGCGAGGACCAAAGGGCGTGTCACGGTTGTTTTCATGGCAGTAACCTTTCTCGTATCGTTGAAGTTATGATAGCACAAATTTCGGATAATTGGGCGAAAGTGGGATAATCGGTCGCGTTTTGGGACGATCGGTAGGTCTTCACTTCATAAGACACCAAAAAAGCCGAAATATTACAAGTTTACAGAAATATTTTACTATATAATTGTAAATAAAGTGTGAACTTCGGTCAACCTCCAATGAGCATTTGTTTTTTTCCTCCGAATCGGGCCAAATTTGTTGACAAAACCCGGAATCGGGAGTATAATGGAGGCAATTCAACACACAGGAGGCACCATTATGGCCAAGCTTCATTTTCTGAAATCGGTCACCGATACCATCAACACGTCCTTCATTCTGGAGAGCGGAGACACCCTCCTCATGGTGGACGGGGGCTTCCCCTCCGAGACCCCTTACCTGTACGAGTACCTCAAGGGTCTGGGCGGCCACGTCACCGCCTGGTTCATCACTCACTTCCACGACGACCACATGGGCGCTCTCTGGACTCTGCTCCGCGAGCACCCCGACATCCGGGTGGACGGCGTGTACTGCCACCTGCCCTCGGACGAGTTCCTCATCCACCACGCCCCCACACAGGACGAGTTCACCACCGAGGAGCTTCTGAACGGTCTGCGGGGTGAGATGGCCAAGAGAGGCACTCCCGAGATCGTGGTACAGGCGGGAGAGGACTACGCCTTTGACGGCGGCTCCGTCAACGTCCACGTCGTCCATACCCCCGACGAGACCCTGGTCCGCAATCCCATCAACGATTCCTCCATCGTCTTCCGCTTTGAGGCCGACGGCAAGCGCATTCTCTTCCTGGGTGATCTGGGTCCCGAGGGAGGCGTGCAGCTTCTGGAGGACGTGGACCACGCCGAGCTGAAGGCGGATTTCGTCCAGATGGCCCACCACGGTCAGGGCTGTGTAAACCGCGACTGCTACGCCGCCATTCAGCCCACCTACTGCCTGTGGCCTACCCCCTCCTGGCTCTGGGACAACATGGGCCCCGGGGGCTACGATACGGGTCATTTCGGCACGGTGGTCACCCGCGGCTGGATCAGCTCTCTGCGCTGTGTCAAGCGACACTACCTCATGATCCACGGCACCCAGGTCATCGACTTGACGGAGGTGTAAGATGCTCTGGCTCTGGATCGGGCTGGGGGTGCTTTCGGTGGTCTTGTCCTTCGTGATCTCGGTCACCCTGGTCTGCTACTACCGTATGTTCCATTCCAAGCCCCGGGTACATCCCAAGGAGGACGAATACACCATTCCCGACGGAGAGATCTATGAGGTCTTCCGCGAGGACATGATCGGCTGGACTAAGATGATCCGCGCCTATCCCTATCAGGAATACGCCATCAAGTCCTTCGACGGCCTGACGCTTCGGGCCAAGTTCTACGAGCTGACGCCCGGAGCGCCCATCGAGCTGATGTTCCACGGCTACCGCGGCTGTGCAGAGCGGGATCTCAGCGGCGGAGTGGAGCGTGCCTTTCAGCTGGGCCACAGCGCCCTGCTCATCGACCACCGGGCCGCGGGCTTCTCAGACGGCCGTGTGATCACCTTCGGTATTCTTGAGAAGCGGGACTGCCGCGATTGGATCGACTTCGCGGTGAAGGAGTTCGGGAAGGATTCCCGATTGATCCTCACAGGCGTCTCTATGGGCGCGGCTACGGTCATGATGACGGCGGGTCAGCCCCTGCCGCCACAGGTCCAATACGTGCTGGCGGATTGCGGCTACACCTCCCCCAGGGAGATCATCTCCAAGGTCATGGCGGATATGCACCTGCCTCCCGTGCTGGTCTACCCCTTCGCCAGACTGGCCGCCCGCCTTCTCGGGCATTTCGATCTGGACGGGGACTCCCCCATAGAGGCCATGAAGCGGTGTACGATCCCCGTGGTATTCGCTCACGGCGATACCGATGACTTCGTGCCCTACGACATGAGCGTGCGGCTCTGCGAGGCCTGTACGGGACGGCACAAAAAGCTCGTGACCATTCACGGCGCGGGGCACGGCCTGGCCTTCCCCGTGGGGCGGGATGAATACGTGAACGCCCTGGCGGAGTTCAAGCGGGAATGCGGCTTTGACTTCTGACGGCCGCGACACGGACAACGAAAAAGGACAGAGAATTTTTCGGTTCTCTGTCCTTTTTCTCGTGATTTGCGAGTTTTACCCGGGTAAGACTCGGGCCGTCCATCGGAGGTCGGGTTCGGTCATACGACGTGCTTGGGCAGCTCTACCGTGAAGGTATTCATGCCCTCCTCGGAGCAGACCTCGATGCTGCCCACGTGCAGCTCCACCACCCGCTTCACCACGGCCAGGCCGATGCCGTTCCCCTCGGTGGCGTGGGATTCGTCGGCCTGGTAGAACTTGCCGAATATCTTGCCCATCTGCTCGGTGGGGATCTCGGCGCCTGTGTTGCTCACCGACACCGAAAGGGTCTCGCCGCCGTCACGGACGTCAACTATGACCGTACCGCACCGCGGGGAGAACTTGATGGCGTTGTCGATCAGGTTGATCCACACCTGCTTGAGCAGCTCCTCGTTGCCCTCTACGGTATACTCACGGAAATCCAGCTGCAGCTCAATGCTCTTCTCCATCCATTTTCCCTCCAGAAGCAGGACCGCCGAGCGGATCTGCTCCGACAAATTGAAGGCGGTCACGTCGGTCAGGATGGTCTGATTTTCCACCTTGCTGAGGTTCAGCACGTTGGTCGCCATGTAGGACAGCCGTCTTGATTCCTCTTCAATGGAGGTCAGGTAGGCTTCTCTTTGCGACTCGGTCAGGTTCCCCCGACGCAGAAGCTTGGCGAAGCCCGCTATGGAGACGATAGGGGTCTTGAATTCATGGGAAAAATTGTTAATGAAATCACTGCGCAGCACCTCGGTATGCTCCAGCTCCTCGGCCAGCTTGTTGAAGCTCTCCCGAATATCTGTGACAGCCGGGTGGTTGGCGATCATACCCTTGGGCTCCATGCGAGTGGAGTAATCCCCCTGGGCCAGACGGTTCATGAGGGAAATGAGGGTATGGATGGGGCGCAGGGGAATGCGGATGCTGAAGAAGATCAGCACCCAGGCCAGAATCAGGCTGATGACCGACATGATCAGCACCACGGTGGCCAGGCCCATGTCCTCATCCATGCTGCCGATCACCCCCGCCCAGCGGAGAATGTAAACCCCCAGGACCGCCAGGCCGATGGCGGCACCCAGGATGCAGAAGACCAGAAGAGCTAACAGCAGGGTCAGGGTAGTCAGCCGTTTACGCTCGGACCGCGCGCGATTGCGGACTCGGGTGGACAGGGACAGGATCTTCTTGACGCTCATACCCGCTTCACCGCCTTATAGCCCAGGCCGCGAACCGACTCGATCTGGAATTCCTCCCAGCCCTCAAAGCGCTTGCGGAGCCGCCCGATATGGACCGTAACGGTCTCCCAGCCGGTTTCGCTGTCAGCCCCCCAGATCTCGTCCATGAGCTGGATGCGGGTAAAGATCTTGCCCGGATAGGAGAGGAGCTTGTAGAGGAGCTGGAATTCCTTCTGAGGAAGCTCCTGGACCGTGTCTCCCTTGCGTACGGTGAAGGTGTCGTAATCCAGCACCACCTGACCCACACGGATGCGCCGCTCGGAGGCAATGCGGGCACGGCGGAGAAGGGCCTTGATGCGGTAGACCATCTCCTCGTCGTCGATGGGCTTGGTCATGTAGTCGTCTGTCCCCATTGTGAAGGCCTTATGCTTGTCGGCGGGGAGCTGCTTGGCCGAGACCATGAGAATGGGGAGGTCGTTATCCGATTCCCGCAGGAGTCGGGTGAACTCATAGCCGTCCATTCTGGGCATCATGATGTCCAGAACCACCAGATCGACGTGGGCGCGGTCCATGCAGGACAGGGCTTCCTCGCCGTTGGCGGCGGTGGTCACGGTGAAGCCCGCGTTCTCCAGCACGGCCTGCAAAAACAGTCTGGTATTCTTATCGTCATCTACGACTAAGATATGCAACATGATTCTACTTCCTTGCCCGAGGACTCTTGTGAGCGCCTCGTATTGATGGAACGGCATCCCCGCGGGGGGCGCGGCGGCTTCCGATCCTCACGTCATTATAGCACAGATCACCCCGTCTTGTCAAGGGTAGACTCCCTGTTTCGGGATCCTGCCGCCAAAGGAACGGGTGATCTTACCATCCACCTCCTCCCTCACGGGCTTTCTGTTGCCCTCTGTCCCCGCCTCTTGGGAAATTGACGGAAAGAGGCGTACGCGGTCGGAAAATATCGGCTACCTTTGACATTGACTTTTCATGACAAAGCAGGTATAATGTAGGATAGAAAAATTTATAGTGAGGTGACCGCCATGCGATCCATTTCCATCCGCGCTCTTGCTTCCCTGCTGGCACTCCTGATGCTGTTCTCCTGCGGCCTCATGGCCTGTGACAAGGGAAACACCCCCGACGACACCACCGACACGACTACCGAGGACACCACCAAGGCCCCCGAGACCGACGCCGACACCGAGGCACCCACCGAGGGTGAGACCGAGGCCGACACCGAGCCCGGTACCGAGGCTGACACCGAAGCCGGCACCGAGGACACCACCGAGGCCGATACCGAGGGCGGCGACGAGCCTGCTCCCGAGATCCAGGTCATTACCATCGCCGAGGCGCTTGAGCTCTGCGGCAACGAGTCGGGCTTCATCTCCACCGAGCGTTACTACATCCGCGGTATCATCCAGACCGTGACCAACGGCACCTACGGCGCTATGGTCATCGCCGACGAGACCGGCTCCATCTCGGTCTACGGCACCTACTCCGCTGACGGCTCCATCGGCTACGCCGAGTTCGAGTACAAGCCCGCCAAGGGCGACGAGGTGCTGCTCCACTGCATCCTCCAGAACTACAACGGCACCAAGGAGGTCAAGAACGCCCGCCTGATCGAGTACAAGAACAACCAGGCCGACATCGACGTCTCCCAGTACAAGGAGGCCACCCTCTCCGAGGCCCGCGACGCCGAGAAGGGCGCCAACCTCAAGATCACGGGTACCGTCGCCCGCATCACCTACGCCACCGGCATGAAGCCCAGCGGCTACATCCTTGTCAATAACGGCGTGTCCATCTACGTCTACGACGGCGATTCCGCCCAGCGTGTCAGCATCGGTAACACCGTCACCGTAGCGGGTACCAAGGACTACTGGATCCTTGACTCCGAGATCGACGGCGCACAGAAGTTCGGCTACAAGGGCTGTAACCAGCTCACCGATTGCATCCTGGTCTCCAACGACAATAAGGTCTCCGAGATCGACTTCAGCGGCGTTTCCGAGATCACCGTCAAGGAGCTTCTGAACACCCCCGTCACCGAGGACATCACCACCCAGATCTTCAAGGTCAACGCTCTGGTCAAGGAGGTTCCCGGTAACGGCTTCACCAACTACTACTTCTTCGACATCGACGGCGAGACCGGCAACTACACCTACTCCCAGTGCAACGGTAATGATTTCGAGTGGCTCCGCGCCTTCGACGGCAAGATCTGCACCGTCTACATCACCGCTCTCAACGCCAAGTCCACCGGCACCTCCTGCAACTTCCGCTTCCTCCCCGTGGCCGTGATCGACGAGGGCTACAAGTTTGACACAAGCAAGGCTCCCGAGTACGTGCTGGAGTACCATATTATGGATCTCTTCAAGACCGAGTACACGGGCAACCCCTTCATGGAGGTCCCCACCTCTGTCTCCTCCTCTCTCCTGGGCTTTGAGAACGCTACCGTGACCTACAGCTCCTCCAATGAGGCTTCGGTCAAGTTCGTCAACACCGACGGCAAGCTGGTCATGGAGTGTCTCGCCGCAGGCAAGGCGACCGTCACCGTGACTGTGACCTACAATGGCAAGTCCGCCTCTGAGACTCTGGAGATCACCGTGGTGGATCCCGCCGTCATGGATGCCACCAACGTGCAGGACGCTATCCAGTCCGAGCTGGGCGAGGAGATCTCGGTCAAGGGCATCGTCGGTCCTTCCCTGGTCAACCGCAACGGCTTCTACCTCATCGACGAGACGGGTCTGATTGCCGTCATCGTCAACGACGTGGCCATCTTCGCCGATATTGAGATCGGCCAGGAGATCGTCATCAAGGGTAAGCGGGACAAGTTCCACAACAATGAGGGCAGTCACGCGGGTCAGACCGCCATTACGGGGGCTACCGTCATCGCCAACTACTACGGTCAGCACGCCTACGACGATTCCCTCTTCGTTACCGACAAGACTCTGGCTGATTTCCATAATCTGGACGTCACCGTGGACTACTCCACCACCGTCTTCGTGGTGAAGGCCACCGTCAACTTCCAGGAGACCGCCTACTACACCAACTGCAACCTGACCGACGCAAGCGGCAACAAGGTCACCCTGTACTGCTCCAGCGGTAAGCAGTACGGCTTCCTGAAGCAGTTCGCGGGTCAGGAGGTCACCCTGGAGCTGGCCGCCTGCAACTGGAATAACAAGACCTTCTGGGCCGGCTGTGTGCTGTCGGTCATTACCGAGGACGGGAAGGTCGTCAACAGTTTGAATTTCGATAACAACTGATCGTATTCTCCAAAGGATACCTGCTTTTCGCGGGTATCCTTTTTTTTTCAAATTTGGGTTTATCGGTGGGTTGCCACGTCCTTTGCCTTCTCCAGCGGAGAAGGGGGACCGCGAAGCGGTGGATGAGGAGAGCATTTGTAACCCAACTTATTGGGATTACAATTACGTTCCTACAACCATACGGATATGCTCGCCAAAATGGTTGATACAACTGTATTTTTGAGGTTTCTGAAATCCGAAAAGCGGTAGGAAAGTTAGCTGCTCACCCGGAACGCTGGCCTACAAGTGCTCTCCTCATCCACCGCTTCGCGGTCCCCCGCATCCGCACGCGGATGGCACCGCATGGGGAAGGCAAGGGAACGGACCGATAAACTGCAATTTCTCCTCCATTCTCCCCCCTTTCGGCAATATGCCGATATTTGTGAAAATCGCCCGTATCGGTTGACAAAAAAGCGCTCCCATTGTATAATATAGGTAATCTCCGGCTCTGTCCGCTGAAAGGAAGCTGATACCATGAAACTCAAACGTCTGCTGATCCTGACCCTATGCCTGACCATGACCCTGGGAGGAGCCTTGACCTCCTGCCGTCAAGGCGGCGGAGACACCGACACCTCGGGGCAAGCCACCGATACCCCCACCTCCCCCTCCGAGACCGATTCCGACGGCTCCGGGGAGGGTACCGAAAAAGACACCGAAAAGGAGGACGAGCCCGTGATCGAGCCTACCCTGACAGGCCCCTACGCCGACACCATCATGCTGTCCAACCGACTCTCCAACGGTGTCCGGGCCTACTATGCCAACCCCAAGCGCACCCATTACCGCATTGAGAACCGGAATATGGCCCTGGAGTACGCCCTCTCCTCCTCCAAGGACAATCTGGTGACTGCCCTGACCACCCCCGACGGGAAGGTCTACCTGGAGAACACCATGGACGTCTTCGTCCGCATGGAGAACGGCAAGACCTACATGGCCTCCCAGTCCACCGCCGCTCCCCATACCAACCTCTACCGCCTGGGCTACTACTACTACGACGCCCACATCATGGGGCAGAACTTCATGGGCGGCTCCAGCGTGGTCAAGGAGATGGATTTCATAATCAATAAAGCCTCCATCAAGAACCACGACGTGAGAGAGTTCTCGGTCAAGGATGGGGTCATCACCTACACCGCCACGGGCGTCGATCCCTACGTCTACACCCCTCTCAACAAGAGCAAGGAGGGCTTCTGCTTCCCCGCCGAGGAGTACAACGCGGTGCAGTTCTCGGTGAAGGCCGCCTCCAGCAGCGAGGGCTACCTCTACTTCATCGCGGGCGACCGCAACGGCCACAGCTCCGAGCAACAGGTCCGCTTCGATCTGGAGGCCAACGGCGAGTGGAACACCTACACCGTGGCCATCAACACCGTGGAGGACTACTTTGGCATCGTCACCTCCCTGCGCTTCGATATCGGCAGCGAGGGCGAGCAGATCCAGATCAAGGACATCAAGGCGGTCAAGCTCAACACCGAGGCTCCCGCTCTGCTTCTCGACCGCACCTTCCACACCTACTCCGACAAGATGAACCAGGTGCTCCACTTCGTCGCCACCGAGGAGATCTCGGGCATCGACGGGCTGGGCATGATCACGAGCATTCCCGCCGACAAGGTGGCCAAGCTCATCGTCAAGGACGCCAAGGGGACTCATGAGTCTCTTGACGGCGTGGACTTCGCCACCTGCGAGTATCTGGCCTTCGATATCACCGACGCGGGTATCCTGGGCTTCATCCTCCTGCCCCACGAGAACAGCGGCAAGCTGGAGGTGACTCTCGCGGAGGGTATCTATACCGTCACCCAGACCGCAAGGCCCGAGGACGGCGTGATCCGCTTCGATCCCAATACCACCGCCGACGACTTCTACATGGGTCACCGCCTCTACACCGAGCAAACTCATGACTTCGCCAACTTCCTCCGCGAGGCCGAGTTCGAGCGGCATCCTCTGGAGACGGTCAGTGGTAGCTCCTACGCGGGCTACGACGTGCTCCGCGGTGCCTACAAGTTCAACATCGGCGGCACCGGCTTCAACGAGCCCTTCTTCACCGAGCAGAACCGTCATTACTCCTCCGACGTGACCGTCCAGGGTGGGGACACCGACCGCAACATCTACGTCTACACCTACTTCACGGGTGGCTGTGGCGAGAACGCCCTGGTCCTGGACAAGAACGATATGCTCCTGCCCATCCCCGTCATGATCTACAAGAACTTCAAGGGCGAGAACGAGGAGCCTATCTTCGATCCCGGCGATCCCTCCTACTCCGAGGCCTACTTCCCCGTGTCGGTGAAGGCGGGTGCCACCACCGAGCTGACGGTGCTGAACCTCTACATGAACTGGGGTCTGGTGCCTCTGAAGCAGCTCTCCTCCATCCAGTTCTTCTGGCCCTACTATCATCTGTCCCTGGGTACCACCGAGACCAGCTGTATCAGCCCTCTGTACGGTGCCCGCGATCTCTGGACCCTCCCCGACTTCCGCTCCATGTCCATGCCCTACTGGTTCGAGCTGCCCGAGGGCGAGGGCTACGGCAATCAGCCCCAGCACACCCACGGCGGCTACCAGTATTTCCTCCAGTACACCGACAAGGACGGAAGCTACGCCGCCACCGAGAACTACCAAAACACCATTCTCTCCTCGGGTCCCGTCTACACCGACGTCAAGATGGACTATATCTCGGACGACGGCCGCATCAAGGTCTCCTACAACCACCTGGAGATGCCCGAGACCGACGAGCTGCGGGCCTACTACGAGATCCACTACGAGGTGCTGGAGGATATCTCCATCGCCGACTTCTCCCACGATTTCTCCTTCTACTCCCTGGAGGGCTACGCGGGCAAATACCGCAAGATCGGCTATGTGGGTGAGGGCAACCAGATCGTCCACGGCAACACCAACATGAAGGACACCCCCGAGGTGCTCAAGCTGGGCGATCTCTTCCCCTACGTGGCTCTGTACGATCTGGGCAACGCCGCTTCGGGCTGGGAGAAGAACAACGTCAACCTGGGCTTCATGATCTACGATTCCGACTTCACCATCGGCGGTCAGAAGTGCGACGCGGGCTTTGTCATGGTGGGCGCCAACGCCCGATACAGCCTGTCCCTGGATCTGGATGCCGTCACCCTCAAGAAGGGCGACACCATGAAGCTCTGCCTCATCATCTCCCCTTGGGGCTTCTACAACTCCACAGATGATTCCAATATGCAGAGAATGCGGGAGAATACCTGCGTGAATGGTCTGAAGCTGACGGTGCAGGACGGCGAAGCTATGGAGAGCGTGTATCTGCCCAAGGTCAAGTCCACCAATGGTAAGTCCGCCGAGTTCACTATCTCGGGCGGCTCCAACAACAAGGCCGTCCGCGTGTACGGCTTTGAGAAGATGACCGCGCCTGTGGTCTATGAGAAGGTGGACGGCAAGTGGGTGGAGCTGACGATCAACTCCTCCAAGACCCCCGACAAGAAGGGCCACGCCCACTACTACGACGGCTACGCCATCTACTACGACCGAAACGGCACCTACTCCTACGCCTTCGCCTTCAACATGGACGGCGCCGAGAGCCGCACCTTCAGGATCGTGGCCGAATCCGACTTTGCGGGCTGGCCAGGCTCCGAGGAGGATATCCTCACCAACTCCATGAACGTCTATCACGAGGCCGAGGTCCTGCTTCAGGCCACCAAGACCTCCAACTTCCCCGGTAAGGCCGAGCTTTCCGAGGATAAGACCTACGTCCGTCTCTACGGCCCCGGGGACGCCGCAAGCGAGGCCTTCTTCCAGGCCTACTCCAACTCGGATATGAGCCCCACGGGTCAGTATCTGGCGGTAAAGTACCGTCTGCCCAAGGAGAACTCCGAGAAGGTGAATTTCGAGTTCTTCATCAGCACCGAGCATCACAGCGCCCACGCGGGGGACAGCTTCCACGTCAACGAGCTGATCGCTGACGGGAGCTGGCACGTGCTGCTGGTGGACGTGGCGGATCAGCATCTGCCCACCTTTGAGGCCGACTCCTCCGGCTCCTACACCGCGCTCCACGTCCGCTTTGACGTCTTCAACGTCACCACCTCCCCCGAGACCTACGTGGATATCGCCTACCTGGGTCTGGCCGACAGCCTGGAGGATATCTGCCGACTCAACACCAAGGGTGTGGGCGAGATCTACAGGGGCGGCGCCATCGCGGGCACCATCGACTTCTCCACAGGCGAAGCCCCCGAGGCTGACGACAGCACCAGCCCGGGCTACTACGTGGATCCCACCTCGGGCTGGACGGTTTCCGACGTGCGCTACGCCTCCATGATCGACTTCATCAACGGTCACGGCGACGGAGACGGTCCTTATAACTCCCGCGGCACCAACACCGACAAGCCTCTGGACTTCATCGACTACAAGAACACCACCGTGGACGGCGGTAAGCTGGCTCTGGCGGGTTGGGCCATCGCCGAGGGCGGTATTGACAAGTATATGTGGACCGCTGACGGCGGCAAGACCTGGAACGAGTGTACCCTGTACAACCGAGGCGGCTTCTCCGACGTGACGGGCAATCCCGGCATCTACGATTCCGCCAAGCAGTTCTTCTCCTCCACGGGCTACGACGTGGCCACCCATCCCGACAAGATCGTGTTCCAGGGCTCGGAGAATATTCCTTCGGGTGTATGCGCCGACCTCTCCGCCTTCGCGGGGCAGACCGTTGACGTGGTCTTCGCTCTGGTGCCCAACGAGGACGCCGACGGGCTCTGCGTCATGGCGGTGATCCGCGGGGTTGAGGTGACTCCTTGATCTCATAGTCCTCTTTTAGGCAAAAAAAAGAGCAGGCTTCCCTTTTGGGGAGGTCTGCTCTTTTGATTATAGTTGAGGTCAAATTTGGGTTTGGCGGTGGGTTTGTTAACCGAAACAAGGATAAAACCGCTATGCACGCGTACTCCTTCACCCGCCTGCGGGCGGGAGCTCCCTCCCGGAGGGAGCCTTAGGAGCGCGGGGCAAAATCACTTGTCGGATAACGAATTTCCGCGGGTCTGGGCAAAAGGCTCCCTCTCCGAGGGGGCTCCCGCGAAGCGGGTGGGGGAGTCATCACGAGAAGTGAGGCACTCTTTTCTGTCAGCCCGATAAACCCCAATATGAATCTCAACTATCCCCCCTTCGCCACAAGCTGCCCGTTTTTCACCGTATAGTACGGATTCCCGGGGTCAACCGTGACCGTGACCAGAAGCCCTGACAGGGCGTTGTCCCAGACGTAGCGGACGGTCTTGGGGATATACACGGAGGTGGTGAACAGGGGGAGGAGGCGGCCCTTCATGTAGATGCCGTCCTCGCTGATGAGACCGATGGATACGACGGTGTAGAGGCGGTCGCCATAGGCGACGGTCTCGGGGACGGTGAGCTGTCTTCCGCTTGTTACCTCCACCAGCTGGACTTGGTTATAGCCCACGACGGCGTAGGTCATGCCCTCCACACGGAAGATCTCACGCAAGGTGGGATCGCTTCCCTTGTAGGGGCTCTCGGCACGGGGTGGGATGGCGTCGGACATATCCAGAGTGAGCTGGGGATCCCACCGCACCGTATGGTCGTCCATAAAGGTGGCGGAGCCTGTGAAGGTGTAATCATACCCCGCCTCGATACCGTCGCGGACGTAGTAGTAGAGGACGTCCTGCGTGTCGGTGACGAGGAAATACTTGTAGTCGGTACCCAAGGGGGAGTGGGTTTTGTCGTCCCAGGTGATGTCGCACCAGTACCATTGGCCGTCGTCCATGCGTACCAGATTCCAAAGGTGACCAACGCCGCGGGAAAGCCCCGGGACCTGGATGCAATCCACCCCGTGGAAATTCAGCATGAGGCTGTAGGCCTCGGCAAAGCCCTCGCAGACCACGCCGCGGAGGTCCTTATCGAAAAGCCCGATGATATTGTGGGCCCAGGGATCGTCCCGTGGAGTCTCTCCGTCCTCCTCGTAGGCGTAGTCGGCGGTGGCCAGAAGCATTTCATAGTAGGCCAGGGCGATACGGTAGGGTGAGGCCTCGCCATAGACCGACGCGGCCATCTCGGCGGCACCGCTGTAGACGATCTCGTTGCAGGCGGCGCGATCCTCTCCGTCGGCGTACGCCTCGTCGATGCAGAAGTATAGATGAGTGGAGCTGTATACGTAGAAATTGGACACCCAGTAGAACAGGGGGTGGTCGTAGACGTAGCAGAACCGCACCGATGCCGCCTCCTCCAGGGTGAGACCGTACCGCTTGTAGTCCATCTTGGCGGCGTAGTAGCGGACGGAGCCATCGGACAGCTTGACCGTATTCGCATAGTCCATTCGGGTGTGGAAGGCGGTCATTTCGCTGTGGACATCCTTGTAGAAGCTCTGCAGGGCGGCGGCGTTGGGCTTGGTACCCAGATATTCGTAGAAGTAATCGGAATGGTAGCGCTCCGGATCGCGGAAGGCCTCCTCCAGCTCGGCCTCGGCAGGCTTGACCAGGATCTCCAGGGTAGCGGCCTCGCTGTCACGGTACTTGCCCAGGGGGTCGCTGACGGTCACCGACAGGGTGTAGGTGCCTTCACGGGTCAGAAGATCGGCTCCCAGTGTGACGGCGGAGCTCTCGCCGTCCGTCAACCGAAGCGCTTCCTCTCCTTCGGGCGTGCGGAGTATAGTGGTGTAGGTATAGAGGCCATCCTCTTCGGGGGAATTCCAGGTGACCGTCACCGGCTTACCGACGTAGGTGACTATGCGCGTACCCGTGATGAAGGCGGGAGGCTCCAGTGGGTGGCGCATGGGGACGTATACCTTCAGCTCGGCCGGAGCTTGGGCGGTTTCGGGAACTCCATGCCCCTCCTCAGCGTAGAGCGCGTAGAGTCGGAGTGTGTAGGTGGCCCCTTCCGCAGGGAGAATCAGGGTATGGGAGGTGGCGTCGGTATCCGCCAGGATGGTTGCTTCCTCGCCGCCCTCCTCGGTCACCGTCAGGGTGTAGACAACGGGATAAAGACCGTCAGCCTCCTGCCAGGTGAGGGTCAGGCTTTCACCGAAGGGGTGAGTCAGCTCACCGCTCTCGTTGAAGGCGGGGGTGGGACAGGTGGCACGGTGGCCGCAGATCCCGCACAGGTAGGCGGTGTAAGCGTGACCTGTGGGAGGGATCTCTGTGGGGTTTCTCAGGATCTCACCGCAGTCTCCACAGACTGCGCCCTCGGTTTTGCCCGCCTCGGTGCAGGTTGAGGGTACCGACGGGACGGGTACGGGAGTATGGGGGCACGGTGGGACCTCCGGAAACGTAGTCACCTCCGGCGCGGTCTCGGTGTCGGCGGAGCTGTCCGTTTCGACGTCCTGTGAGGGATCCTCATCGGTGGCCGCACAGGACTCATCGGAAGAGGTCTGTGCGGGGGGCATGACGGTCTCTTCCTCGGTATCGATATGAGTCGAGGTCTCGGTCGTCTCCTTCGTAACGGTCTCGGCGGGAGGCAGGGTGTCGGCGGGAGGGCCGGGAAGGATATCGCAGGACACCAAAGCCGTCAGTAGGACCGGCACGACCGCCGGCAGCAGCCACTTGATCAGCCCGACTCCTTTGCGGTCGCGGCCTCCCCTGTGCGTAGCTTGTGATTTCACCATGCCTTACCTCCGTAGGTCTGCTTAGCCTTTCGCAGGCTCTCCTCAACGGGTTCCAGGGGGCTGTATTCCAGACCGCAGGCTCCCGTGTAGCCTGCCTGGTCGATGGCTTTAAAGATATACCGATAGTTCAGCTCCCCGTACCACAGCTCATGTCGGCCGGGGTGGCCCGCGGCATGGAGGTGGGCTATGAGATCCAGATTGTGGGTAACGGTGGGGATGATATCCCCCTCGGTGATCTGCTGATGGTAGATATCGTAGATAACCTTGACGTAGGGGGAGTCCACCTCGCGGACTATGTCAAAGGCCTCGGCGGCGGTGGTGAGGTAGTAGCCCGGGTGGTTGACCTTGATATTGAGGGGCTCGGGCATGACGGTTATGCCGTAGTCCTCCAGGATGGGCTTGGCCAGGCGGAAGGTCTCCACGATGGCTTCGTGTTGCCGCGCTCGTGGAGCACCTGTGTCGGGGCCTACCTGGGTAATGAGCCGCTTGGTACCCAGGCGGGAGGCGGCCTCGCAGGCCTCCTTCAGGGCATTGAGCCAGTTCTCTCGGTAAGCGGGATGAGTCATACGGGTCTCCATGACCAAAAGGCTGACCAGCTCCACACCGCACTCCTCAAGCACGGGCTTGATTTCTTTGGGATCAAAGCCGTGCCAGTCGTAGGCCTCCACCGCGTCGTAGCCAAGGGCGGCCACGGTACGGATCGCTGAGATGATCTCCTGGGTACTGTTCAGGGAAAAGTGACAGGGGAGAGGAACGCATAGTCTCATGGGAAGCCTCCATAAAGCGGGATTTGGGAGGATGGAAGGACGGAACGCCGGGCGGTCCCTCTCCTCCTCTCCTCCACATTATACCATTCACCGGGCCGTTTGTCAAGAGTGTCCCCCTGCCGCGGACCATATTGCCGGAATTCTCTGTTATCCGTCCTTTTCCCCTTTATGTCCTCCGCCCCCTTGACAAAATCCGCGGAATATACTATAATGTTGGTGTGAATTTCCCCACCCGTAAGGAGTGCTGCCATGACCACGAATTTCAAACGAACCCGATTCGCCTGCTACGCGGCTTATTTCACCATGTCCTCCATCTTTTGCGTCCCCCCGCTTCTGTTCGTTACCCTTCGGGAGACCTACGGCATATCCTATACCCTCCTCGGGACCCTGGTTCTGACCAATTTCTGTACCCAGCTGGGGATCGATCTCATCTTTACCTTCTTTACCAAATACTTCAACACCAAACGGGTGGTACGGCTGATGCCTCTCATTACCTCCCTGGGCCTTGCGCTGTATGCCCTCATTCCCACCCTCATGCCTCGGTTCGCTTACGTCGGGCTTTTGCTGGGTACCGTGATTTTCTCGGTCTCGGCCGGACTATCGGAGGTACTGCTCAGCCCCACCATCGCCGCTATGCCCTCGGACAATCCTCAAAGGGATATGAGCGCCCTCCATTCCCTCTACGCCTTCGGTGTCTTTGCCATGGTGCTGTTTAGCACCCTGTTTCTGCGGGTGTTCGGCAACGAGCGCTGGCAGGTACTGGTATGGATCCTGGCCTGCCTGCCCGTGATCCCCGCGATCCTGTTCATGGTCTCGCCCATGCCCGATATGGATCTGCAGAGCGACAGCACCGCTCAGGGAGGCACCAAACGCCGTGCCCTGGCTATGGCCCTCTGCGTTGGGTGTATTTTCTTAGGCAGCTGCGCCGAGAACGCCATGAGTAACTGGATCTCGGGCTTTATGGAAAACGCCCTGCGCATCGACAAGGCCCTGGGCGATATTCTGGGTGTGGCGGCCTTCGCCATTCTTCTGGGTCTGGCCCGCATCGCCTACGCCCGCTTTGGCAAGCGTATCATGGGGGTTCTTTTCATCGGGATGGCGGGAGCGACTCTCTGCTACCTCACCGTTGGATTGACGCGCAGCACCGCCGTAGCCTTTGTCGCTTGTATTCTGACGGGTCTGTTCACCGCCATGCTGTGGCCCGGCACGCTCATCATGATGGAGGAGAATATCCCCCACGTGAGTGTGGCCGCCTACGCGCTTATGGCGGCGGGCGGGGATCTGGGTGCCTCCATCGCCCCCCAACTGCTGGGCATCGTTGTCGACAAGGTCTCGGTCTCCTCTCTAGCCGCGGATCTAAGCTTCAGAACGGGCTTGGCACCTGAACAGATCGGCCTTAAGGCAGGAATGCTTGTCTGCGCCCTGTTCCCTCTTCTGGGCACGGTGCTGGTGCTGGTCATCATGCGGTTTTTCCGCAAAAACGCGCCCAACGCCTCCAATTCGTAAAGTAAGGGTGTCTCACCGTAGGTGAGGCACCCTCTTTTTCTTGCGTTTTTCAGGATACGTCTACTTTTCTTTCCTCAAAGCCCTGTGAATAGAGCTGTGTCCCGTCGGGCAATACCCAGACAGCCTCGGTATCGGGAAGGGCGTTCACCAGGGCCACGCCCTCCTCGTAGGTCATGCAGAACAGGGCTGTGGATAGGGCGTCACCATCGGCGGAGCTTTTGGTGAGCACGGAGACTGAGGTAAAGCCCACGGCGGGCATGAGGGTCTCGGGGTCAATGATATGGTGGTAGGGCTTACCGTCCACCAGGTAGTATCGCTGATAGGAGCCACTGGTGACCAAGGATTCCCCAACCAGGTGAAGGTAGGCGATGTAGGGCTCCTCGGCCTCCTCGAAGGGGGTCTCGATCCCCGCTACCCAGGGCGCACCGTCTCCCTTGACGCCTACGGTGCGTACGTTCCCCCCTACGTTGATGACGTATCCGCTGATCCCCCGCGCCTCCAGGGTCCGCGCCGCCATTTCCACGGCGTAGCCCTTTGCGATGGCCCCCACGTCCAGGGTCATGGCGGGGTCGGAAATGTGAACGGTGCAGTTCTCCTCGTCGATGATCAGGCTTTCCATGCTGGTATGGCGGGCGGCTTCTCTGAGGGCCTCCATGGGAGGCAGCTCAGCGGAGGCGGGATCGCTCATGCCAAGAGTACGGTAGTCGTGCCAGATAGACAGGACGCTGCCCATGGCGATATTGACGCGGCCGCCCGTCCTTTCGTGCATCTCCTTGGCGTAGAGCAAGAGGTCGATGACGCGTCGATCCACCCGCACGGTACGGTGGCTGCCATCCACCAGCTCGTTGACGGTGCAGAGATTCTCCAGGCCGTCGAAGCGGTGGTAGATGGTGAAGAGGCGGTGGTATTCCCGCAGCTCAGCCAGCACACCGTTGGCGATCTCGTCAAAGGCCTCACGGCTTTCGGCATAGCCCGTGACCGTGGTGACGGTATCGAAATAATCAAAGGAGTGCGCGGAATAGGAGGAGGGCTTTGGGCTGCAGGCAGACAGGCCAAGACCGCCCAAAAGCAGACAGATCGACAGCGAAACACATAATAGTTTGGACTTCATGAAATACTCCGTGTGCAAAAACGGGAGGCTGAGCCCCCCGTTTCGTTTGGTTGTGGATCAGCCGATCTTGGCGGCGGCCTTGGTCAGGCCGTTGACCAGGATGGTGCAGCCTGCGGTCTTGACCTCGTCGGTGCCGTAGTTGTCAGCGGCGCAAAGAGCCTTGATCTCAGCGGCGGTCTTGCCCACGCAGAGAGCGTTGAAGGCATCGGCCTGCTCGAACCACTCCTTAGCGGCGCCACCATAGGCGACCATGCCGTAATTGGCACCGGCCTCACGCTTGGAGGAGATGGTCTTGGTGGTGTCCAGGGTAGAAGCACCGGTTGCGTTGAAGGTAAACTTGACCTGAACGCAGTCGGAAGCGGCAACCAGAACCTTACCCTCGGCATCCACGGCGGCGGCGAAGATGGTGGTCTCGACCTGGTTGGAGCCATCCTTCTCCTCGGTGGCGTCGGCGGTGGTCTGCTCCACGTTCATGCCCAGCTTGAGGGCGGACTCGGCGGTAGCGGCAGAATCGGTCAGGTTCGCAAAAGCCTTCTCGATGGCGCCCACGAACTCGTGGATCATGATGGTGCAGCCTGCGGCGATCACGTCAGAGTTGCCCTTGTTGCCCTCGGCGACCAGAGCCTTGATCTCGTCCAGGGTCTTGCCGACCACGAATGCCTCAAAGGCATCGGCCTGCTCGAACCACTCCTTGGCGGCACCGCCGTAGGTGACCATGTTGTAGTCCTTGCCCTGCTCGTACTTGGTCTTGAAGCCATCGTTTGCTACAGCCTTACCGTCAGCGGTGAACTTCACGGTGAGGTCGGCGGTGTCCAGCTGGCAGGCCACGACCTTACCCTCGGCATCCACGGTGATGACGGCGGCGGTGATGGCAACCTTACCCTGACCGTCCTTGTCCTCGGAGGCGTCGGCGGTGGTGGGGGTTGCGGTGTAGACACCCAGACCCATCTTCACGGTGGCGGGAGCCTTCTCACAGCCAACGAAGGCAGCGGTGAGCATGAGAATGCTGAGAACAATGCAGATAAGCTTTTTCATGAGTATTCTCCTTGATTTTTCATGGATTTCCGTATTTACATACAGATAGATTGTATCACATCAAGTCATATTTGTCAATGGCTTTCATATGACTTTTTTGGGCTATTTTTTGCATTTTGTAGGAATCACCGAATCCGCACCCGTTTGACCGCGAAACTACCGCAAAGACCAACAAAAACACCCGATACGATGCCCGTGACCGCCAGTACGATCATGTAGTAGCCCAGCCCCGCCGTGCTCAAAAGGAGCATGGCCATGAGGATCTGACCTACGTTATGGAGCACTCCTCCCGCCACGCTGACGCCCGTGACCGAAAAGAGCCCGGTCTTTTTCAGAAGTGACATCCCCAAAAGGCTCAAAAAACCTCCCGCCAGGCTGTAGGGGAGAGTGGCGGGATTGAAGATGAGGGAGACGGCCAGGATACGGACGAAGGAAACGGCGGCGGCCTCCCTCCAGCCAAAGCGGTAGAGGATGAAGATGATGGCGACGTTGGGGAGTCCCAGCTTGATGCCCGGGACGGCGGTGGTCAGCGGGGGAAGCTGACTTTCCACCCAGGCCAGCACCATGGCGATGGCGGTACAGAGGCCCAGCAGGGCGAGCTTTTTGGCAGGGTGCTTCATGGGGGGCCTCCTTTCGGGGAAATGGGGGATGAGTGGTTGTTGAAAATTTGGGCTTGTCGGTAAGATCTTATCTCGCGCGAAGCGCATATCGAGTCCCGCAGGGACATATCGAATGCCGTAAGGCATATATCGAGTCCCGCAGGGACATATCGACATACGACCTTTTGTCGATATACCCCCTTTGGGAGTTCGATATGCCTTTGGCTCGATATGCCGCTCTCGCGGCTCGATATGCCGCTCTCGCGGCTCGATATGCCGCTCTCGCGGCTCGATATGCACCCTTCGGATGCGGGATAAACCCAAATTCACGCGATCACATCGGGTGCCTCTTCCCCGCCGATGACCGTAATAATCACCTTATGGGGCAGGCAGACAATGCTCTCTCCCTCGCGGGAGATGGGCTTGTGGGCGGCGCAGATGCCGTCGGGACAGGTGGCGGTGGTGACGGTGGCTTTGCCATCCTTGATGACGAGGAGGTTCAGCTCCTCCCGGTTCGCCCCTGTGACGATCCTCACCTCGCGGTCCACCGACAAGGGATAGGTACCCATAAGGGTGCCGTCCACCTCTACCCGTACTGCGCTTCCCTCCCCCCGCAGGAGAAACAGGCAAAGCGCCGCGACGGCCACGGCGGCCAGGATAGCGGCGATGAGGAGCAGGTCGTTTCTGAACTTACGCCCACCGCCGTGGGCGGTGGGCTTGGTGGTTTGATTGGTTTGATTCATAGAATTACTCGACGAAATCCTGATTGATCAGCTCGCTCGGATGGACGTCCTCGGGGATATCGGGGAAGATAACCTGCTTCATGGCGCCCGTGGGACAGGCCTCGGCGCAGAGGCCGCAGCCCTTACACTTATCATAATCAATTTTCGCCAGATTATTCGTGACGGTGATGGCATCGTGGGGGCAGACCTTCTTGCACTTCATACAGCCGATGCAGGCGTTCTTACAGGCCTTACGGGCGTCGGCACCCTTATCGGTGTTGCTGCACATGACGGCGGCCTCGGTCTCCTGGGGGATCATGGAGATGATGTGCTTGGGGCAGATGGTGGTGCAGAGACCGCAGCCCAGACAGCGGGAGGTGTCCACGTGGGCGATACCATCCTTCAGGCAGATGGCGTCGGCGGGACAGGCCTTGGCGCAATCCCCCAGACCCAGACAGCCGAAGCGGCAGGCGTCGGGACCGCCGTAGAGCATGGAGGCGGCCTTACAGGTGGTGATGCCCTCGTAGGCGGCCTTCTTGGTGGTGGCCTCGCAGTTTCCGTTGCAGTGGACGTAGGCCACCACGTCCTCGGGGGCCTCGACCTCAATACCCAGGATCTCCCCCAGCTCCTTGGCGGTAGCCTCAGCGCCGGGAACGCAGAGATTGGGCTTGGCGGAGCCGTCGGCCACGGCGGCGGCGTAATCGTCACAGCCCTTGTAGCCGCAGGCGCCGCAGTTGACACCGGGGAGGCAGGCGCGGACGGCCTTGACCTTTTCGTCCTCCGGGACGGCGAAGAAGTGGGAGATGAGGGCCAGCAGGACGCCCAGGATCAGGGCGACACCCGCGACCACGCCAAAGGCGACGAGAATACTCATGAAATCCATAGTCTCGGCACCTCCTTACGCGAAGATCGCGTCCACGATCCCCGCAAAGCCCATGAAGGCCAGGGAGATGAAGGAGGCGGCGATGAGGGTAACGGCCAGGCCGCGGAAGGGTCTCGGAATATTGGTCTCATCAATGCGGGAGCGCAGACCCGAGAACAGGACCATGGCCAGAAGGAAGCCCAGTCCCACGCCCAGGGAGCTGACCAAAGACTCGATGAAGCTGTAGCCGTCGGTGATGTTGTTGATGGCCACGCCCAGGACGGCGCAGTTGGTGGTGATCAGGGGCAGGTACACGCCCAGGCCCTTGTGCAGGGAGGGAGAGAACTTCTTCAGGAGCAGCTCCAGCATCTGCACCAGGGAGGCGATGACCAGGATGAAGACGATGGTCTGCATATAGCCCAGGCCCACCTTATCCAGCAGGAAGTACTGGATGGGCCAGGTCACGGCGGTGGCCAGGAGCATGACGGCGGTGACCGCAATACCCATGCCGGTGGCCTGATCCAGCTTCTTGGAGACGCCCAGGAAGGGGCAGATGCCCAGGAAGCGGGCCAGGACGTAGTTATTGACCAGGACCGAGGAGAGCAGGATCACGATGAGGGACTTGAACATTTCCATTACTGTGCATCTCCTTTCTCGGTGGATTCAGCGGCGGCGGGAGCCTCTTCGCAGCTGCCGGTCTGGCAGAGGGCGGCGTTGGGACAGCCCGCGCAGGAGAAGGACTTCTTCAGGGGAGCCTTGCCGCTGGTGATGGCGTAGACCAGGGCGATGAGCATACCGTAGACCAGCATACCGCCGGGGGCCTTGACCAGGAAGGCGATCTTGAATGGCTCCAGGGCGGGGATGGCGATCCCGGCGAAGGAGGCGTTGCCCAGGACCTCGCGGATAGTGGACATGGCCACCAGAGCCAGGGTGAAGCCGATGCCCATGCCGATGCCGTCCAGGGCGGACTTGCCCACGGAGTTCTTGCCCGCGAACATCTCTGCGCGGCCCAGGATGATGCAGTTGACCGTGATCAGGGGGAGGTAGACGCCGAGCATATCGTAAAGGGCGGGGAGATAGGCCTGGACGATCATCTGGACGATGGTGACGAAGCCCGCGATGACCACGATATAGCAGGGGATGCGGACGCTGTCGGGGATGATCTTGCGGAGCAGGGAGATGAGGATGTTGGAGCAGACCAGCACCGCCAGAGCGGCGATGCCCATGCCGAAAGCACCCGCCACGTTGGTGGTGGTAGCCAGGGTCGGACAGGTACCCAGGATCAGGACGAACACGGGGTTCTCCTTGAGGATGCCCTTCCAGAGGACGGACAAGCAGCTATTCTTTTTCATCAGTTGCTTCCTCCTTTCAGGGTGTTCAGGGCCTCGAAGGCTCGCTCGATGGCCTTCAGGTAGCCGTTGGTGGTGAGGGTCGCGCCCGCGATGGCGTCGACGTCCTTGTAGTCGGACTCGGTCTTGCCGTTAAACTGGCTGTAATAGGCTTCGTCGCCACAAAAAGCTCCGTATCCTCCGCTTTCCTCCTGAGAAACCGTGAGACACTTCAGTATTTTTCCATCGGGAGAAAGTAACACGCAAATTTCAATGGGGATTTCTTTGCCGGGCTGATACATACTCTCGTCGCCGAAATAGGCAAAGCCGAGACCGTTGACGTTGATGAGATAGTTCCCGTCGGCGGTCATCTGGACTCTGGTAACATTCTTATTGATTCCGGTGTCGGTGGTATCCAGTGTAGTCTGAGACAAAGCAAGAGCGGCCTTGCTCTGAGCAAGGGTTGCATCCTCAGCAGACACGCCCTCCACCGTCACGTTGCATTCAGCATCCATGCCAATGAAACGATCCTCAATCACGTAGACGTATCCTGTACCGTTATCAGCCGCGTAGATAAAGTCAAAGTTGTTGTCGGCATCAGCGATGAAGAGCTTGGTGAACTTACCCTCACCGGCAGGCAGGGCGGCGGAGAGGTTATCGTTCAGGATCTGGGCGGGATCACGGAGATCCACCGAGCCGCCGCCCAGGATGATGGCGGTGTTCAGGGCGTCCTTGACAGCGTTCTTGTAGGCCTGGGTGGTCTTGGTGGCGCCCGAAACCGTGTCGGTGGCGTCCACGCCGGCGGCGTCCTTACCGATGAAATTGGCTCCGAAGGTCTTCTCGTAGCCCAGGGTTTCGGTGGAGGCGAGGCAGACGGTACCCGTGACGGTGCCGTCGGCGGACACGCCGCACATGATGACAAAGCCTGAGCCGTAGCCCGTGGTGGTAAGGGTGACGACGTATCCGCCGTTCTTCTCCTTGTAGACCTCGGTTACCGTGGCGGGAAGCTCGTAGGAGGAGAGATCCATCTTCTCAAAGCTCTCACCCTCGGGCATGACCTGCAGGAGCGCCTCGTTGGCGGCGGCCTCCTGGTTCTTTTGGATGATGGGAGCGGTGATGGAGTTGGTAAGGGCCAGCAGGATGGCTATGACGGCGCAGATGGAGACCAGCACGAGGGTGCTTGTTACAGACTTTTTCATGCTTTCTTACCTCCTACTCCGAATACCTTATGCTTTGTCCAGGAGCTGATGAAGGGCGTGATGATATTCATGAATAGGATGGCGAAGGAGACACCCTCGGGATACACGCCGAAGTAGCGGATGAGGAAGGTGATCAGACCCGCGCCGATACCGAAAATGATCTTGCCCCAGGGGGTGGCGGGGGAGGTCACGTAGTCGGTTGCCATGAAGATAGCGCCGATGAGCAGACCGCCCGACAGAATAGCCGCCAGGGCGGTGGTGGCCTCCATGCCCTCCATGAAAAGGGAGGTCAGGAATACGGTACCGATGAAGGCCACGGGGATGTGCCACGTGATGACGCGGCGGACAATGAGGTAGATACCGCCCAGCAGCAGGGCAACGGCGCAGACCTCACCGATGGCACCGCCGTGGAGACCCAGGAGCAGGTCGGTCAGGGGAGTGGCCGTCTCGGAGGCCAGGGGAGTAGCGGAGGAGGCGGTATCCACGACCGTGGGGAATGCGGCCTGTGCCATGGCGCCAAAGGCCACCAGCATGAAGACGCGGGCGGTGATGGCGGGGTTGACGGGGTTTGCGCCTAAGCCTCCGAAGAGGCACTTGACCACCACGATGGCGAAGAGGGCACCCACCACGCATTGCCACAGAGGAATATTGGCGGGGAGATTCAGAGCCAGGAGCAGACCCGTGACGGCGGCGGAAAGGTCGCCCACGGTGACAGGCTTCTTGCGGATGAGGCAGAACAGGGCCTCAAAGCCCACGCAGGAAAGGACGGTCACCGCCACCACCAGAAGGGCACGGAGGCCAAAGATCACGATACCCGCTACGGTCGTGGGGAGCAGAGCGATCAGCACGTCCAGCATAATGCGGCGGGTGCTTCTGCCGCTGTGGATGTGAGGGGATACGGCGAGCTTCAGGGGTTGATTCATGACTTGCTTCCCTCCTTTGCTTTCTCTTCTTTCAGGAACACCTTTGCCAGCTTGTTGGTCTGGACCAGGGGTCTGTTGGCGGGGCAGACGAAGCTGCAACAGCCGCATTCCATGCAGGCGTTGACCGACAGCTCCTCCAGCTTGGCGGCGTCCTTTTTGTCATAGGCGCGGGCGATGGCCGCCGGGGCGAGGCCGAAGGGACAGGTGTTGGTACAGGAGCCGCAACGGATGCAGTTGGTGGTCGTCGGGAGCTTGGTCTCCTTGGCGGTGAGGGCCAGGATAGCGTTGGTGTTCTTGAGGATGGGGGCACCGATATCGGGAACCGTGATGCCCATCATGGGGCCTCCGTACAGCACCTTGTCGGGATCCTCGGTGAGTCCGCCGCAGAAGTCAAAGACGGCGGACAGGGGAGTACCGATGGGGACGATGACGTTTTTCGGCTCCTTGACCGCTCCGCCGTCCACGGTGACGCACTTTTGCACCAGAGGCATACCCGTGGCGAGATACTCGCCGATGGCGGCCAGGGTGGTGCAGTTGACCACCACACAGCCCACGTCAATGGGGAGCTTGCCTACGGGCACGGTACGGCCCACGGTGTGGTAGATCAGCACCTTCTCGCCGCCCTGGGGGTAGACGGCGGGGAGAGATTTAACGGTGAAGGTACAGCCCTCGCAGGTCTCCTTCATGAGCTGTCTCATGGAGGCGATGGCTTCCTTTTTATTGTTCTCGATGCCAATGACGATGTTCTTGATCCCGAAGTACTTCTTCATGGCCTCCAGCGCCCGCTTCATATCCTCCGTGCGATCCAGCATGGTGCGGGTATCCGAGGTGATGTAGGGCTCGCACTCGGCGCCGTTGACGATGAGGTACTCAATGCGGTCAGTATCCACGTTGAACTTGACGTGGGTGGGGAAGCCCGCACCGCCCAGGCCTACGACGCCGCTCTGCTTGATAGCCTCCAGGAGGGACTCGCGGGAGTCCACCGCGGGGGGAATCAAGGCGGGATCGGGGGTCATGAGGCCGTCGGACTCAATGACCACGGCAGGGACGGTCTGACCGCTTGACAGAAGACAGTCAGCGATCTTGGTGACCTTGCCCGAAACCGAAGCGTGGATGGGTGCGGAAACGAATCCGCCTGCCTCCGCGATGAGGGTACCCACCGACACGAGATCCCCCACCTTGACGCAGGGCTTGGCGGGCGCGCCGATGTGCATGGACATGGGGATGGTGACCGTCTTAGGGGGCGTCATGACCACGGGCGGCATATTTCGGGTATTTTTTCTGTGGGGCACGTGTACCCCGTGAAGAGAAAACGCCATTTGTATCTACCTTTCTGCATAAGACCGTACCGAGGCACGGTCGGAAGCACCGTCACGATTCCTGAGGCTCTTCCGTTTTTGCGCATGAATATTCTTATACATTATACATGAAAAACGCTTTTTTGTCAATGGGATTCGGCAAAATATCGAGATATTTCAATGGATGCGCATCCATTTTCGGGTATTTTTCTTAAAACCGCAACAGGAGGGATCACTTCCCTTCTCCACCAAAAAAGAGGTGTCACACAGGCGTGACACCTCTGAAGGGATACGATCAGTTCTTATAGAGAGGGCCGTAGGTAGCGCAGGCTCTGTAGTCCTGGCCCTCCTTGTCCATGCCGAAGGCGTTCCAGCAGGCGGGACGGTAGATGTCCTCCTCGGGGACGTTGTGCATACAGACGGGGATACGGAGCATGGAGCACATGGTGATGAGGTCGGCGCCGATGTGGCCGTAGGAGATGGCACCGTGGTTGGCACCCCAGTTCATCATGACCTCGTAGGCGGTCTTGAAGGGGGATCCCTCCTTGCCGTCACAGCGGGGGGCGAACCAGGTACAGGGCCAGGTGGGGTTGGTGCGCTCCATGAGCTTGTCCGAGACCTCGTCGGGGAGTCTCACCGTCCAGCCCTCGGCAATCTGGAGGACGGGGCCAAGACCCTTGACCAGATTGAGGCGGATCATGGTGCAAGGCATTTCTGCCTTGGTGGTATAGTGGCTGGAGAAGCCGCCGCCGCGGAAGTTGTCGAAGCCCGCCTCGCACCACACGGTGGCCGCGGTCATCTTCTCGATGTCCTCCTCGGTAACCTCCCACCAGCGCTTCATGATCGCGTTGCCCTCCTCGTCGGTGCACTCACCGCAGGCATCCAGGCAGGCGGCGCCCGAGTTGAGCAGGTGGATGATACCGTCGGACTCGGCGGCCTTGCCCTCGAGCTTGTAGCCCGTGACCCGCTCGGTGGCCTCCCCCGACCAGTAGGTACGGACGTCGGCGAAGATCTGGGCGCGGTGGGTCAGCAGGCGCATCATGAGCATACCCATGCCGTTGAGGATGTCGTTCTCGGTGGCCAGGGTGTAGGGCTCGCGGGCACCCTGATAGTCGAAGGTGGAGGACAGCAGAGCCTCGGGGTAGTCGCAGTTGGGCCAATGGTCGGTCCACTGTCTCTGGCCCTGGAAGCCGCCCGCGATGGCGTTGTGGCCCACGCGCTCCTCCACGAAGGCGTCGGGGAGGTCGGGGTTGCCCGCCATGAGGTCCTTGATGATGCAGTACATCTTGACGGTAAACTCCCACTGCTTCTCCTTTTCCTCATCGGTGAACTTGATCTTTCGATCCTCACCGAGGAACTGCACCGACTCGGGGTTATCGTCGCGGCCCTCCTTGCAGTGGGCTTTCGTCCATGCCAGAGCCTTTTGGTACTCCTCCTCGTTGTAAATGCCCTCCTCCATGCGGCGGAGGATCTCCACTTCATCCACGGACTCCACACGCATACCGAAGTACTCCTCCATCATATCCTGATCCATGATGGAGCCGGCGATGCCCATGCACTGGGAGCCGATCTGGAGGTAGGACTTGCCCTTCATGGTGGCCACGGCCAGAGCGGCGCGGCCGAAGCGGAGGAGCTTTTCCTTGACGTCTTCGGGGATATCGGTGATCTGATCCAGATCCTGCACCTCGTGGCCGTAGATGCCGAAGGCAGGGAGCCCCTTCTGTGCGTGGCCGGCCAGGACGGCGGCGAGGTAGACAGCACCGGGACGCTCGGTGCCGTTAAAGCCCCAGACGCCCTTGATGGTATGGGGATCCATGTCCATGGTCTCGGAGCCGTAGCACCAGCAGGGGGTCACCGACAGGGTGATGCTGACACCCTCGCGGCGGAACTTGTCGGCGCAAGCGGCGGTCTCGGGGACGCGGCCGATGCAGGTGTCGGCCATGACCACCTTCACGGGCTCGCCGTTGGAATAGTAGAGATTCTCCTCAAAGAGCTTCTTGGCGGCCTCGGCCATAGCCCAGACCTGGGGCTCCAGAGACTCGCGGAGCTGCATGGGGCCGCGGCGGCCGTCCACGATGGGGCGGATTCCGATGACGGGATATTGACCGACGTAACGGTTGGTTGCCATAATGATACCTCCGTAATGTTGAATACAGTAGCTTTATTATACCATATGTCTTCATGTTTTGCAAGGGGGCAGAATGAATTTCGGATATCTTTCACAAAAAGCTGTTGCGGGCCTTCTACGGAAATCCTGATCCTCAACGGCGCAAAGGGCATACCGCACAAGCGGTATGCCCTTTGGGGATTTTTTCACTCGGTGAAGCCGGCCAAAAGGAGGTACATATAGCTTCCGAAGGCGGATTCCTCCACCAGCTCGATCTTGCAGTAGGTCGCGCGGACGTAGGTTCCCTCGGCGGGATAGCCCTCGCCCTTAGCGGATTCGGGGATCTGGAAGGAGAGGACCGTGGTATAGTCCTCCTCCTCGGCACCGGGACGGCGGAGGGAGATCAGACCCTCCAGGGCTCCCACGTGGGCGGGGAGGGTGGCGGTCTCCTCGTCCACCACGTAGGTATCGATGAGGTATCCCTCCACGTGGATCAGCACGCCGCTTTCCGTAAATTCATCGGCATGGTCGTAGATATAGAGGATCTGCCGCTCTCGGAGGGCGGGATCCGTTGAGAGGGTCACGCAGTTCTCCGCATCGGGTACAAGATCCAGCATATCGGCGGTCTCCATGCCGAAGATCACCCGCCAGTCCTCCTCGGCATAGCTGTCTGCATCGGCGGGAGGGGTAACGGTCTGTCCACCCACCTTGACCGAGAAGCTTCCCTTGATCTGCAGGTCGCTCTTGGTGTTCACACCCTCTGCGGTCTCCTCCATGGACAAGGTGATATCCACGGCGGTGGAGGTGAGGGTGCCGTTCTTATCGAAGATGAAGGTGACCTTCATGGTCTCCTCGTTCAGACCCGTCAGAAGCCCGATGACCTCGGCCAGGGTAGCGGCAGGATCGGTGATCAGCTCACCGCTTTCGTCCCACTCGCCGCCTCCCACCAGTCCCATGCTCTCCAGCATGGGCTGAAGCAGGGGGGCGAGATCGGTTGAGAGCCGTGTGTTGAAGCCCTTCCCCGTGATGAGGAGCTCCCCGCTCGTGCTGTCAACCTCGGACGTCACCAAGGCGAAAAGCTCCGAGGGCTTCAGATCCGCGATACCGGGAAGCTCGGGGACGGCGGGTTCCTCCTCTCCGCCCGTCTCACCGAGACCGAACAACAGGGTGGCAACCTCCCCGAATTCCTCGGGGGTCATGGGGGAGCGGAGCTTGCTCAGCTCATCGACGTCCTCTAAGGAGGTCATGTAGAGCATACCGTCACAGTAGGTCAGCTCGGCGGCGGAGCCCAGAAGATTCCCGTTGACGTACAGGCGCTCCCCATCCATGACCAGGGTGATCTTGACGGGCAGGGTGGTCGTGCTCTGCATACCGTCCATGGTCATGCAGACGATCATGTTGACATCCACGTCGATCTTCCCGTTCTCCATGTCGGAGGGATCCGAGGGGGTCTCGGTATCCTGTAAGGCCATGAGCTGATCCAGGGCCTCGGCGGCGGGAAGGTCAGCCCAATCTTTCTTTTCTTCGGTCTCCGCGGCGGTTACGGTCTCGGTATCCGAGTCCGCGGAGGGTTTCTTGTCCCGCTCACAGCCCACAGCCGTGAGCATGACGGCCATCAGGAGCAGTAGGGCAAGGAGGGTACTGATTCTTTTCATAACGGTGTTTTTCCTTTCTTGGGTAGGTTGCTTCAATGCTTCAGGGCGCCGTCGGCACAATGGACGGTGCATCCGGCGGGAAGGGGGTCTGCATTCTCTGTCAGAGCGCGCCATCCCTCGCGTGCGCCCGTATAGACAACGGTACGCAAGGAACCGCAATCGCGGAAGGCGTCCCCGCTCAGAATCTCCAGAGAAGCGGGGAGAGTGACCGAGACCAGGGATACGCATTTGTCAAATGCCAGGCTCTCCAGCGTAGTCAGTCCCTCCCCCACGCTCACCGACATGAGTCCCCCGCACTGCGCGAATGCGCCCTTGGACAGGGTGTGCAGAGTCGCGGGAAGGGTCAGGGATGTCAGGGATCCACAGCCGTAAAAGGCACTGTATCCGATGGAGGTCACGCCCTCGGCCAGAGTCAGTTCCTCCAGGGCGGCGCAATGGTAGAAGGCCCACTGAGGGATCATCCCGAGGCTTCCCGGCACCGTGACCCTTTGGAGTGAGATGCAGGAGCTGAACGCGCTGTCCCCCAGGTGGGTGAGCCCCTCGGGAAGCCGCACCTCGGACAGGGCCGTGCACTCCAGAAACGCCGCCGTTCCGATGGAGGTCACGCCCGCGGGCAGGACCACGGTCTCCAGGGTCTCGCATTCGGCGAAGGCCCATTGGCCTATGGTCTCCAGGCCCTCGGGCAGAGTCACCGAGCGGAGGGTCTTTTTCCAGAGGAAGCCGTAATCCTCGACCGCGGTGACCTGATCGCCGTCGGGGGAGACAGCGGGAATGACGAGGTGGCTGTCCTCTGCCCTGCTTCCGAAATCCTTGGAGGCCTTGACCGAGCAGGTGCCGTCTCCGCGGCTGACAAACACGAGAGACGGGAACGCTTTGTCCTCGGTGACAGGCTCTTCACCGGATTCGGGGGGCTTGACGGTAACCCCCTCGGTGCCGACGGGAGGGATGGGGGGATTTTGCCCCAGATAGATCATACCCCAGAGAGTCGCGGCCGAGACCAGCGCACAGACGGCGGCGACCAGCCAGCCTCCCGTGAAGAGCCTTCCGAGAGATCGATCGCGCTCCCGCCCGCCGCGGGAGGACGAGACAGGGACGGGGGGATCCGCCACGGGGGGAAGAGCCGAATCCAGCACAAAGGAATCCCGCACGTCGGTGAGAGCGGTCAGTACGTCCAAAGCTTTCATAGCGGGTATCCTCCTTGTTCCAGATATGCGCGGAGCTTTTCCTTGGTCCTGTGGAGACGGAGGGAGACCGCGTTGGGAGTCATGCCGTAGTGGTCGGCCAGGCGGCTCACGGGCTGGGCGTGCCAGTACCGCCCCATGAACAGCCGTCTCTCCATAGGTTCCAGGCTTGAGAGAAAGCCATCCAGCAGGGCGGTCAGGGCAGAGGACTCCTCCTCCCTTGCGGGGAGGTAGGGCTCCAGCTCGGATACCAGGATCTCCAGGTCGCTGTCATGGCGGCCGATGTGCTTGTGGCGGACGCGGTCGATGGAGAGATTGCGGGTGATCTTTGCGAGGAAGGCCTTCAGCGAGCCGGGGCGCTTGGGCGGGATGCTGTTCCAGACACGCAGGTAGGCGTCGTTGACGCATTCCTCCGCATCCAAGGGATTACCCAGGATCCCCTCGGCCAGACATTCGCAAAATTCTCCGTATTTTTCAGCGGTCTCGCGGATAGCCGCTTCGTCCCTTTCAAAATACAGAGCGATGATTTCGTGATCCTCCATGGAGACATCCTCCTTTCCCGCCGTCGGCGTGTATTGTGTCCTCATTGATTAAGACGAAATTTCTCTGTCGAATCTTTCACGGATGGGGTGACTTTTTCAAAAAAATTTTTGAATCCAAGTCAAAAGGGCGCTCACAGACCGTGAACGCCCTTGTTTTGGTGGCGTGATCAGCTCTCAAAGACTCCGTGGGGTGCGGCGGGATCCATGGGGGCGGGGCGCTCATAGGTGGATTCCAGATTCAGGAACCCACCGTCCTTGAAGGCGCGCTCAAAGCCCGTAAGGATCTCCAGAACGTGGAGGGTCTGCTTGTAGGAGGCGCGGGGATCGCGGCCGCTCTCCAGGGCGGCGGCCATGTCAGCCAGACCCAGGGCGCGGGAATTCTCGGTGTAATCAAAGGCCAGGGGGATCTCTCTTTCTCCGCCCTCGGGAGTGTACATCCAGACGTGACCGCCGAAGCCGTTGGGATCGGGGACACGGATGGTGCCGTTCGTGCCATAGATCTCGATGGTGGGCAGATGGGCCATGTAGACGTCGAAGGATGTGGTGATGGACCCCACCACGCCCGAGTCGAATTCCAGTATGCCGTAATAGGAGGTGGGTACCTCTACCTCGATGACCTCGCCGAAATGCTCCTTGCATCCCGCCACGCGCTTTTTCTGGGGAATGGAGACCATACCGCCCAGGCGCTTGACTCCGCCCAGAAGATTGATCAGCGCTGTGACGTAGTAGGGACCCATATCCATCATGGGGCCGCCACCGTACTTGTAGAAGAACTCGGGATCGGGATGCCAGCCCTCGGGGCCGCGGCTCATGAGGAAGGCAGTGGCGCCCGCGACGTCACCGATGGCGCCCTCGTCGATGAGCTTACGGCAGGTCTGGATGCCCGCGCCCAGGAAGGTATCGGGAGCGCCGCCGATCATGAGGCCCTTTTCCTCGGCCAGCTTGACCAGCTCCGCGCCCTCCTCCCAGGACGCGCCCAGGGGCTTTTCGGAATAGACGTGCTTCCCTGCCAGGAGAGCCGCCTTAGTGACGTCGTAATGCTGGTAGGGGCGGGTGAGGTTGAGGACGATATCCACCTCGGGGTCGGCGAAGAGCTCGTACATATCCTCGTAGAGCTTGGGGATACCGTACTCCTTGACGGCGTTCTCAGCACGCTCGCGGATGAGGTCGCAGACACCGATGACCTCGATGTTTTGGAACAGGGTGGTGATGTTCTTCAGATAGATGCCGGAAATGCAACCGACACCAACAATACCGATCTTTTTCATAGTCGTTTCTCCTTGTCTGTTCGTGGTTTGGCGTGTAGGGTGCTTCAAATTTGGGTTTGGCGGTGTGTTCTTGCGCCAAAGGCGCATATCGAGCCGCGAAAGCGGCATATCGAGCCGAAGGCCCATGCCGGAGGCATATCGAACACCCGAAGGGTGTATATCGACAAAAACTCCGGGTCGATATGTCCCTTCGGGACTCGATATGTGCCTTGTAGCACTCGATATATCCCTTCGGGATTCGATATGCCCCCTGCGGGGGCGTGACGGGCTTCGCCCGATAAACCCCAATTTCACTCTTCCTCGATCTTAACGTCGATCCCATTGACCTCCACGCCACTGTCCGCGCGGATGAGGACGTATTTGACACCGTCGATGATGCGAGTCTCCACAAGATCGGTGCGGGCGGGATTACATTTGATGACTACATCGGGGGTGCGGACCTCGAATTTCCCGGTTTCCACGATATTGCGGGGGGACAGGGCGGCGTTCTGACCGAAGCCCTTATCGAACTTCTCCTCGAAACGCTCGATATTCTCCTCGGGGACACCACAGAAGCCCAACATATCGCGGATGACGTACTTATCCACCACCAAGGGCTCGGGTTCCTTGGAAATTTTGTGATCCTCCATAGCCTGGTGGAGCTGGGCGTGGACCGAGCGTACCATGGGCAGGGAGCAGGCCTCCCCCGTGGCATCGGCCAGGACTGAGCGGAAGGTCTCCTTTTGCTCTGTGGCGGGCATGGGCAGCTCCCCCGCGTTGAAAATGGCGTCGGTGAACTCCTTGTGGCTGTTATCGGTGGCTCTGGTGTAGTACAGAGCACCGTAGAGATTGGTAGAGCGGTTATCAAAGGCCGGGAACATGAAGCCCAGGGCGGGGGGCGAGATCACCGAGTCGGCCACCACGTTTCGGAAGCAGTTTTCCCGCACGTAGTAGCTGAGAGTAGGCTTCGCCATCTTGATGGGGCAGACGCAGCAAAGGATATAGCGGAACAGCTCGGAGGATTCGTCATCCTTGGCACCGTCCTTCCGATAGGTAAAGACGTCGTAGGAGTCATAGGCCAAAAGGATCATGTAGTTCCCTTCCAGCCGGAGGGAGTCGATGATCTTTTGATAGAAGGCATGGATCAGGTCGTTGTCCCGGAGGGCTGTCTCGCGGAGATTGCAGAGGAGCTTATGCTCGGGGGACTCCATGACCTGTTGCGTGGAAAAATGGATGTCGAGCAGGTTGGTGTCCACCTTACCCGACAGGGTCTTTTTCAGGAGGGACAGGACCTCGTCGGTCTCGGTCTCGCTCATAAGGGCAACGGACTGGTCCAACTCGGAGATGATCTCCCGCTTTTCGTTGACGTAGGCGCCGCGGATGCGGCTGATGCTGGTCTTGTCCGCGCGGAAGCGGCGTCGCAGCTCGGCGATTTCTTTATCGTTCATGGGCTTTCTACCTCTCTTTTTTGGGATGAGGTTATTATAGCATGAAAACCCGGATTTGTAAAGAGGAAAGGGGGGATTTTTTCGGGCTCTCCGATCTTGACAACAGACCCGAAATGGGCTATAATAGAAGCATTCCATGACCGAGGTGTATCCTATGTGCGATTCTTTGATTCCCGACAAAACAGTTTACGAGGGCAGACCCACCGATCTGACGGGGCGCTTGCCTCGGGAGCTTGCGGCCTACGATCTGCTGGATTCCCTGGAGATCCCCTATGTCCGTCTGGATCACGAGGCCTTATTCACCATTGAGGCCTGCCATGAGGCGGACGTTCTGCTGGGTGTCTCCATGTGCAAGAATCTTTTCCTTTGCAACCAGAACAAGTCCCAATTCTACCTCCTGCTCATGCCCGGGGAAAAGCGGTTCCAGACCAAGGTGTTCTCCCGTCTCATAGGCTCGTCGCGGCTGAGCTTCTCTCCCGAGTCCTATATGGAGGAGCTTCTGGGGCTGACCCCGGGGTCGGTGACGGTGCTGGGGCTGATGAACGATACCAAGGGCCGTGTAGCTCTGTACATCGACAAGGATCTTTTGTCCGAGGCGTATATGGGGTGCCATCCTTGCATCAATACCTCCAGTGTAAGGATCCGCACTGAGGATCTCATCCGAAAGCTGCTTCCCGCCATGGGACATGGGTACTCGGTGGTGGAGCTGCCTTGGGAATAAGTACATAGCAAAAGACCACCCTTCCGTTCAACACGGTCGGGTGGTCTTTCTGTTTACCGCGGCTTACTCGCCAAGGGTCAGGGTAAACGTCACGGGGTTGGTCTCGGCCTGCTTGTCGCCGCCGATGACGGAAACTACGATGGTGATGACGTCACCCTCAGCCACCTCCAGGCTGACCGACTCGGCACCGTTTGTAAAGTCTGTGACCTTGGAGTTGGCCAGATTGTTCAGGCTGATGTTGTTGATGGTGTCAAGAGAGGTAACGGTGAGCTTGCCCGCGGCGGTGGCGGTCCAGCGGTAGTAGACCATGCCGTCCTGGGGGACGCTCGCGTTGACGGCCTCGCCCAGGGTCTCGATGACGATGGGGTTATCCATGGCGCCGGGATCCGAGAGGATGGTCACGGTCATCTCGCGCTCCTCAGCCGAGGTATTGGTGACGGCGAAGAAGGAGGGATCGCGGGCGGACTCGGTCTTCATGCGGATGGCGATCTTACCCTCGGCATCGGGCTTATAGGTGGAATCGTTGTAGAAGACCTCGGCGGCGGGGTCGTTCATGGTCAGGGTGCGGTTATGGGCGCCGAAGAGGGTGAAATGGTAGGTCACGCCCGCGGGGATTCGGACGGTGGCGGTATCGTCGGGAATGACGAAGGGACGGTCCACCGAGCCGTTGGGGGTGTTGTCGGTAACCTCCAGAGCCACGGGCTCCATGCCGGCTTTGACGGTGAGGGCGGTGTCGATGCCCAGGACGTACTCGGGGAGAACGTCAAAGCGGACGGTGTAGTCTCCCTCGGGGAGGGTCACGGAGACCTTGCCCTCGTTATCGGCGGTGAGGGTGGCGGATTCTCCGTCATCCGTGGCGGGGAGAATGGTAATCACGGCTTGGGACATGGGGTTGCCATCCTGATCCTTGATGCTCAGGGTAACCTCCACCTTGCTTGCGGGGGCCTCGGTGGGTGCCTCGGTGGCAGGACCGTTCCCCTCCGCGGTGGTATCGGAGGGGGTGCTTTCGGAGGGCTCGCCACCGTTACAGGCAACAAATGCCAGGGCGGACAGAAGAAGGACCAGCAGAACCGCGATCAAACGGATGTGTTTCATGGTTACGGTTTCCTTTCGGGAAGCTTATTTCTGGGTGATAACCAGATCGATGGTATCCTCGGTCAGGTTCATGACGTCGGTGGTGTAGACGGTAAAGGTGATGCTCTGTCCCGCGTCCAGGGTGAACACGTAGGGCATGACCACGCTCTCGGCGGTGAACTCGTCGGCGATCACCAGGTCGGCGTTCATCTCCCCGTCGGCGGGGGAGATGAGGTAGGTGGCCGCGGTCTGGGCGGTGAAGGTCACGACGGTGCCCGCGCAGAAATTGTTCTCCACGGTGACGTGGATGGCGTTATCGCCCACCTTCAGGACGCTTCCGTCGGCGGGGGTATCGTCATCGCTGTCGGGCACGTAGGGATCCTCCAGGGTAAACTGAACGTCGGCGGCGGAGGCACCGTTGTAGACCACGGTGAGGCTGTAATATTCGCTGTAGCGGTCGATCTTCCCGCCCGAGGTGATGGAAGCGGCACCGAAATAGACCGTCAGATCGGGATCATTCCAGCTGAGGATATAGCTTACGTAGTGGGCCTCGTCAGCGGAACCCCGCAGGAATACGGTATACTCCTTACCGGGGATCATGGTGTGGGTGTAGGTACCCACGTGGAGGGTGAACTCGTAGGCGATGCGCTCCACCGTGACCTGTACCGTATCCGACCCGGAGGAAGACTTGACCAGGTAGGAGATGAAGCCGAAGTCAGGAACCGAGATCTGGACCGATTCTGCCCAGGTCTTGCCGCCGTCCACGCTGATCATATCCCCGCTCTGGGCGGTCAGGACAAAGTCGGAGGCCTCAAACTCGCTGACGTAGCTGTTGACGGTATCTGTCTTTGCGTCGTACACACCCGAGCCCGAGGGCACGAAGCCGAGGTAGGAGACGGTGACGGTATCGGTGATATCCTCGGTTCCGTCGTACTCGTAGATGTCTACACTGATGTAGAAGGCGAACTTATCCCCCGCATTCAGGGTGACGGTATGGACGTTGCCGAGACCGTTCATGGTGCCGGTGCTCTCGTTCCAGATAAAGAAGCGGAAGTAGGGGTTGTTTGCGTGAATCATGTAGGATCCGTCCTGAGCGGCGGTCACGGCCACGGCCAGATAGGAGCCGTAGGGCGCGGTGACGGTATTCTCGCCCTCCTCAAGGGGGGCGGCCTCCATGGAGACGATATCACAGTCGAAGACGTAGGAGGGGGCGGTGGTGTTCTCATAGCGGACCGTGAAGGACATGAGCTGGTTGTCCTCGGTGGCGGTGAGGACGATGGAATCCTGCATATAGTCGTTCCAGCAGAGACCCAGGGTGGAGGAGCTGATCTGGTAGCGGCCTGCCTTGGGGGCGGTGAAGTAGACCGTCACGTCGGCGTTGGTGGGGAGGGTATAGCCCTCAGCCCGCAGGGAGCTCAGGGTGATCTCGGAGTCGATCTTGGCGACGATGTAGGTGTAATCCATCTTGCCACCCTCGGGCACAGACCAGGGGAAGTAGCGGGACTGGAGGGAGACGGTGCCGGGCTCGGTGACGTCCATGTAGTACACCTTGGTGTAGATGGGATAGCCGTCCTCGCCCATCTCGCCGATACCGAACTGGACGGTCTCATGGCTGGTGGAGAAGATCATGTAGCGGCCCGCGGAGGGAGCCTCAAAGGTAATATCCTGGAAAGCGTACCGGAATTCGCCCTCGATGGTCAGGCTTCCCTGTCCGTTGGAGATAATCATCTCGATGGCGGAGAGCTTATTGCCCGTGATCGTTACGGCGGTATCCTGGGTCACACCGTCCAGCTTGAAGGTATAGACGTTGTACTCACCGTCGGGGGTGGGCTTGCCCTCCTGCTTGGCGCCGCGGATCTCCACGATCTCGGCATAGGTGGGAACGGCCACCTTGAAGGTGACGGGGGTGTTCTCCTTGACGATGAAGGAGCTTGTCACAGAACCGTCGGGGGCGTAGACCGTAACGTACTCGGGAACGGTCACGGTGACGGTGTAGAGGCGGAAGACCACGTGGGCGCAGACATCGCAGACGCCGTCCTCCTCGTGACCGCTGTGGGGAGCCTCGTCCTTCTTGACGTCATGGCCGCAGGTGGAGGCGTACCAGTGGTTGACGCCGTCGGAGGTGAGGGTTTCGGCGAAGGTATGGAAGTGGGGAGGGGTATACCCGCAGATATCGCAGGTGCCGTCGCCCTTCTCGTCGGCGTGGACGCTCTTATCGGCAACGGGGATATCGTGGCCGCAGGTGACCTCGCGCCAATGCTCGTCCTCGGTGGTGGTCCAGGAGTCGCTGTAGGTATGCTCGTGGCCGCCGTTCTCGCCGCAGACGTCGCAGTTACCGTCGTTGTTCTCGTCGGTATGGGGAGTCAGCTCAGAGCCGTCCACGGTGTGACCGCAGGTGGGGGCGTGCCAGTGGCCCTTCTCGCCCACCGAGACCCAGGCCTCGTCGTAGGTATGGGCATGGTCGTAATCGTAGGTGCAGACGTCGCAGATGGCGTCGTTGTTGGCGTCGTTGTGCTTGGCCTCGCTGTCCTTGACGTTGTGGCCGCAGGCGGACTTATGCCAGTGGGTGGACTCGTTCCAGGTCCAGCCCTCGTCGTAGGAGTGGGTATGGTCGGCGATGTAGCCGCAGACGTCGCAGATATCGTTGCCGTCGTTGTCCGTATGGTCGGCGCGGTCGGACTCCAGGTCGGTATGCTCGCAGGTGGCGGCGTGCCAATGCTGGGCGTTGTCGTAGAGCCAGACCGAATCAAAAGTATGCTCATGGAGAGGCTCCTTACCGCCGTCACAGGCAACAAGGACTGCTGTGACAAGGGTCAGAAGGAGGAGCAGAGCGAATACCTTTTTCATGTTGGTATACCTCCAAAATTAGGGAAAGTTATTTTTCTTTGTAGTAGCCGCAGGCAAACAGCCACTGGTCCGCCTCGGCGGCATAGACCGATACCGAGGGGTTGGTCTCCACGAAGCCGTTGCCGTCGAAGAAGAGGAGCTGGTTGACGCTGTACTTCTGGAGGAACTGCTTGAGCTCCTCGGTGACGGCGGCGACACCGTCGGAGTTGCAGTAATCACCGTAACCGCTCATACCGAAGGCCTCGGTGGGACAGCGGCGGCAGTCCACGTGGCACTTGTCGCAGGCCTCGGAGCAGGCACCGTTGGCAAAGCCCAGCTTCGCGCTCTCGCACTCATTGTTTTCACGGCAAGGGCAATTGGTGACGCAGAAGTAGGGGCCGTTGTCACCGGGGGGATCCACCACGAGACCGCCAAAGCCCTCGATGAAGAGCTTGTAGTTCTCGGTGCCGTTCGATACCGTCAGGGCCTTGTTGCCTCGCATCTCCACGGTGGTGAAGGAGGCGTCCATGAAGCGGCAGGCGGCGGAGACGTAGGCGTAGAGAACGGGGCCGTAGCCGTGGGTCTCGGGGTACTTGGTTTCGTCGTAGAGGTGGTAGTAATTATCCCCGCCCTCGGAGAGAGGCCAGAGCTTGTAGTTCTTACCGTCGAAGACGTTGGCGGTATTGGCACCCACGGTCTGGGCAAACTCGGCGCCCACGAACTCGTACTTGCTGCTGTCGTAGTCGGGGGCTCTCTCCAGATGCTCGTCGGAGGGGTACATCATCTGCGATTTGGAGAGATTCAGAGAGAACTCGCCGTCCAGAGTGATGGCGAAATAGACCTTGATGGGGTACTGATTGTCGGTGGAGGAGGACAGGACGCCGAAGCTGAAGGTGACCTGGCCGCCGTCCGAGATCATCTCGTCGGCGATCTTGACGTCCAGCTTGAAGTTCTTGGTGTAGGTGCCCTCGGCACCGCCGTCGTCGGCTGTGTGCTGGTACTGCTTGAAGAAGCGGTTGGCTCCGTAGAACTTGGCCTGGGGGTTGACCTTATTCTCAATGGTGTCCATCCAGGATTCCACCGAGTAGGTGCCGCTCTTGGGGGGAGCAAATTCAAAGAAGATCTCGTGGGTAGGGCTTGTCAGCTCCACGCAGTACAGGCCCGTATTCTTGATCTCGATGGCGTTATAGAGCTGGTCGCCGTTTCCGCGGGTGGTGACGATGCGGTACAGCTCGATCTCCAGATTCCTGTCGTTGTTGGTGGCGTTGTAGACGTTGGGGTTGTAGGTATAGCCCGCGGGAATGGCGGTGAGGCGGACGCGGTAGTCGCCGTCCAGGCCTCCAACGCGGGCGGTGCCGTCCTTCCCTACGGGTGCGGTATGGATGGAGTACCCATCGCTCCATTGTACCGAGATGGGATGCTCCTCCGAAGGGACGTAGACCTCCCCCTCCACCATCAGGGTGACGGTAAACGGATTCTCGTCAAGATTCCCCTGGGCATCGGTGACGGCTCCCTCGGGGAGAGTCTCCGCGCCTCCCCCGTGGTTATTGCCGGGGAGCTTGACCGCGGGGTTATACTCGCCGCAGGCTGTCAGCAGGAGGGCTGTGAGCATGAGCAGGGGAAGCAGCGCGCAAAGGATGCGTTTCATATCACTTGATTCCTCCTTTCGCGGGGCTTTTACCGAAGAAGCTCTTAATATCGCTCCATTTCAGTTTGCGGATCATGATATCGATGACGTAAAGCGCCACGGCGGCGATCATCAGGGGAGCGACGAAGCGCAGCACGTAGGTCGCCACCTCCTTATCGTCGTTCTCCAGCGAGGGGATGCTGCCCTCGTAGACGCCACCGCGGTTGCGGATGGCGGCGTGGAGAGAGGCGGGATCAAAGACCTCGAAGGCGTTGTACTCGGGGGAATAGCCCACGTGGAAGGCGGCCTCGGACTGAAAGCTCTTATCGGCGTAGGCGTAGGTCACGCTGATGAGGTACCGGCCGCGAAGGGGGGTCTCGAAGCGGTAGAAGTAGCGGGCGGTATCAAAGGTCAGGCGCTCGGTGACGGCGGAGCCGTCGGGGAGGGTGACCGTAACGTCGGTGGTGGCGTAGGGATTGAGGACAACGGGTATGATCTCCACCTCGGAGTAGGAGCCGTCGTAGGTGACCTCGATGGAGTAGGGGTAATCCACCCGCTCGGCGGGGGTATTGGTCCTCAGAACGTTTTCAAAGAAGCGGTTCCCGCTGTCGTTCTCCCAGGTAACGGCCCAGTCTCCCGTGAAGGCGGAGGTAAAGCTGGATACGCGGCCGTTTCCGTAGGCCCAGTAGGCATACAGGGGGGCTTCCACGGTATTCCCGCTGGATTTCACGTAATCCACTGTCAGCACCGTGGTGGCGGAGGCCTTTGCCTTGGCGTAGGCGTAACCCATGACGTCGGGGACCGAGGCGATACCGCTCAGAACCGTGTCGTGCTCCCGTTTGATATGGACAGGGGTCTGTCCCTCGATGACCGACTGAGTCAGGTCGTCGGCGATCTCCGAGAACATGATCTCCAAGAGGGATTCCTCGGTGATGATCTCGAAGTAGCTTCCGCCTCCCGCCTCGGCGATGCCCTTCAGGGTAGCTACACCCTCCTCGCGGGCGGCGGGATGGATGACCGAGGTGGTAATGTCGTGGTCCTTCAGTCGGGTCACCACGTCGGCGGGGGTATCGCTCTCCAGGGTGTAGGACATACCGTCCGATATGAGCATGATCTGCTTATCGTCGTAGGCCATGTCGATCATGAGGTCGCCCGCCTTGTCCAGGGCGGTACCGATGACGGTTCCCTGGTAAGGCTGGATGGCGTTGATCTTGGCAGCGATCTCATCCCGATGGATGGCCTTTTCGGGAGATTGGAGCACGTTGATCTCGCCCCAGAAGTTGACTACCATGACGTAGTCGTCATCCGAGAGCATATGTAAAAGCTGGATGGCGGCCTGCTTGGCGATCTTGAGGCGGGAGAAGTTCTGCATACTGCGGGAGGTATCGATTACGATGGCGTAGAGCTTGGGGTCCTGGTCGCTGTTGCCGTACTTAACGGGGAGCATATCCTCCAGGTCCTTCAGAACGTCGTCGGATTTGTTCTGGATCTTGAGGTCGCCCATGGTGACCAGGGACTTTCCGAAGCGGGAGACCATCTTCTCCACGCCGTCAATGAAGGCGGTGTAGTTGTGCAGCTCGCGGATATCCACGTCGGAGATCACGATCTCGTCATACTCGCACAGCTCCTCCACGGTACAAGGGACGGCGGGGTTTTGGATATAGGGGACGATCTCAGCGCTGTCGCCGTAGAGCTGCCGGGCCTTGGTCAAATCTGCCTCGTCGTTGGACACCAGCAGGACCTTGAGACCCGCCACGATGGTCTGGGTGAAGTCGTAGGTATTGTTGGACGTGCAGTAGTCTCCGTCAGCGGTGATGGCCACGCGGTAGTCGTAGCGGCCTGTGGAGCCTGTGGGGAGGTCTACGTAGATGACGTTATAGCCGCGTCGGAGCTTGACAGCCTGATTGCTGACCCGCTCGCCCTCCACGTAGAGCACGGCGATGGCGCCCGTGTCGTAGCTGGACTGGATCAGCACCTCGGCCTTTGCCTCATGGTCCATGTAGGTGGAGGCGGCGTAGGCCACGTCGGAGATCTGGACCTCCTTCTGATCCTCGGCCAAGTTATTGTCCAGATAGATGGCGTCGATATAGATATCGTTGGCGTAGACGTTCTCTACAGCCGAGACCAGCTTCCCCGCCGCGTCGGCGTGAGTCTCCTTACCGTCGGAGATGAGGATCATGCGCTTGATGACCCCTTCTCCGTAGAGGGAGACGGCGTAGTCCAGGGCTTGAGAGATATCGGTGGCGCTGTGGTCGATACCGCTTCCCTTGACCGAGGGAACTGTCTCGGCATCAAAGTCCGCCAGGAGCTTGACGTCCTTGCCGAAGACCACAACCGCCATTTTGGCATTCTTGGGGAGCTTTTCCCGTATCTCCGCGATATACTCGTCCACCGCGTCCAGGTTGCGGTTGGCGGAATAGGAGACGTCGGCCACCACCACCACCTGGGTCTCGGTCATGACGGTGGTATAGACGGTCCCCGCCACGGCGAGGGTGACCAGCACCGAGATGAGGATATGGAGCGCCAGGGAAATGAACACGCTCTTGCTCTTGTTCTCCTTTCGGATGGCAATGGCAATGGGAATGATCAGAGCCAGGAGCAGGGGAATCGCGAGGAGCAGCAGATAGGGATTATCGAAGCTGATATTTTTCATAACAGTACACCATCCAATCTGCCAGGAATATGACGAGGAGCGAAATAAAGAGGATCGTCATGGGATCGAATTTGCCGTCGAAGCCGCCGTCGGTGGCGGTACCGGCCAGCAGCACCGAGGCCTCGGTCACGGTGGGGTCACACTCCGCGGGATCCATGGCCGAGAAGATACGGAACTCTCTGGGCGAGCCCGCGACCGTCATGGTGACGGTGTAAATGCCCACCTCGCTCAGGCGGATGCTGTCCGAGGCGACGTCGGTCTTGAGGTAGGTGACCTCTCCCGAGGGAGCGTCCACGCGGATGCTCTCGCAGTTTGTGATGACATTGACCGTAGCGGACTCGCCGCAGACATAGGTGGTCTTCTCGATCATGTCCGGGAAGGAGTAGGCGAGGAGGTTCCCTACCATGGCGGGGAAATCGTAAAGCAGCGGGAGGTTGGAGTCGTGGATATCGAAGGCGATGACCGCCTCGCGGTTGCCGTACTCGGTCACGCCCGCAAAGACCGCGGGATTGCCCCGGTAGGAAAGGAGGGTGGTGAAATTGCGGTAGAAGCCGCACTTGATATAGCGGGTGACGTAAATGCCGTCTCCCTTGACTCCCTCAAGGAGAGCACGGGTTGCGGAGGAGGAGGAGGTTGCCGGGGAGAGGGTCTCGGCCTTGCTGAGGGTCACCTCGCCCTGTACGGTGTAGCCCGAGCCCTCCACGCTCCCCGCTACGTTGACCATCCAGACGGTACCGTCTGTGGGGAGGGTGAGGTTCTTGGGATCCACGGTATCGAAAACGTAGAGGCCGTAGCCGCTTTGTCCCACGTACTCCTCGGGCTTGACAACCTCCACCGTGGCGTTGAGTTGACTGCGCAGCACCGACTCCAGAAAGAAGGGGCGGTCGCTGACAAGGAGGGTGCTGTAGGAGTTCTCGCTGGTGACGTTATGGATGAGAAAGCTATTGTCCAGGGGTTGTGCGTCAGTCTGCTCGATCTGCAGTCTAACCGAGGAAAAACCGTTGGTCCCGACCTCCAAAGTGAAGACGGCAGGCGTACCCGCGGTGACCTGCAGGGTCTCGGTACGGGCAGGAGTCTCGGCGCCGTCCAGGTAGAGGTGGAGGGTCAGAGCGGCGTCGCTCTCATGGGAGGTGATCTGCCCCGTGACGGCCAGGGTATCCCCAAAGAGGGTATGGGTGACGTCCGAAAGGCTGTAATTGTCCACGGGGACCGCCACGTTGATGACCTCCATGTTCTCGACGGTGGTATAGGTACTGTCGGTGACGAGGTAGGTCTTGAGGGAGGTGTTCTTGTTGAAGTAGCCCTGGGCAATTCCGAGGGCATCGGTGAGGCGGAGGGTCCCGCAGGCGGGGGTCAGCTCCTCCAGAAGCAGGAGGGCCTGCTCCTTGTCATCGGTCTTCTCAAAGATGATCCCCGTGGTATCCCCCGCGTAGACCAGGGTGAAGATACTGCCGTCCACGGCCTCACCGATCCTTTCACGGATGGCGTTCTTTCCCGCCTCAAAGCGGGTGATGACCTGTCCGTCCTCAGTTCGGCCGGCCTCCATACTCATGCTGCCCGAGCCATCCAGGATGAAGCAGTACTCGTTTGCCGCATTGGGCACCGTGATGACAGGGTGGGCAACGATCAGGGAGATGAGGGTCACCGCCAGGATCTGCAGGATCAGGCTGATGATACCGGCCAAGGGGCTGGGTCTCCGCTTGCGCTTGAGGAATCGCTCTGAGAGGATCCACAGGTAAGTCGAGGCCACCGTCTGCTCGGTGTATTTACTTTTGATTATGTAGACCAGGATCAGAATGGGAATTCCGATCAGGCCGAGTAATCCAAGAGGATAGAGAAAACTCACTGGAATACCCCCATATTGACTAATTTTTCAAAGAGGACGTCCTGCGGCTTGTCCTCGGCGGAGACCAGGAGGTAGTCGGCGCCGCGGGCGTTGCAGTAGTCACGGATGCGGCTCGTGGCATACTCCAGAGCCCGCTTGTAGGCCTTGGCGATCTCACGGTCCACGTCCTTGCGGTAGAAGAGGCCGGGATTCTCGGAATCAAAAAGATGCACCTTGCCTCTGGTCTGAGGTGAAAGCTCACCCATGGACAGAATCTGAAGGCAGAAGACGTCCCGGTGCTTCCCGATGAGGTGGTCGATGGCGGCCTCGTAGTCGTTGTCGGTGAGGAAATCCGAGATGATGACCGACAGGCCGTCGCCATAGCCCACGTTTTCAGGGACGATGGCCTCGCTGATGAAGCTATCGCCGTCAAAGGTGATCTCCTCCAGCTTGTTTATGGAGGACAGGAAGGCTTCCTTCCCCACCATGCTCCGTATGATCTCGTGGACGGCCTTATCCTTGATGACGTAAATGGACACCTTATCCATCTCGCAGACAGACAGGTAGGCCACGGTGGCGGCGTAGAGGAGGGCGCGCTCGGCCTTACCGGGGTCGCCGTACTCCATGGAGCGGCTGGCGTCGATATAGATGCGGGTGTGCATCTGGCGCTCGTCCAGGAACAGCTTCAGGTACAGCTTATCGAAGCGGGCGTAGGCGTTCCAGTCCAGCTTGGTTGTATCGTCCCCGTCCAGGTAGTCGCGGTAGTCGGCGAACTCACAGGAGGAGCCGTAGGTACGGCTCTTGTGGTTGCCGCCGAACATACCCGCCACGTTGTTCTTCAGGAGCATCTGCAGATTCTCGATCTGGGACAGAAGCTCCTCGGTGATCTCAAACTTGGCCATTACTTCTTGGTCTCCCCAACCAGCTTGGCGATGACGTCGTCCACCGTGAGCTTATCGTTGATAGCGGTGTAGTTGATCTTGATACGGTGGCGCAGGACGGGGAGGGCCAGGGCCTTGATATCGTCGTAGGAGACGTTGAAGTTACCGTTCATGAGTGCGCGGACCTTGGCGCAGGTGATCAGGGCCTGGGCGGCGCGGGGGGAGGCGCCGTACTTGATGTATTTCTTGGCGGTTTCGGATGCGCCGCTGATCTCGGGATGGGTACCCGACACCAGGCGGACGGCGTAGTCCAGGACCTCGTCGATGACGGGGACCTGAGAGGCCAGCTCCCGCATCTCCAGGATATCGTGGCCGTCCATAGCCACTTCGGCAGTCTCGGCCATGGTGATCTGGGTCATCTTCACGATGTCCATCAGCTCCTTGTCCGAGGGGAATTTCATGAGAAGCTTGAACATGAAGCGGTCCATCTGGGCTTCGGGCAGGGGGTAGGTACCGTCCTGCTCAATGGGGTTCTCGGTAGCCAGAACGAAGAAGGGCTCCTCCAGCTTGTAGGTGTTGCCCGCCACGGTGACCTTATGCTCCTGCATGACCTCCAGCATAGCCGACTGGGTCTTGGGGGTAGCGCGGTTGATCTCGTCGGCCAGGACCAGGTTAGCGAAGATGGGGCCGCGGCGGAATTCGCTTTGCATATTGCCCTGCTCGTCCTTGCGCATGATCTCGGTACCCGTCACGTCGGAGGGCATGAGATCGGGGGTGAACTGGATGCGGGAGAAGGGCAGATTCAGAGTCTTACCCAGGGAGCGGACCAGACGGGTCTTACCCACACCGGGGACACCCTCCAGAAGGACGTTACCACCGGCGATGATGGCGATGATGACGTTATCCACCACCTCGTCCTGGCCCACCAGGTCGCGGCGGAGCTGGGTCTTGACATTCTGAACGGCGGCATTGAATTTCTGTACGCGCTCGGCGTTGACGTTTACGTTTTCCATGGTATTTCTTTCCTTTTCGTTCGTGATATCCGGATGCGCCGGAAATATTCTGTATGCGGTCGGGTAAAGGCTCGCCTGTGCGCGCCCTCACCGTTCAGGGAGAATTCTCTTTGTTCTCAGAGCCATTGAAGAGAATGGCAAAGTAATCGCCCAGGGCCTCCTCCAGCTCCGGGGGGAGGTTCCCGTCCACCAGCAGCTCGGAGATCTTGGCGTAGTAGCCTCCGATGACCTCGCCGTAGGTGACGTAGGCGTCAAGATCGGGATCGTAGATGGTATCGTCCGAGCCGAAGATCATCTCACCCGAGCCAAGGCCGCCCGCGTGGATCTGATCGAGATCGTCCTCGGGCTCATAGTCCTCCTCGCGGCGGGGATCATCGGGGTCGTTGAAGATATGCTCGGGCAGCTCGGAGGCCTTGATGCCGAAGATGGACAGAAGGGTATAGATGGTCTCGTCCTCCACCTCCTCGTTGACGGCCTGGATGTACAGGGCGCTGTTGAGCGCCTCCTCGGCCTCGGAGAAGAGGGCCTTCAGCCCATCCTCGTCGGCGGGATCGCTGACGGCGGCGAGCTTGACCGTAAAGGCCAGTAGGGCAATATGCACCTCGTTTTCGGAATTCACGCCCGAAAGGGTCAGAGATCGGGTAATACCCGTAGCCAGGTCGGTGGCGGCGACGGTCCGGTCCAGGATAGCGGATTGGGTCTGATTCATCCACTCACCGACGAGCAGTGCCCGGAGGGAGTCAATGGCGCCGCCCAGATCCGCGACAGTATCCGAGGGAGAAGCCAGCATGGCCGCGGCGATGGCGTCGTAGGTGTTGTGGTCCGAGACGACGGCGTGGATGCCCTCAACGCAAGCGACGACGGCCTCCTTCATGGCGGGTTCCTTACGGATACTGCCCAGCTTGACGAGCAGGCTCTCCAGCTGCTTGACGGTGGCTTCCTTGGGCTCCTCCTCCATATCCGAGGTCTTGACTCGCTGGATAAGGTCCTTCAGCGCCTGGGTCTGCCAGGGGGTGATGGCGAAGCTGTTCTCCACCACGGGCGGGGGCTCCGGAGGCTCCTTGGCAGGGACCAGTACCGTACCTGTGAAGGCCAGGACTGCCACCACAGGCAGGAGGATAAAGAGCCAGGTGCAGACGCCCTTGACCTTGCGGACGGGGGTCTCCCGGAGGATGCGGTCGGTGTCCTCCCGCTGGAGGGCGGCCATGGGGCTTGGATCCTTACGGAAGGCCAGCATGGTCTGGGTCTTTTCTCCCAAGGACAGATGGGCATCTACGCGCTTGGCCACCCTCTTCCCTGTGGGCAGCAGGAGCAGCATCATGATCCCGAAGCCCACCGCGGCCACGGCGGCGGCGCAGAGGGCGTAGCTCAGAAATTCCGTCTCGGCTGCGGTCAGCTTATCCCTCAGCCAGAGAGCCGCGAAGGCTACAAGCCCCAAGGACAGCCCGAAAACCACCGCTCGCAGAACGGCGCCCACCGAGAGCCTTCGCTTGAATTTAGAGAATCCTTTTCCCATGAAATTCCTCTTTTCTGTGTATAGTCACGATAAAAGACGATAAATAGCCATAATAATGCATGATACTATATTATAGCTTTTTTTCGTCATTTTGTCAACGGATAAACGCGTAAATATAGTGAATTGATTGTAAACACTTCATTCTCCCAATGGGTATGATTCCCTTTTCTCGGCGTGTTCCGTTCTCTGTACGCATCCCCTCCGAGGACACCCGCCTCCCTGTTTTTCAAGGCCCTTACGGCATAGAAAAAGTGACCCGCGCGGGGTCACCTTTTCGTATGGGCTTTATCGGTTATTGGGGATGCTGATCTCAATGGAGGGCACCACGGCGACGGTGGTACAGTCGGAGGGCATTTCGCCCGCCTTGCCTGTGACCGAGGGGAAGATGACCGCGGCGCGGTCGGCGTCGAGGTAATCCCCGGACTCCACCCAGTAGGCGTTGACGTTGCCGTCAAAGATGCTGCCGCCGATACAGCGGAAGTAGTCGGTGCCGCCGATGTTGAAGCTGCCGACGGTGCGGCGGGCCTCGGGGCTCTGCATTTCTCTGTCCACGTTCAGAAGGCCGAGCTTACGTCCGTCGAAGCTGAAGAGCCACTCCTGCTCCTCGGGGGTGAAGAGGAGGTCGGCAAACTCGCCGTTCATCCAATCCGCCAGAGTGGAATAGCGCCACTCGTTGTCGTACCGGTTCTCGTTGAAGGCCATGGCGTCCAGGCCTCTGGAGCAGACCAGAATAGCGGTCTCGACACCGCTGCGCATCCGGCGCAGGACGTACCAGGTCACGGGCTCAAAGCGGAAGACGTAGATATCACGGTTGAGGTAGTTGTTCTTTCTCTGGCTCTCGGCTCTGGGGTTCTCCTCGTTGACGGTGAAGACGTCACGGTAGCGGGAGAAGTAGACCGCTCGGTAGCGGACACCGTCCACCTCGTCGTCCACGTACCAGCTATAGGGCTGGCCGTTCCTTCTGTCCAGGTACAGAGGATTCCAGGCACTGGGAGCGGCGGGATTGGGACGGCCGTACTTGTCGAAGAAGAACTTCTTGACGGTCAGACTCATTTCCCGGGACTGGGGGTAGTTGCCGAAGACCACGTGGTTGTCATCGATGAATACGGGGGGATGGGAGGTGCCTACCGAATCCCTCCGCACAGGCACAGGGTCAGGAACAGGCATCCCTGTAGGCACGGGGACAGGCACGGGGATGGGCTTTATGCCGCGTATATTGTTAGCCGCCAGAACGAAATTGATGATCTGATCCTCATCGTCACGCTGGAAAATATTCTCCTGCACTCGCTGGTTATTCAGATGGATCTGATACTGACCGCTGTAGCGCACGAAGCCGAGCTGAATGCGCTTACTGCGGTTGACCGGGTCGTTGCGGATGGCGTCAAAGCGGGAGTACATCTCTATGAGACGGTTGTCCACGTCGCGGTCCACCAGAGCCAGCATACACTGGGAATGGTTCAGAGCGTACAGGATCTTGGCCTCGTAGGTGATCATGTTCTCATCGGCCTCATCGGGATTGGGACAGAATACCCGATTGATCTTCTGGGCATTTGCCATGAGCTTATGGATGGTCGTAGCCATGTGGTAGGCCTCGGCGCGGTCCTTGGAAAGGTCCTCAAAGGCAATGAAGAGCTGATACTCCTTCCCCTCCCGCTCCAGGCGGTTGTAGTAGTCGTTGATACCGTCGATGTATTCCGCAAAGGCCATGAGTCGCTTCATTTTCCGCTCGCGGTGGGCTCTGTCGGGAATGGATTCGACCAGCTCCACGGCAATCAGAAAGTCGTTGGCATCCTGGAAGCGCTCCTTGTGAGGGGTATGGCAGATGATGACGGGAGGCTTTGCCTCGTCCATTCCGATCTGCTCGTTGTAGACGATCTGGACGTCGAACTGGGACAGGGCGCGGCCCAGGTGGGCATCCACGTAGGACAGGTCCTTGATGGTACCGCTTCTGTCCTCGTGCTTGAGGTCCAGGGCGTAGCCGAAATGCTTGGTGGCTTCGGTGTAGCGGCCCGAGGCCAGGGCATTGTAGCCGTTGGTCACGTGGGAAACGTGGATGGACTTGAATTCAAACTCAATGCCGCAATACTTACATTTGACTGCGGTAGTATTATCGGGCTTGGTCGTGAATTGCTTCGTGTCGAAGCATCCGCCGCATTGGGGGCAGGTATACAGCATATTTGAGTCTCCTTGCGGTATTTTCGGTTTTTGGCGGGCGGTTCGGAATATCCGCTCCGCCCGCCGTGGGGGGGTCTTTTTTGTGATTACTGTCCGAACTGCCCCTCGTACAGAGCGGCGATGCTCTCGGGGATGTCGTACTTGGCGAACAGGCAGCCCTTGAAGGCGTTCTTGTTCACCATGGTCATGCTCTCCGAGAAGGTGATGTCACGCAGGGCGAGGCAAGCGCCGAAGGCGTTGTTCTCAACCGTGACGAGTCCCTCGGGGAAGGTGACGGCCTTCAGGGAGGTACAGGTGCTGAACGCGTTCTTTTCGATGGTGTTGAGCAGACCCATGTCGTTGAAGTCGATCTCCTTGAGAGAGGTGCAACCGTTGAAGGCGTCGGCGGGGATGACCGTGAGGCTTGCGGGGATGTGGATGTAGGTCAGGGCGGTGCAGGTCTCGAAGGCACCGACGCCCATGGTGGTCAGGGTATCGGGGAGGCTGACGCTGTTCAGGAACAGGAAGCCCTTGAACGCGCCCTTCTCAATGGTGGTGGTACCCTCGCCAAGAGTCAGGGAGTTGAGGATGAGGGCCGCGCCGTTGAAGCTGTCGTTTTCCACGGTCTTCATGGCGGTGACAGTCACGTCCTTAACGCGGGAGTTGCCGAAGACGTGGGTATAGCCCTTGGACACGTCGGAGGGGGAGGCACCCACGAAGGGCAGAGTCGCGGTCTTCAGATCGGAGCAATCCGAGAACGCGTCCTTACCGACGGAGGCAAGCCCCTTCGGCAGGGTGATCTCTTCAAACTCACATCCGGAGAAGGCCTTCTCGCCGATGGTGAGGAGGGATTCGGGGAGGACCAGGTGGCTGCCGTACACCGAGGTATTGGCGAAGGCGGAAGCACCGATGGAGTTCAGGGGGAGACTGACCAGGTTGACGTACTCCAGGTATTCGCTGTTGCTGCCCATGCCGTCGGGGATCTGCGTAACCGAGGCGGGCAGATCCAGAGTAGCCAGTCTTGCGCAGTCGGCGAAGGCGTAGGTACCGATCTTCTTGACGGCGGTAGCGGAGAGATCCAGGGCATAGAGGGAATCGCAGTTGCGGAAGGCCTCGTCACCCAGGGTCGTCACGGCTCCGGGAAGGGTAATGTCGACAAGGCTTACACAGTCACGGAAGGCACCGTTTCCGATGGTATGGAGAGTGTCGGGCAGGTAGACGTACTCCAGGGAGCTTTCAGCGAAGGCGTAGTCCGAGAGGGTATTGAGTTGAGACTCGAACATCACGGAAGTGAGGTTGGGGCAGTCCTTGAAGGCGTAGGCGCCGATGTTCTCGATGCTGCGGAGGGTTTCTACGTTGGCCAGGCTGGAACAGCCCTCGAAGCAGTTATTGCCGATGGTCTTGACACGGCTGAGGTCAATGGCGGCCAGCTGGTTGACGTTCTTGAAGGCGCCCTCACCCATAACGGTGACCGAATCCATGCCGTTGATCTCGGTCAGGCTCTTACAGTCAGCGAAGGCGTAAGCACCCAGGCTCGTGACGCTGGCGGGAAGGGTGATGGATCTCAGATTCATGCCCCGGAAGGCGGAATCGGCGACGGCGGTCATGGGAGACGCGATACGCAGGTCGCGGACCGACGCGCAATCCTTGAAGGACTCGGCGCTCAGGTCGGTCATGACGGTCACGGTGACGGTGATGGACTTTGCGGAATCGTCACAGTAGAAGATATCGCTGAGGGATTCACGATTGGAGGACTTAAGGGTGGTTCCCGTGAAGGGGACCGTGATGGATTCGATTTTGGTGATATCGGCGAAGGCGTTCTTGCCCACCAGGGTGGCGGAGGCAGGGACGACGACCTCGGTGAAGCTGACACAGCCGCGGAATGCTTCCCTTCCAATGGTCTTCAGGCTGTTGCTGAAGGTGACGTTGGGCAGGAGCTTGCATTCCTTGAAAGCGCCGTTGCCGATCTCGGTGACCGCGATCAGGCCCTCGAAGTCGGTCAGGCGGACACAGCCGCGGAAGGCGTTCTTGCCGATCTTGTCAACGGAGGAGGCATCCTTGACCGACTGGAGTTTCACACAGCCGTCGAAGGCGCCCTCTGAGATGGTCTTGATACCGCCGGGCAGATAGACGGACATGAGGCTCAGCTCCTTGCAGGCGTTCTTGCCCAGGGTATCGCAAGCGCTGAGGGTCAGGGTGGCGATTCCGTCGGCACCGCGCAGGGAGCCGCGGTTGACGGTCTTCATGGCGGTGATCTCCACCGTCAGCTTCTTGGTGGCGTCGCCACAGCTGACCATACCTGTCAGAGAGCGGTTGTTACTGTTCTCCGGGGTAGTGCCCGTGAAGGGGACCGAAATGGTCTCCAGGTTGGGCAGATCGCGGAAGGCTCCCTGGCCGATGGTGGTAACGGACACGGGAACCGTAACGTTCTTGAAGAGGGTACATCCGCGGAAGGCGTTGGCACCGATGGTCTTCAAAGACGGGGAGAAGCTGACGTCGTCGAGCTTTACACAAGAGCGGAAGGCACTGCTGCCGATCTCGGTGACCTGATCCAGTCCCACGACCATGGTCAGATTCTTACAATCCATGAAGGCGCCGTTACCGATGCTCTTGAGGGAGTCGAAGCTCACGGTGGTGAGGGACGAGCACTCGCGGAAGGCGTTGTCGCCCAGCAGCTCGACGTCCTCCGCACCGATGATCTCCTGCAGCTTGGTACAGCCGTAGAAGGCATTCGCGCCGATCTCGAGAACGTGCTTCGGAATGGAAACCGTCTTGACAAAGGAGAGGTCACGGAAGGCATTATCATGGATCTCGGTAACGCCGTCACCCAGATGGATGGCGGAGCACCAGTTGAAGTCATCGAAGGAATGCTCACCGATGAGGGTGTTACCCGTTACGGTCAGGGTGATGCCGTTCTTCTTACTGTCGTACTTCATCACGTCCTTCAGGGATCCCTGCGCTGCCTCCTCGGGCGTGTGGCCCAGATAGGGGATGTTCAGGGTAACGACGTTCTGGCAATAATCGAAGGCGTGCTTGCCGATATAGGTCACGCTGTTGGGCACGGTGATGCTGCGGAAGGCGTTACAGCGGTTGAAGGCACCGTCACCGATGGTCTTCAGAGACTGAGAGAGCTCGATGTCCTGCAGCTGCAGACAGCCGTTGAAGGCGTTGTTGCCGATCTCGGTGACCTTCTCCAAGCCAACCAGGGAGGTCAGCTTTTCGCAGCCACGGTAAGCGCCGTCGGGGATGGACGTGATCGCGGTGGCAGTCAGATCCACCGATAGGATGCCGGACTCGCGGAAGACGTCGTTGCCGAGGGTCTCCAGGGTGTCGGGCAGGACCAGCTCCTTGAGGCGGGTACAGCCTCGGAAGGCGTGGCGGTTCATCGTAGTCAGACCCGTATTGAGGGAGACCTTCTGGAGGAAATCGCAATTGAGGAAGGCACCTCTGTCCACGGTCTTGACCGACTCAGGGAGGGTCACGCCCGTGATGTTATCACCGAAGAAGGCGAAGAGGTCGATCTCGGTGACGGTCTTGCCGTCGATGGAATCGGGGATCTTACAGTCGGTCAGCTTATCGTTGAAGCGTCCCGCGATGGCGATGCCGCCGTCGTCCAGGTCACGGTAGAAGTAGTTCTTATCGTAGCCGTCGTAGCGCTCGTAGAACAGGGTACAGGACAAGAGGACGAAGATGGCAGCCAGGGCGTATACCTTACAGGCGTTCCGAACGGGACGGATGAAGTAGTAGTAGCCCTTGCGGCGGGTCTTGCGGCGATGGACCGCGCGGATGGCGGCGATGATGATGGTAGGAATGGTGACCGCCCACAGGCCCAGAAGCCCCATAATGATCCAGGTCATGAGCTGGTTCTTGATGAGGGTGTACTGGTAGATATAAGCGACCACGGCGGTGGCGGTCAGGTTGAGGAAGCCCGAAATGAAGGGCATATACCGCAGGCGGCGGTCTCTTCTTCTGGCCAGGTCCTCCTTGAAGGCGGCGTTGAGCTGCTCCACGATGTGGCCCATCTCATGGTCAATGAGGAGGTTCTTGATCTCATAGGGCGTATACTTGCGGATATCGTTGAGGTAGCGGATGCCGCTCGCCCGCAGGACCTCGGCGTCGGCGTCCGAGAAGATACCGCCCTGCTTCCGCTCCAGGGGTACCTTATAGAGGTACTTGCGGATCTTCCCCCAGACGGACTCCAGGTGTTGGTTCTGTCTGGCCTCCGCCAGCATGGCCAGCTGCATGAGCTTAATGGCGTTGCTGGAGCGATGGAGGAAGGCGGTCTGGAAATCCATCTCGCTGAGCAGCCAGATCTCCTCCAGGCAGACGGGACCCGTACGGTCCTCGGTGCGTCTGGACTCCACGAAACGGCAGACCCGCTCCAGATCCGCGTTCCATTGGACCTCAGTATACTCATGGTTCAGGGGATAGTCGGCGTTCTTGAGTCCGTAGCCCCGTCTTCTTCCCTTCTTCTTACAGGCGGCGCGCTCTTTGAGGAGGGCATTCGCCTCCTCGCCGTGGGCGATACGCCAGATATACTTCAAGGGGATGCGGGACAGGAAACCGTACTCCTCCACGCAATAGCGATCCATGACCAGGAAGCGATCCGTCTTCTTGGACTTGCCCAGATTGCACTCCATGCGGTTGAGCAGCACCGCTGAGTTATTGAGCACGGGAGGCGTGCGGCGACCCATGTAGAGACCAGCCTCCGAGATGGAGGGGATCGGCTCGACGGGCATCGCGTAGACGTCGACGGTATCGCGGAAGCTGATGTCATCGTTGGGACCCACATAGATCTGGGGACCCGCGGCGGCTTTCGCCTCGGCATCTGCCAGCACCTGGCTCAGGACGTTGACCAGCTTGGTACCGACCGTGGATAGGGCCTCGGCCTCGGCGGCCTTTCTTCCCTTCCGCTTTTTCTTTTTCGCGACGGTACTCGCCACAGAGGCGGGCGGGGTCAGCAGGATCTCGGCGGGGACGGGCTCGGCGGGCTCCTCTTCGGCAGTCTCCGCGGCCGCGTCGGGTGCGGCGGCTTCGGCGGCGGGGGTCTCGGCAGGAGCCGACGGGGCATCATTGGCGGTGGGAGCGGCGGCTTCGACGGAGGGAGCCTCCGCGGCCTGAGCGCCGTTTTCGGGGGTCTCGGCGGGAGCCATCTCCTCGAGCTCCTTCAGCAGCTGATTCATCTGCTCAAGCAGCTCGTCCAGGGCCTTATCGGTCTCAGCCTCCTCCCCCAGAGGGAGGTCCGCCGCCTGATTCTCCGCCTCGGCGGCCTCAGGAGCGATGGGCTGCTTGACCTCCGCGGCGGGACGCTTTTGGGCGGGGGCGCGGTTCTTTTTCTTCTTACTCATGATCTGTCAGATCTCCTTTTTTGTCAGTCGAATCTGTTTACGCTGTAATCCTTGATGGCGTTTACATAAATGATCTTATATGTTTTACGGGACATATCGTCACCGTCGATCTCCAGAATCGGTTCGGTCACGTAGTACTCCACCACTCCGTCCTCGGAGGTCTTGATGGGCTTGACGTAGAGTGTCGAGAGGTCCACGTATTTGGACGTGACCGTGCGGACCTCGTACTTGGCGCGGGTGCCGTCTCCCGTCTCCAGGTGGAATTCATCCCGGGAGAAGAGACGCCCCAGCAGGCAGGCGTTATAGGCGTTGACAGCGGCGAACTCGTAGCTGTCTCTTTCGTATTCCACGCTCGGCCGATAGAAGAATCGGCAATCGAGGCGCTTTCCGATCTTGACCGTCATGGGATCAAGACCGAACTTGATGAAGTCGGATTCAATCTCGGCGAAGCCCGCCTCGAAACGGTTTTTCCGCTCGTCTCGGGGGAAAACGTCGTAGGATTCGCCGACGGAGGGGCGGCAGACGTATATGTCCTTGGCCTCATTGTTATAGTCGGGGTAGGAGACGGAGCGGACGCGCTCAGCGCTTGCGATGGCGCTCAGGATATCCTCTCTTGTATACAGCTCCTTTTTGGGAAGCTTCATGGTCAGCAAGCGAACATTCTCCAGGGTTCTTCCCGCGGAGTATGCCACCACCAGGCAGGGGGGCTTTTTCCGCTCGGCCGGTGACGCTACACAGATGCCGATGCTGTCGACTGTCAGGCTCTTCAAGGATTCGCTCATGTCTGTTACCTCATGCTTCCTTTGGTTTCCCTCCGCCCCGTGGGGGGGCGGAGGGTTTGTTGTCCGATCCGCGGTTACGGATCAAGAGGGATCGGCCGGCTCGCTACCGGACTCAGGCTCGGTCTCGGGCTCGGTGATGCGGAGGGTCACGGTCATCTTTCTCGTGCCGTCCGTAAACTTACAGTTGGCGTTGATCAGCTGAAGGGTGTACTCGTACTCGCCGGGCTCCACGTAGGAGGCCTCGGTCACGACGAAATCTCTACCCAGCTCCAGATCCGCGATGGTAGCGGTCAGGGAGTGAGCGGCTCCGTCGTATACGACCTCGGTGTCGCCGCTCCAGATGCCTTCCACGTAGCGGGTGGTGATGGAGAAGGTTACGGTCTTCTGGCCAACTGCGTTGTCCATGGTGTAGTTGCTGTTGGACAGGGACTTGACGGTCACGCTATACTTGCCCACGTCGGTGAATGCGCGCATATTGGAGGCGTAGGTGAAGTCCACGGTCTTGCCATCCACGGCACCCTTAACGGTTGCGATGATCTCGTGATTCTGTCCGTCGTAGACGATATCATCATAGTTGTTCCAGGAGATGACCACCGCCTGGGGCTTGATGATGAGTGCGGGGGAGGTACGGGCCGAGCCCTCCTCCAGGGTGTAGTTCGTGCTCTGCAGCTCCTTGATGCTGACGGTGTAGGTACCGGCATTGGTGAAGCCACGGGTGTTGCTGTTGTAGGTGAAGGGCACGGACTTGCCGTCCTGAGCACCCACAACGGTAGCGCTCAGCTCATGAGACGTTCCGTCATAGGTCAGAGTGCCGCCGCCGGTCCAGGTAACGGTTACGGGCTGAGGAACAATGACCAGGTTGGGAGACGTCAGGTTCGTCGCGCCTGCGAGGGTGTAGTTGCTGTCGGACAGGGACTTGACGCTGATGCTGTAGGTGCCGACGTTGACATGAGAACGGGAACCTGCGGCGTAGGTGAAGTTCAGAGTCTTACCGTCCAGAGCGCCCTTGACCGTTGCGGTCAGGCTATGGTATGCTCCGTCGTAGATCTGGGTCTTACCGCCCGTCCAGGAGATGGTTACGCTCTGAGGCTCGATCTTCAGCACGGGGGAGGTCAGGTTGGAGGCGCCTGTCAGGGTATAGTTGCTGTTGGTCAGGGCCTTCACGCTGACGGTGTTGCTGCCCACGTTGGTGAAGCTGTTGGCGCCGTTGTAGGTGAAGGTGACGCTCTTACCGTCGGTCTTACCCAGGACGGTAGCGGTCAGGTAGTGGGCCGAGCCGTTGTAGGTAACGGTGCCGTTCCCTGCCCAGGTGATGGTGACGGGCTGCTTGGTGATGGTCAGGCCTGCGCCGAGGTTACCGCTTCCACCCTCCAGGGTGTAGTTGGGATCGTTCAGCTTAATCTCGGTGCGATAGTCGCCCGCGTTGGTGAAGCTGTTGGTGGCGGTGTAGGTAAAGTCGACGTTGCGGCTGTCGTTCTTACCCTTGACGGTAGCGACCAGGGTATGGGCGCGGGAATCGAACTCATAGCTGCCGGTTCCGTTCCAGGTAATGACGACGGGCTGAGGCTTGATGGTGATGGTCATGCTGGTCTTGGCGCCTGCCTCCAGCACGTAGTTGCTGTCGTTCAGGGCGACCGTGACGGTGTGGGTACCGGCCGAGATGAAGGAACGGTCGGTGCTGAAGCTCAAGGAAACGGTCTTACCGTCCTTGGTTCCCTTAGCGGTGGGGGTCATGGTGTGGCTGCTTCCGTCATAGACCACGTTGTTCGTGCCGCTCCAGGTGATGGAGGCGGTCTGACGGTTGATGGTCATGGTGGAAGAGGTCTTGCCCGTGGCACCGGTCAGGGTGTAGTTGTTGTTGTTGAGGCGGAAGGAGACGGTGTAGGTGCCCGCGTTGGTATAGGAGGTACCGGTCTCGTAGGTGATGTTGACCGACTTGCCGTCGTTCTTACCCACGACCGTGGCGGTCAGGCTATGAGCCGAGCCGTCGTACTCCAGGGTGGTACTGCCGCTCCAGGTGATCTTGACTGCCTGCTGGTTGATGGTCAGGGTCTTGCCGGTATCACCGGTAGCGCCGGAGAGGGTGTAGTTGCCGTCAGCCAAGGTACGGACGGATACGTTGAGGGTACCCGCGTTGGTCAGGGAGTTGCCGCTCTGGTAGCTGCCGACCAGGACAGGCTTACCGTCGTCGATACCCACGATGGTGGGCACCACAGTACGGGTCTGGCCGTCGTAGGTGTAGGTCAGGGTTGCGGGCCAGGTGATTCTGACCTTCTGAGGCGAGATGACCAGGTCGCAGCTGGTCTTGGAGGCACCGGTCAGGGTGTAGTTGCTGTCGCTGAGCTTGCTGACCTTGACGGTGTAGCTACCGGCGTTCAGCTGTGTGTTGGCGGTGGAGCCGTATTCGAAGCCGACGGCCTTGCCGCCCACACCGGTAACGGTGGCGATGACGGAATGGGGATTGCCGTCATAGGTGACCGAGGTGTTGCCGCTCCAGGACACGTTTACGGGTCTGGGATCGATTCTCAGGGTCTGGGACTTGGAGCCGGTGGCACCGGTCAGGGTGTAGTTGCTGTTCTCCAGGGCGGTGACCGTGATGGTCTGGGAGCCCGCGTCGGTACGGCTGTAGCTGCCGTCGCGCTGGAAGACCACGGTCTTGCCGTCGTTGGTACCCTTGACGGTGGGGGTCAGGGTATGGACCTGGCCGTCGTAGGTGACGGTGGTGTTACCGCTCCAGGTGATGGTGACGGGCTGAGGATTGATGGTCAGGGTCTTGGAAAGGTTACTCGAGGGCAGCTTATAGTTGCTGTCCTCCAGGGAGGCGATCTCCACCTTGATGCTGCCCACGTTGGTCAGAGAGGTCTCGTTGGACTTGAGCTTATGAGGCACCTTGTCCGAGCTGTTGACGCCCGTGACCGTGGGGATCAAGGAGTGAGCGCTTCCGTCGTAGGTGAAGGAGTTGGTACCCCAGCTGATGCTGACGGTGCACTGGCTGATAACCACAGTCTCCTCGGCGTTGCTGGAGGAGGCATCCAGCTTATAGTTGGGGTTGGACAGCGCGGTGACGGCGAAGCTGTAGGAGCCTGCGTTGAGGATCTCACGGGATCCGGGATTGTAGGTGAACTCCACGGTATCGCCGGTGCAGAGGTTGGTGGCGTAGGCCTCGACGGTACGCTTGACCTTATCGTAGGTGAAGTTACCCACATTGGTATTGGTACCGCTGTAGCGCCAGTTGAGCTTGATGGTCAGGGGAGTAATGTTGTAGGTACAGGAAGCGTTACCGCTGATGACGTAGTTGGAGTTATCCAGCTTGGTCGCGGTGATCTTGTACTCGCCCACGTTACGGCTGTTGACCGTGGTGTAGCCCGTGACGTTCACGTCGTTGGAGCCGCTGTAGGAGGCGGCGGGGGTCTGGACGTTGCCGTTGTACACGAAGGTATTGAAGTTCCAGGTCAGGCTGATGGGCTTGGGCGCGATGCTCCACTGGTAGGAGTTCCCCTGGCCAATGGAGTAGTTGCTGTTGGACAGGGCGGTGACCGTAGCGGTATAGGAGCCTGCGTTGGTCTTGGTGTTGTTGGTGTAGGTCATGGTGACCGCGTCACCGCTGTAGACCTTACCGTCGGTATCCGAGGCCGCGCCGGTCGCGAACTGGGCGTTCTGGATCTGGGCGGAGCCGTTGTACACGAAGGAATTGGAGGCCCAGGTGAAGTTGATAGACTTCTTACCGATGCTCCAGGTCTTGGAGACGTTGGTGGTAGGCAGCTGGTAGTTTTCCGCGTGGGTACCGCTCAGGTCGGTGACGCGGGCGGTATAGCCGGTGGCGGAATAGTTACGTGCCACGTTGCCGGTGTAGACCAGCTTGACGTCAGCGGGAGCACCCAGGTGCTCCACCAGACCGCTCTGGATACCGGTGGTCAGGGTGAAGTCCTTGCTGTTGTACACGAGGGAGGTAGAGGAGCCATAGGTGCCGCTCTTACCGTTGCCCGCGTAGTTCCAGACGCCGCTGAGGGTCAGGGGACGCTTGGTGATGGCGAAGTCGAAGGAATCGGCCGCAATCACGTAATTGGGATCCACCACGTAGGAGCTTGTCTCGCTGTCGTAGCGGACGATGGAGGTGATGATGATCTCATAGTCACCAACGTTGACGGCGCGGTTGGCTCCGGCGAAGGAGTAGACGGCCGTGGATTCGGTGGACTTGATCTCAAAGCGGGTATCAGCGCTGTTGACCGTAGAGGCGATGAAGCGCCCGTCGGTCTCCAGCAGGCCGTTCACGGTAAACTGAGGACCCTGGTAGAGGCCGTTATAGACCGAGGACTTGGGAGCGGAGGCACTCCAGACCACGTTGACGGTCTTGGGCTGAATGCTCCAGGTCAGGGTCTTGCCGGTACCCAGGACGTAGTTCGTGTTGCTGACACCCGTGACCGTGACCTCGTAGGTACCCACGTTGGTGCGGTCGTTCTCTGTCTTGCCGTAGGTCAGGTTGACCACGTCGTCACCCAAGGGGGTGTACTTGGCGGTGACCTTCACGGGGGCGGCAGAGTAGGTGAACTTAGGCTGAGCCCCTGCGGCGGTAGCGCCGTTGAAGAGCCAGGTAACGTTCAGGGTGTAGGGCTTGATGGTCCAGCTGATCTCCTTGGTCTCCATGACGTAGTTGGTGTAGGAGGAGGGGAGAGCGGCGGTGGTGGTGTAGGTGGCGGCGTCACTCTGCTTGTTGCGGTTCATGGTCAGGTTGACGGTCTCGCCGTTAACGGTACCGCCCACGTTGGCGATGATCTCATAGCCGTTGTAGTTGTAGGTATACGCGCCGCCCGCGGCCAGGTTGGAGGTAGTGCCCGTGGCGTTGTTGCGGATGCTCCAGGTCACGGTCAGGGGCTTCTTGGCGATGGCGATGGCGGAGGAGTACTTATCCATGGTGTAGTTGGTATTCTCGAAGGAATCCACACCGATGTTGTAGGTACCCGCGTTGGTTCCCTTGACGGTCAGGACATAGTCGGAGCCCGAGACGGAGCCGCCCACGATGGCGCTCTTGCCCGAGGTGCCGTTGAACTGATCCGCGCTGAGACCGGCCAGGTCGGAGGAAACGATGCCGGTGACCTTGAAGCTCAGGCTCTGCTCCAGACCCGTGTAGGTATAGGTCCGGTCGTTGACGAAGCTGATGGTCTTGGGCTGGATGGTGAACTCCTTCTTAGCGCTGACGAGGGTGTAGTTCTGGTAGACCAGACCCGCGGCCTCATTGAGGCCCGATACCGAGGCGGTATAATTCGCGGCGTCCTTAGCGGTGAAGGTCAGGGTCAGCTGGCCGCTGCCAACGGCACCGGCGGTCTCGACCACCTTCAGGATGTCGCTCTTATCGGCGTACAGGAAGCTCTCATTGGTGAACTTGGAGACGTCCGCGGCGACCAGGTTGGTCACGGTAGCGATCACGCCCTGCTGCTGTCCGTTATACACGATGGTAGCGGGGACGGAGTAAGCCACCGAGAGGACTCTCTTATTGATCTTCCACGCCAGCTCCGCCTTGGCGGATTCGATGTCGAAGGTATAGTTGGGGTTGTCCACGCCATTGATGCGGGCGGTATAGGTGTCCGCGTTGGTGGCGGTGACGGTATCGGCACCCTTGGCGTAGGTGAAATTCACGGTATCGCCGTTGAAGACGCCGCCGGGAACCGCGGTGACCGTATGGGGGACACCGTTATAGGTCACGTAGTGGTTAGCGGTCGAAGCGCCGTCCAGCTTCCACTCCTTGACCGTGATCTCCTTGGGGGCGATGCTCCACTCGTAGCGGCAATGCTCCAGCATGGCGGCCAGGGTGTAGTTGGGGTTGGAAACGCTGATGGCCTCGGCGGTGTAATTGCCCGCGTTGGTGAAGGTGTTGTTATCGTAGTTGATCTCGACCTCGTCGCCTGCCAGGATTCCGCCGACGCTGAGCAGCACCGACTGGGAAGCCGAGTTGTAGGTCAGCTCACCGTCAGACCAGCTGTCGAAGGTAAGCTCGCGAGGCTTGATGGTAAAGTCGGAGCGCAGCTCGCGGGTGGTATAGTTGGCGGCCTCGGCGGGGTTATCCTTCTCGAAGATCGCCACGACGGTATACTTGCCCGCGTTGACCACACCGGAGTTGCCGCCGGCGGTCTCGCCATCCTCGTTGACGTAGGTGTAGGTCACCTGGATGTTATTGTGAACGAAGGAACCGCTGTTGCCGATAACCTGGCTCAGGGAGTCATAGTAATGCTCACCCTTGACCAGAGAGAAGTCACCGATATTCAGCTCCTTCTTGGCAATGGAGACCTTGATGTTCGTGGTGGCGGAGGAGACCTCGCCATAGGGGGACTGAGCCTGCAGGGTCAGAACGTAGTCACCCGCCTCAGGGACGTTCTGAAGCTGGATGGAGGTGTTGGTAGCGTTGAAGCTCTCGTCGCCCTCCTTCTCCCATACCAGGCTGTAGACGACGGTCTTACCGCCGTAGTAATGCTCGTCCAGCACGTGGCTGTACACGGAATTCAGGGTCAGGACGTTGTTCTCGTCGTAGACGAACTCCACGGCGTTCTTATCGGGGGACATGGAGAGCCAGTCACCGGCGGCGACGGGATCGATGTCCAGGGAGGGCTTATCCAGCAGCCAGACGCCCTTGAGGTCGACGTTCTCGGAAATGCCCTTGGAATTCGTGACCTGGTTGCCGGTGTTGCTGGCGTACCACTCGATACCGCCGCTATAGCCGAGACGGTCCTTGATCACGGGGAAGGGGGTCACGTCCTCGTCGGTCCAGTACAGGGTCTGGACGTCCAGAGCGGGGTAGTTGCCCCAGTCCAGCTCGCCCTTGTACTCGTCGATCCACTTGGCGTAGATGGCCGAGGTCTTGGAAAAGCTGATCTTCTCGCCGTCGCGGAAGGTACACTCGTTGCCAAAGGCAGTGTCGTAGAACCAGCCGCGGAAGGCGCTGGCGTCCTTAGCGCCCGCGGTACCCAGCTCTTTTCTGTTCAGCATATAGGCCTTGGTGTCCACCATGGGGCTGACCATGCTGCCCATATCGCTGTTGACCAGGTCCTCCACGCCTACCTCGATGGACTCACCCAGGGTACCGAAGATACTCTCGATGTAGTAATCGCAGTTGGTGTAGAAGTCAACGTAGAACTCGGTTTCGGGGAGGATGGGACGGAGGCTGTGACCGTACTGAATGTTGTTCTTACGGTAACGGTTGTAGTTGTCCTTGCTGACCTCAATGGTCACGGAGGAAGCAAGGCCCTCCAGGGAGACGATGTTACCCACGTCCTCACCCTCCAGAGTGACGGTATCCAGGGCCTCGCAGACGAAGTAACCGATGGAGAAATCGGCGCGGGCCTCGTAGATCACGCGGGAGAGGGAGGCGCTGTCGAAGGCGCCGTCCTCGATGCTGACCACCGAGACGGGGATCCGCAGCTCGGTGATACGGTCGTTATTGATGGCACCCTTCTCGATGAACATGAGGTTACTCTTATAGGTAACGTTGCCATCCTTATCCTCAACAGGCTCGCCCAGGTCGATCTTGCTGACCTTATGCTTTGCCAGGAAGCCGCTGTCCGACAGGGATCCCTCGGCGAGGCCGACGACGGGCTTATTGTTGTAGGTCTCGGGGACACAGACGTAGTCAGACGTACCGCGGTACAGGCCGGCTACGTAGTAACCCGTCTTGTCGCTGTTGAGGCGGTACTCCAGAGCACGGGTATCCGAGAAAAGGTCGTACACTCTGGGAGGCAGCTGGTATGCGAAGAACATACCGATCTGAATAAACACCATCAGCGCGCAGATGAGACCGTATCCCACGGCGTACCCGATGGACAGGCGGCCTCTGCGCTTGAAGTCGTCCCGGATGCTGGGGCGGGTCAGGGAGCGGATGGATGCATGATCCAGCGAGGGCCAGATCAGGTAGGCCATGATCGCCGAGACCAGCTGCAGCGCGGCGATAATGAGCAGATCGAAGCGGAGAGCGCCCAAGTCCATGGAGCCCACGAAGAGCTCGCCGCAGGTCGTGGTGACCCACAAGACACCTGCCAGGTAGGACAGGACGACGATCGCCTTACTGTACACACCCATGAGGGTGCGCAGGAAGAAGTCACCCAAGCAGAACGCGATCTGCAGGATATTGATGATGCACAGAATGTTGATGTGCAGCAGCAATCCCTCCGAGCTTCCTCGGATAAGCACGAAGTGACGGGTAACCAGGGTCCCCAGGAAAATGGCCAGGAAATTCACGGCCGCGAGGATATAGCGCCAGGTTACGACCCGTCTGTGTTCGTGCAGGATCGTTGAATCACGTTGTTTTGTAGCCATATTATCTCTTAACTCCTATTGGTCACAATGATCTGAAAAGTGATGGACCGCCGTGCCGTTACTCGGCATCGGGCTCGGCCGCGGCTGTCTCGGAGGCAGCTGCTTCGGGGGCGGGATCGGGGGTCTGCTCCGAGGCAGTCTCGGGCGAGAGCTCTTTCTCCTGAGGAGCCGACGCGGCCTCGGGGGTGCCGATGGCTGCCTCTTCCTCGATGGGAGGAGGAGTGCCGTCTCCCTCGGTGACGTCGTCCTCAATGAGCTTAGCCGAAATGCGCTTGAGGTTACCGAAGCGATTGACGATATACTTGCTGATGATCCGATGCTTTTTGCGGCCGCGGAGCATGAAGACCACGCCGTCTACGCGGGTGACCATGCGTCGGTTCTCGTCGAAGATCTCGGTACAAACGGCGCAACGGTCGTTTTCCAGCATGCCGTAGTATTCACCGCCGCACATACTGCACTCGTGGCACTTCTCGATGGAGGTGATCTCGATTCCGCTGGAGCTCATCTCGTACTTCCCTGCCAGGTGGTTCTTGAACCGGTTCAGGGTCTGGCGGGCGAGGGTTCTCTCGGCGATGGCGTCGGCGGGCTTGGCTCGCTCCTTCTCTCGCTCGTAGTACTCGCGATACTCGGCGTAGTCGGCCATCTTCTCGTTGGCGCTGTTGATGAAGACCATCTCGTCAATGGGAATAACGTCGTGCTCACGGTCACCGCCGGAGCGCTCGTCGTAGACCCACTCGATGCCCTCTCGGCAGGCGCAATAGTTGAAATCAAAGGAGCGGATACCCTTGATAAACTCGCGGCCGGGAGCCAGCTTAACGCGGTCGTAGGCCTTGGAGCCCACCATCTTCTTGTAATCATAGTGCCAAGTGCCGCAGCACTCGCACTGGACCAGACAGTCCTCACAGCCCACCGCGTGGATCAGGTGACGCTCCTCACCGGACTTGGCGTTTTTCTTACCCGAGGACTCGTTGGCTTCCTCGGTCGCGGCCTCGTCGTAGGCATCCATGTTGGTATGGAGCTTCTTGACGATACGCTCGTCGCGGGAATCCACCAGGTCGTGTCCGCAGCAGTTACAGACGTGGATGCTGCCGTTCAGGGTATCGAACTCGTTGGTCTGGCTGAGCAGATAGGTGGAGTTATAGATACTGTCCAGCTTGGTCTTGCCGAAGCGGCTCTGGAGGAAAAGATGGACGTTACAGAACTTCATCTTGATCTCGAAGATGGACTTGACCGTGATGCTCTGGATATCCACGTCGGAATTCAGATACTTGTCAAAGACCGCCTCCTGGATCTGCCCCTCATGGCTCTGGAGCTCCTCCATGTTGCTGTCGTCCAGCATACTGACGTTACCGGCGCCCTGGATCTTCTTGATGGCGTTATCCGGAACGTCCTTGATCTCGCCGCCCTTCAGCATGAAGCTGTAGGTATCGGGAGTTGCCGATACACCGGTGTCCTTGATCAGCTGACACTGGAAGATATTGGCTCGGTTGGAGAAGGTGCTGTCCTCCTCCTCGTCTCTGGGGATCTGCACCGCCGCGATGGTCTCGCCTTCTCCGACCAGGGTGCTGAACAGGTTCTGCACGTCGGACTCGGAGGGGGTGCGGGCGCCGTCGGCGCAGTCTCTCTGCATGTAGGTCACGCGGGAGTACACCTCGTCGATCAGAGTCGAGGAGGTCTGGGCGTCGATGATGGCGTAGTTGTTGTGGATACTGTTGTAGAACAGGGGACTGACGTTGGACTGTCTGCCGTCGCCCCAGCCGTCGCTTTGGTCGTCGACGCGGTAGATACCGTTGATGACGATGTAGTCCATACCGCTGAGGCGGACGCTCTCGGCCTCACCGTACCGCGCCTTGAAGCGCTTCAGCTCATCCTCGGTGATCTTCGCATCAAAGCTATTCGGGAAGGTGGCTTTCAGCTTTGCCGCGATTTGTGTCAGCTTGGTTTGTCCCTGCTGCATTGTAATTTCGTTGGTTGGCATTTGGTCCCCCTGTTAGATGATTGCAGACTTGGCATCCTGGGATGCGCCCGCCTGCCCGGCAGTCTCAAGTGCTGTCTTCATTTGTTCGCTGGCCTTCTTCAGAGTCTCCATGAGGACGGCGTAGTACTCACCGAAGAAAACCAGATATACGTTACGTACCTGCTTGCGGATCTCACCGACGTAGCTGTAATCCGCGAAGAACAGGGTCGGGCGCTCCTCGGCGATCTCCTTGAGTGCGTCCAGCTGCTTTTGGGCGTTCTCCCCCATCCGGGTAACGTCGGAGTAGCGATCCTTGAAGTATTTGGCGCGGGAGTGGGTCGCGTTGACGATAATGGACGTCTCTCGCTTTTGCTCTTCGTCGGCGGTCTTTTTCAGGACCGCAGCGGCTCTTCCGAAGAAGCCCTCCACTGAAGCGGCGAACAGGTCGAAGCGGTTGAGCAGGAGCTCTTGGTATTCCCCACAGTCTCCGCAGTTATGGACGGTCACGGGACAGCGGCCGAAGGCCTGCTTGGCGCAGACGTTGAACTCGATCTTCCGCTCCTGGTCCTCCCGCTCGAAGAGCTCCGCCTCTCGCTTGTCCAGCTTCTTGCCGGCGATGACGGCGCGGCGTTTGCCCGCGGGGGCATCACTCTTCACCTTTGCGGCGTAAGAAGCGTAGCCCGTCGAGCCAACCGAGACACTGTTTTCATAGATCCGTCGGTAGGCGGAGGCGAGACCGCCCAGGAACTCCAGATCACGGATGACCGAATCCAGCGCCAGGGGCGGGAGGTCATCGATGGGGAAGCGGACGGTCAGGGAGCGGTAGCGCTCGGCCAGCTGTTCCACGTCCACGCCGGTTCCCTGCTCAGCCAACTGACGCAGGTCGCGGTAGAGGCCGTCCACCTCGTCGGCCAGGGCAGAGTAGGCGACCTTGTGGCCTCCGGAATCGGTCAGGTCCGAATTGTCCACGGCCAGCAGATCCTGAGAGGGACCCAGGAGACGGTTGCTCCAGAGGTCGGTCAGATGTCCGCTGAGGTCGCGGTAGTCGGCCAGGATCCGGATGGCGGCAGTACCGCCGTTCAGGAGGCTGACCTTACGGAGGAGACGGTCCAGTCTCTCGGGATTCCGGACGCCTCCCGTGAAGATCACGGTCTTGACGGGGATATCCGGGATCATGGAGCCCAGATGGTCGGTATCCACGGTGATCACCGAGGGCCTTTGCTCCTCGGGAAGGAAGAGATCAATGGGGACGGTGCTGCAGCGCGTGCCGGGCAGAAGCTCGGTAAAGCGGGCGCAGGTGCTCGCTTCGTCCTCGTCGGACACGACCAGCAGAGGTGTGGCCAGTCCCTGATCCTCCATCATTTGCTTGATGGCCACGCAGAGGTAATCGGTATCGTCACCGCGGCGAGCCACAGAATAGCTGTCGGTGTGGTTGTCGAAATGATCCAGCTCACCGCAACGGATGCGCTTGGCGATCTTGGGATCTTCGCAACGGAGGAGATCCTCGAATGCCGACTCGTCGTGATAGATATAGGAGATCTTCCGCTCGGAGGCGGGAGGGAGCGGCTCGGAAACGCAGCCACGCTCGGTGACCATGCTATGAAGCTTCAGAAGATCCTCGCTCTTCATATCGGTGAGATAGAAGAGGTTACGGACCTCCAGCTCGGCCTTGATCTCGTCCGAGAAGAAGATGGCGCAGAACATGGAGGCAACCACCTCGTCATCACCCAGGCGGCGGATGACGTCGGCATTGCTGTAGTAGTTGTCAGCACCCATCTTTTGATAGGCGGAGTAGAGCGCCATGAGGAAGACCTCCTCTCGGGAGAGGTAGTTCAGGCCTTCGTTCAGGTAGTATCCCAGATCGCTCAATCGCTCGGGAATATAGCCCTTCTTGCCCACCAGAAGCTGTAGGCAAATACTCTGGACGTTCTCGTCGTCCGTACAGTAGCTGAAGGTGGAGTAGACCTCGTCGCACTCCGCGGTGTAGTTGTTGGCGTGCTTGCGCAGCGCCTCTCTTGCCTTTCGGAAGGAGAAGGCGGGCTGCAGCAGATTCAGCATGGCGTATACCTTCAAAAGGTTCCGATCCAGCAGAATATCCGACAGGAGGACGCAGGCGGGCGTACTGTCGGCCAGGCGAAGCAGGCGCTTGTAGGAATGCTTCGTTTCGGTGTAGTAGCGGATCCCGCCGAAGATGAGCCGCTCGTAGTCGAAGGGGGTCTTGTTTGGGTCCTCATTCTCAGCCTTCTCAAAATCCAGCATGGCGTACACGTCGTCCAGGATCGAGATCCCATAGCCGCAGTCGGCGAAGAAATCCGACATACAGTAGGGGGCGGCATCCACGGAATTGTAGACGCCCGAAATGTCGTGGTTCAGGCAGAGCGAGCGATGCAGCACCGCCTCGCCGTCCTGCTCGTAGCAGACGATGACCCGAGGGAATCTGGCCGCGAAGACGCGGGCCATATCCCGTAGGGTATCCTCCTCGGCGGTAACGACGCCGCCGCCGAGCTCAGCCAGGCAATCCAGGAGGTCCTGCTCCGAGGCAATGACCCGGGGCCTGAGCCCGTTGCCGTCCTCCTTGGCGAGGAGATGAGCCATCTCCTCGGCGATGCGGCGGTCACGGACCACGCAAAGGCCTGTCAGCCCCTCGCGCTTGTCCATCAGATCACGTAGGGCGACCAGGACACGGCTCTTGCAAAGGTCCGCCACGAATAGCCGTCCATCCCTTGCGTCGAAGCGGGCTTCAAACCGCTCGCCGTACCCGGGCACGTGCTCTTGGTTTTTCCTTTTCTTGAGTTTCTTAGGTCGCATTATACAGTACCTTCCATGTTATTCATAAAGTCCGCGACGGCCAGGGTCTTGACGAATTTCTCGAAGAGGGTCGCGCTCTTCAGCACGCTGTCACACTGAGAGTGGAAGCGGTCCAGGATGAGGCCGATGTAGGTCATGACCACGTCGTCCCAGTAGAGCTTCTTCATGGGATCAAAGAGCTTGTTGAAATCGGCGATCGGCACCGTGAAGGGGCCCTTCTTCTCCTTCAGCTTCAGCTGATTGATCATCTGCTCAGACTTGCTCTTACCCTCGGCAAACAGCTTCTTGCGCTGCTCCAGCCAGTTCTTGTGCTCGGTACCGCGGCGGCGGAGTTCGTTGTCTCTCACCGTTGTTTCGTTGAAGCTCTTATCGAAGGCCTTGCGCTCGCTATCATAGAATTCCGCACCCTGGTTATAGAAGCTCTTGATTGCCTCCAGGAAAAGATCGCAACGGTTGCGCAGGCTGGCGTTCTTCTCGAGGCAGCCGGCCTTATTGCTGCAGCTGTCGCACTTCCCCGCGGAACAGGGGGCGTAGATACCTGCCGTACAGTTAAAGCGCATGACAGACTCGTTGGTGGAGCCCAGCGAGAAGCCCTCACGGCTGGGAGACATAGACTCGCGGAAGGCTTTGTCAAAGCTCTCGCGAAGCTTAAACAGGAAGCGGAAGTCAGACTCGATCCGGAAGCTGTCACAGCCAAACATCTCAACGAAACCGTTGCTCATGCTCTCCACGTTCTCAAATTCCTTTTTCGGATTGAACTGAACGGTAAGCTCCTTAGTCTGCTCGTTCTTTTGGGAGGGATTCGCAAGATTCTTGTTCTTATTGTCCTTATTGGGAAGATTCTTGCCCTTATCATCCGCTGTGGCGTAAGGGAGTGTCCCGCGGCAGAGGTTGTAAATACCCTTGTAGAACCGATCCAGATCATGGACCTTGTCCTCGAAGGCCTCGGACTTGTTGGACGTATTACCGGTCTTGTTTTCCTCGGGAACCGAGACGATACCCGTGGTCTCACCCATCCACTGGGTGAACATCTTCAGCTCGTTGGCGAAGAAGTTGATCACGTAGCCGCTCATGTTATTCTGAGGAACGAAGGAGACGATGCTGATCTGCTGCTCCTGGCTGGAGGGACGGATACGGTCGATACGGCCGATACGCTGCTCCATCTTCAGAGGGCAGTACTCGATATCGAAGTTGATCATGGTGTTGGCCTTCTGGAGGTCAACGCCCTTCTCATATCGCTGAGGATCGATGATGATCAGCAGGTTACCGGGGTACCTGTTCATGTCCACGATACCCTCGGTGACGGCCCAATCTCGGAAGAGGTCGTTTCGAACCGAGTATCTGGCCCACTTCTTATTGTACTCCTCCACTTTCTTGGAATCCAACTGATCGCCTGCGCGCTCGTCGTACAGGCCGGGGCAACGCTGGTAGCGGAACCACTCGATGATCTCCTTGGTATGCTTCTGGGCGAAGAGCAGGACCTTGCCCTTGATGGACACCTGATCCTTGTTCTTCTCGTCATTCTGGTTACCCATCAGACGGGTGATCATGACCAGCTTGTAGTCGACCATACTCTCGTCCAGCTCGATGGCGTTCTCGTAGTTGTTCTTCGGCTCGTGCTTGACCGGATCGCCGCCGCTCATGGCGTCATTGATATAGTTGAAGATCGAGAGAGAGTTATCGAAGCGCTGCTGCTTCTCTTCCTCTTCACCCGCCATCTTGTCGAAATTGGGCAGATCCTGCATCTGGATCTCCGTGGAGCCGAAGCTGGGGGTCTCACGGCGAACCTTCTGGAAGGAATCGAAGAAGACGTCGTCGCGGTTGAGGTAGAAGACGATACCCTCGCGGCGAGGCCACAGGGGGAGATTGCGGTAACGGTCGATACGGTTCTGGCTCAGGCACTCCAGCTTGTCGCACTTGGACAGGTTGTAGGTCTGGTGACGGGTATGGCGGATACCGTACTTGCGGTAGGTCTTGTGCCATCTGCGGGGACCGTCCTCCAGGGTCATCAGGTCTCGGATACGCTTGATGGCCTTGCCGTCGGTATTGGTGAAGTCCTCCTCAAAGCGGATACGTACCGTATTGTTGAGCAGGGCGCGGAAGATCACGCGGACCTGGAGCATACTGGGTGCCTGTCCCAGAAGATTCGCCACGCGGTTCATGGCGGAGAAGATATCCATGTTCTCCTGGGTCTCAGCCTGATAGGCCAGGATGAGCTCCATAACGATCTCCTCTACCGTCAGGTAGTTGATCTGGCTCATGAGATACTCGGTGATGTCCGCCTTGCTGTTGACGTGCTTGCGAAGGTACTCGTTGTTGAAGTAGGGGTAGATGTAACGGATGGGGCGCTTCTCGTTCTGGGCAGCGGCGGTATCTCTTGCCTCCAGGCGGAAGAACTCGTTACTGTTATTCTTGAAATAATTGCTGACCTCATCATCGTACTCGATGCAAGACAGGAAGGAATTGTAGATATTGTGGATACTCTGCTCCGCCATGTCGCCCGCGAACATACCCGAGTCGCTCTGCAGGCTGTCGGAAATACGGCGGTAATCCTCGGAATCCTTATTACTGGCCAGCAGGGTCAGAAGGTAGAAGTCCACCATATCCGACTTGATCGGCGTAGCGGTCAGGAAGATCTTACGGGCGGCCTTATCGGCCAGGGCCTTGAGCTTCTTGTAGAGGGAGTCCTTGGGGATGAAATAGTAGTCGTCGAAGAGCTCGTAGCGGTCGTACACCTCGGCGGGGTATTTGTCATAGCACTTGGTATGGTGGAAATCCTCGCGCTTTTCGGGGTTCTGGACCTGAATGAAATCGTGGACCTCATCGACGATGATGGTCTGATAGCCGACGTCGATGAAGAAGTCAATGACGCGGTACGGCTCGTACTTGGTTCCGATCCTGCCGTCCTTATCCATGACGTTGTACTCATGCTTGTAGTTACGAATCTCGGGTCTGAGCACGAGCTTCAGGAAATCCGTGAGCCCGTCGGGGTTCTTCTCGCGGTCCGTATAGCTGATCGGCACGATGAGGATGGGGCACTCCTTCGCCAAACGCTTACTGATGGATTCCATCTCCTCGGGATCGGACATGAAGTAGTAACCGATCAGGGTCAGAAGGTTGCTGAGATCCGCGGTCAGCACTTCCTTGTAGCTGACTGCGAAGCGGGAGCCGTTGATCTCCGCCTCCATGTTGCGGACGTTTGCCTTGTTGAAGCGATCCGTGATCTTGCCCGACTTATTGTACACGTAAGGGACCTTCAGATCCGTACCCTTGAGGGAGAAGACCTTTCCGTCGAACTCGACCTGCACGCAGCCCTCACCCAGCTGATCCTCCAGGTCACGGTTGATCATATCGACCGACGCGCGAATGTCCTGATCCAGGAAGCCGTTGACCACCTCCAGAAGAGTCTCGTTCTTGTTGGGATCCTTCTTGTAGCGGTGGATGAAGCTGTACTCGGGACGCATTGCGTTGGTATCGGTAGGATCCTCGTTCAAGCTCTCGTAGAAGGAACGGAACTTCTCCACGCTCAGGCAGTTGAAGATCAAGCGGGCGAAATCATCCAGATTCTTGACCGCGTAGGGCTCGGGATAAACGATGATCTCCTCGGTAGGACCATTGGCGTTTCTGCCGCGCTTTCTGACGATTTCCTTACGGATACCGAACTTATCGTCCAGCTCGGTCACCCACTTCTGCGCCATGATCTCGTTGGGCACGATGATGAGCAGGGAGCGCAGCTCGTTACGGCTGGCCAGCTCACTGATGATCATACCGGCCTCGATGGTCTTACCCATACCCACCTGGTCAGACAGGATTCCACTCTTGTTCAGGTTGAAGACGAAATCGTACACAGCCTCCTCCTGGTAGGAGAAGTAGCTCTTCTTGTCAGCCGGATTCTCGGTGTTACCGAACCAGTGATAGGTGGCGTAGTAATCCTGCTTCAGGCGCAGCTCCTGGCGGTTATCCGCCTCGTTCACCAGGCGCAGAAGCTCCTCAATGTTTTGGATCTGCTCCGGGCTTTGGGTCACGTGCTCGTCCTTTCTTTGGATCGGCATTTTTACGTCATTCTTGTCAATCATACGGATCTCCTCTATTGTTTTCTGTCAGTGATTGGGATGCGGAATGGGGCGTTCAGATCGGGCAGGCATAGTCGGCGCCAATGTAGTAGCAGCCGTCGGCGCAGAAGACCTCGTCGATGCCGTCCACAGTGAAGGAGGAAAGCACCTGCTCGTTCTCCCCGCCCGCGGCCAGGGACTTGACGACGGTTGCTTTATAGGCATTCGGCGGGATCCGTATGTAGAAGGTCTCGCCGTTGCGCTCGTAGTAGATCACGTTGCGAACGCTTCCGCGGTTGAAGAGCTCGCAGGCCGGGGAGGCATCGCCCTCTCCCGTTTTGGGGAAGCTGTACCGCAGGCAATCGTACTCACGGTTGAGGCGGTTGATCCTGTAGACCATGAGATCGTCGCGGTACGCGTGGAAGCGCAGGATCTCGTGCTGGTCACCGCCGTCGACGCAGGATACGCGGCGGGGGTAGCCTACGGGGAAGGTGTAGACTTTGTTACCCGATTGCCAGTAGACCCTTCCCTGCCCGTCCGCCACCACGGGGGAGGAGACGTCACGGCAGCATTCGGTCTCGGCGTTGGGAACGTCGCTTGCGATGGCCACGTTCTCCAACTTCTCCAGCTCGGGACGGAAGTAAAAGTAATCCAGCACCGAGCCGTGCACGATGAAAATGTGGCGGCCAAAGCAGCTCAGATGACTTTTGGCGTTCAGGACCGATTCGATGGGCTTTTGGATCAGGGGCGGCTGGCGCAGTGTCCCGTCGGTCTCCAGGACGTAGACCGTGAAGAAGGACTCGGAAGCCCCCATGGGCTTGCCGATAACGGCCAGGTAGTAGGTTGGCTTACGGTCCGTCCAGATCACCGAGCAGCCCCAGGCCTTCAGCTCAGTGCCGAGGTATAAGCCCGCGGGCTGTTTATTGACCGTGAGCTCGCCCTCCCGTCCGACGACCTCATAGAGGCGTCCGTCCAGCCAAAGGGGATGGAGGGTCTTTCTTTTCCTCGTAAACACGACGCTGTCCCGGTTCGGGATATCCGACCTGGCCGGGTGCATGAATTCGGAGCTGCAGCGGGCAACCGAATTACCGCTCACGTCTCCACTCTCGTTGAGGAAGAACGGTATCCCCGGTCTGTTCCAAGCCTCGCGGTAGCTTTCCAACCACTCGGTAAACTCCCGATTGACGTCAGCTCCGTAGGCATAGGAACGGATCTTCATCTCGGCTCGAAAGAGGATCGTCTTTGCGGGCTGGGTCTTGTAAAAGGTCTTCACCATATATCCGAAACCCCCTCCTTTCTGATTGCTTGGATCCACGCCGCACGCCGTCTCAGATGAGGCGCGCAGACGGATTCACGGAAAATTCACACAAAATGAAAAATATGTTCCCAATTTACAATGTTAACTTATATTATATATCCAAGCAGGGAAAAAGTCAATACTCTATTACATAAAAATTCATCTTCTGTCACTTTTTGTTTATTTGTCATGATTGCATCGACCCGTTCATGTGCAAAATGCCGACAATAATTTTTCACACTTTCATCACATGATTCGGGAGGATGTACAGATACATCCTCATCCCTCCCGAATTCCCCGGAGCACAAAAAAAGACCCACGATTGCGGGTCTTTTCGGTTGCTTTGGTTCTACGGAACAGGATCACCGCGGGATCAGTCTCTTGAGCAGGAAGAAGATGATCTTCCAGTAGATCTTGCGGGATCTGTAGTCGTAGCGGCACTGCTTGAACATGGTGCGATACTCCTCATAGTTGAGGTAGTTTTCGCTGACGGGGGCGGTAGGATTCAGCTTACGCTGCTTCATGGCATCCTTGTAGACCTTTTCGGTCACGCGGAAGATGGCCTTCGCTTCCCTATACTCTTCCTTGTTCATGTCGTGGAAGCCGTCAGTGATACAGGCCACAATGGATATCTTGAGATAGATATCGTCTCTGGCCTCTTCATAACGACCGATGAAATCCTGAATGTCTCTGCGGAGGTACTGCCAGTTTGTGATCTGCCAATCGAACAGTCCGACCCGAACACGGGAAAGGAGCTCACTTCTCAATTGCCAATACGTGTCATTGTCATCTTTTCCTATGTCCACGTACTCGGTTCTTCCGCAACAGTGGCAATGATAGCGAACCTTTTGACGTTCCGATCCTTCCTGGGTCATGACCGCCCCGCATTGCTTGCAGGTCAAGGTAGTATCATTCATGTTTTCACCACTTTCCGCGTTGATTTAGCGCATGGAGGAAATTTCGGTGATGCTGCGGCGGATGGCGCGGATGGTCATGATGACCTCGCCCTCATCGCAATCGGTCTGCTCCAGCATATTGGTCAGTCGCTCGAAGTCCTTCTTGATCTTCTTCTCGACCTCCTTCGCGCCGGCGTCGGCGGTAGGAACCGTATACTGGAACTCGTCGTTCATGGCCTTAAGCTCCTTAGTGATCGCCTCGTTCTCCTCGGTGTACATCAGGAGGGCCTCGCCACGGGTGGCGTAACTCTTCAGAAAATGATTGTCACGAGCAACATTCTTCTCGTGCTTTCTTTTAAAGAAACCCATATGAATCTCCTTATCGATAGATTTGGTATGTATGAAACTGTTAGATCTCGTCTACCTTAAGGCCTTCCAGGATAGAACGCTCGCTGGAGGGAGCGACAGTCAGGCCGTACTCGTCGAAAATATCCTTCATGGTGGGGTACAGCTCCTTGCTGACGGCCAGGATCTCGGAGGGAGTCAGGCCCTTGAAATCAGCGATGGGGCGGTTCTGATCGGTGATGTAGCGCTCGATGGCGGCACCGATCTCCATGATGAAGGTATCACGGAGGAAGTCACGGAGAGCCTCGGTATCGAAGAGGCTGGCGTTCCGGTTGGTGAGGCACTTACTGTAGAAGCGGTCTGCGGAGCGACCGGCGTTCTTGGCGTTGATGTTCACGTAGAACACGCCGTGGGCGCCGATGTGGTAGGGACGATGGGCGGCGGCGTCGTGAATGACGAAGGGAGTGACGGTACCCCAGTGTACCTTCAGCTCGAAGTCCTTGACGATACAGACGACCTGTGCGCTCTGGTATTCCTTGAGATCGCGCTTGGAGCCCTTTTCGGTGGGATCTACGGAGAAGGGATAGATCTTACCGCCGTAAGGCTGAGGCATACCCTCGTAGGTACCGTTGCGGTACAGCAGGGTATAGTGGTTGGCGTTAGCCATAACACAGTACTTGGGGCTGACGTCATCGGACTTTTCCTCGATGACGCAACAGAACTGCTCGGGGGAAAGAGTGGGGACGACGGGGCCTTCCTTTTTCTTCTTGAATAACATATCGTTTCCTTTCTGCTGAATCGTCAGCATTTGGTACTGCTTCTCATGAAGCGAACTGCATATGCGGGTCATGTATATGGTATTCACTCTATGAATACGCTCATTGTACCACTCTTAATGATTTTTGTCAATACATTCTTCACGAAATTTTGTTGAAATCATGTAAAAAAGTGAATTTTTGTTCATTTTACCCATGATTTTCCATACTTTTCAGCACAAGATCCGCGTTTTCGGGCACCCGACAGGCAGAAAAATAGGCTTCCTCCAAGGGGATCCAACGGCTTTTGAAAAGCTCTGCCGCGGCGGCTCCTTCCCTGTCCGCGATCCGTCGGAGCTGTTCCCCGGGGGACACGGTCAGGAAAACACGCAGGTCGTAGTATCCGCTCAGCTCCGGGTGGCAGGAATAGGAGCCCTCCACCAGGACGACGGGGGCGGCGGGCACGGAGATGGGGTCCCCCATATCGGCCGTAGCACAGCGGTAGGGGCGGAAGGCTGTGTCTCTCCCCTCGGACAGGGGGATCAGCACCTCCGACAGAAGCCGCTCCCGATCCAGGTTCCCTCCTGCCTCAGAGAGACGGGCGGGGGTCCTCTGCTCGGGGCGCAGGAAGAAGTGATCGGCATGGACCACGGGGCAGCTCAGCTCCCGGCGCAGCTCCTCCGCGAGGGTGGTCTTGCCCGCGCCGCAGCGGCCGTCCACGGCCACCAGCAGGCAGGGCTTTTGGCGGGCGGCTCCGCGGATGAGGGCCAGGACCTCGGCGGCGGCGGGGGTCATGCCTCGGCCTCCCCCGCGGGCGCGCTTCGGAAGCGGCTGAGTCCCGTAAGGTGGAGGGTGGACATAACCGCGGGGATGAGGATGAGCTGGATGATGATGCCCGGTATGGCGTTCAGGACGGCGCCCGACAGGAAAGCGGCGGCGGTGAAGCCGCTCCCGTTCAGTCGGAGGAGCAGCAGCATGGCGCCCCCCCAGACCAGGCGTCCGGCCACCATGGAGGGGATGAGAGCCAGATATACCGTCAGGGGATTCTGCTTGCGGAGTTGGTTGTAGATGATCCCGATGACGAGGCCGTACACGCACAGCTCCACCGCCATGGCCATCGCGGTGGGATACAGGGGAGGCATGCCGAACAGCGCCGAGCGTATCAGGGGGAGGATAAGTCCCACGGTGCCGCCGTACTGCCAGCCGCAGACCAGGCCGCAGAGCAGGACGGGGATATGCATAGGCAGGATCATATTCCCGATCTGACTGATCTGTCCCGTAAAGAAGGGCAGGATCAGGCTGATGGCCAGGAACATGGCGGACAGAACCAGGCGCCGCAGGGTATCCCGTCTGTCAAGGCGGCGACGGGGTGCTTTTGGTGCCTTGGGCGGTTTGGGAGCCTTTGGAGGCTTCGGGGTATGTTTTTCCATAGACACAGTCTCTTTTCTGTATGATCGTATCGGGTCACAGGCCGAAGTAGTCCGCCGCGGCGGTCATGCGCTCCGAGACCCGCACGTGGAAGGGGCATCGGGTCTCACAGCCGCCGCAATGGATACAATCCGAGGCATGGGCGGTGAGATCGGCGTAGTGGGCGGCTACGGTGGCGGGGCGCTCGGGCTGACTGACCGCCAGGTCGAAGAGCTTATTGACCATGGCCACGTCGATGCCCTTGGGGCAGGGCTGACAGTGGCCGCAGTAGGTGCAATGGCCGAAATACGTAGAGCGGGGAGAGGAGGCGATGACGGCGGCGTAGTCCCGCTCCGAGGCGGTGGCGGTCTCGTAGGCCACGGCGTCCTCCACCTGGGCGGGGGTCTCGAAGCCGATCATGACCGAGGCCACGGCGGGGCGGGTGAGGCAATAATGGATGCACTGGGCCGTGGTCAGCGCCACGCCGAAGGGAGAGCGGGCGGCATCCAGGAGGCGGCCGCCGCCGAAGCATTTCATGACGTTGACGCCCACGCCCCGCTCCTCGCAAAGGGTATAGAGGCTATACCGAGCGGGGTCCATGCCAAGCACCGAGGGGGCGTTTGGATCGGGGATGGCGTTCTCCGCGGAGGCGGGCTCCACCAAAAGGTCGTAGCCGGGATTGACGCTGTAGAGCAGCACCTCCACGGCGCCGTGCTCCACCGCCAGGCGGGCGATCTCGGCGCTATGGGTGGAGAGACCGATATGCTTCACCCGACCCAACCGCTTCTGCTCCAGCATATAGTCCATGAAGCCGCCACGCAGTACGGTCTCCCAATCGTCGAGACGGTCCACGAAGTGGATCATGCCCAGGTCGATATAGTCGGTATGGAAGCGGTCCAGCAGATCGAGGAAGGCCTCCTCGATCTCGGGGACACGGCGGACACGGACGTAGCGGCCGTTCTTCCAGGCCGAGCCCAGGTGGCCCTGGATGATCCACTTCTCCCGCTCACCCTTAATGGCGTTGCCCAGGTTAGAACGGACGTTTGGCTCGGACATGAAGCAGTCCAGCATATTGATGCCCTGCTTGCGGGCGGCGTCCACCACGGCGAAGACCTCAGCCTCGCTCTTTCTCTCCAGCCACTCGCCGCCAATGGCGATCTCGCTGACGGTCAGGCCTGTGTTGCCTAATTTGCGGTATTGCATGATGTTTACCTCGTTGATCTTTTCAAATTTGGGTTTATAGGTCTGTTGGTTTGTGCTGACCCTTGGGTGTTGCCCTCTCACCCGCCTACGGCGGAAGCTCCCCCAGAGGGGGAGCCTTTCGTGACAAACCCACAAAAATCCCGTTTCCTCACAAGTTTTTTCCACCGTTCTAAGGCTCCCCCTTTGGGGGAGCTCCGCGCAGCGGTGAGAGGGCAAATAACGCGGGCGAGG
>JAZNJA010000253.1:0-21820 GCA_045577755.1 Eubacteriales bacterium
TGTCGGGAAAGGGTTTCTCTTGTAAAATGGCACGAAAGGCTCCCCCTCTGGGGGAGCTCCCGCCGTAGGCGGGTGAGAGGGCAATGCCTAAGGGTCAGCACGAACTAACAGCCCGATAAACAGCAATTTGAAATCAAACCAAAGTGAAAAGGAGAGGGAAAGCAGTCCTTCCCTCTCCCCAAAGTCTTTTACAGAGTACCGAAAATGCGGTCGCCGGCGTCGCCCAGACCGGGGACGATGTAGGCGTGGTCGTTGAGCTTCTCATCCAGGGACGCGGTGTAGATATCCACGTCGGGGTGAGCCTCCTGCACCGCCTTGACGCCCTCGGGAGCGGCCACCAGGCACATAAAGCGAATGTTGGTGCAGCCGTGCTCCTTCAGCTTAGCCAGCGCATCCACGGCAGAGCCGCCGGTGGCCAGCATGGGATCCACCAGGATGACCAGGCGCTCCTGGACGTCGGTGGGGAGCTTGCAGTAGTACTCCACGGGCTTGTGGGTGGCGGGATCACGGTACAGACCGATGTGGCCCACCTTGGCCACGGGCACCAGGCGGCGGAGACCGTCCACCATGCCCAGACCGGCGCGGAGAATGGGAACGATGGCCAGCTTACGGCCTGCGACCATCTTGGCCTTCATCTTGCACAGAGGTGTCTCGATGTTGACCTCCTCCAGGGGCAGGTCACGGGTCAGCTCATAGCCCATCAGCATGGCGATCTCGTCCAGAAGCTCACGGAAATCCTTGGAGCCGGTCTTCTTGTTGCGCATGATGGACAGCTTGTGGGTTACCAGGGGATGATCGACGATATGCAGGGTACTCATGGTCATGTTCTCCTTTTTATTTCAAAGTCCGAGGGAAATACTCTTCTCCCCTATTATACTCCCTTTTCGCGGATATTGCAAGAGTATTGGGCAAATTCTTTTGCAAAAATCAAAAGTTTTACACTTTTTGTATTTACATTTCGGGTGCTTCGTGGTACAATTAGAGTGAAGAATTATATCCAAGGAGGCCTTATGTCCTCAACCGAGAAGAGATTCACCTTCGCCGCCCTGACTCTGGGCTGTAAGGTCAACCAATACGAGACCGAGGCCATCTGCGAGGCTCTGGAGGCTGTGGGCTTTACCCAGCTTCCCTCCCATAAGCCCTGCGACCTCTACATCCTCAACACTTGCACCGTCACCGCCGAGTCTGACCGCAAGTCCCGCCAGATGACCCGCAGGCTCATCCAGAAGAATCCCGACGCTGTTGTGATCGTCACGGGCTGCTCCGCCCAGTCCCACGCTGAGGCCTTCGCCGCCATCGAGGGAGTTTCCGCCGTGGTGGGCAATCGTTCCAAGCTCCGCGTGGCCGAGATCGCCCGCGAGCTCATGGAGAGGGGCAAGCCCGCCGCCCCCATTGTGGAGGTACCCAACCTCACGGGAGCCGACTTTGAGCCCATGTCCATCACCCGCTTCGCCCGTACCCGCGCCTACGTCAAGATCCAGGACGGCTGTGAGTCCCGCTGTGCCTATTGCGCCATCCCCGCCGCCCGGGGTCCCGTCCGCTCCAAGCCCATGGCCGAGGTCATTGCTGAGGTCACCGCCCTCACCGAGGGGGGCTGCCGCGAGATCGTGCTGACGGGTATTGAGACGGGGGCCTGGGGAAGAGATCTGGGCAGTCTCCGTTTGCAGGATCTGCTGGTGGAGATCGACAGGATCCCCCATATCGGACGCATCCGTCTGGGGTCCCTGGATCCCACGGTCATGACACAGGATTTTGTGGATAAGATCAAGGATCTTTCGTCCCTGGCACCCCATTTCCACCTCTCCATGCAGAGCGGCTGCTCCGCCACCCTGGCCCGTATGCGCCGCAAGTACAACGCCAAGCAAGCCGAGGCCGCCATGGCACGGGTGCGGGCCGCTATCCCCGCGGTGCAGTTCACCACCGACATGATCGTGGGCTTCCCCGGAGAGACCCGGGAGGAGTTCGCCGAGAGCGCCGATTTCGCCCGCCGCGCCGAGTTTCTCCACATCCACGTCTTCCCCTACTCCAGGAGGGAGGGTACCCCCGCCGCCGCCATGAAGGAGCAGATCCCCGAGGCAATCAAGCATGAACGGGTGGCGGTGCTGTCCCGTATCAGCGAGGAGTCCTGCGGAGCCATTCTGGATCAGGTACTGGCTCAACCCGTCCCCCTGACGGTTCTGCCCGAGACCTTCGGTGAAGGCTTTGTCATGGCTCACTCCCCCGACTTCCTGGAGGTGAAGATCCTCACCGACTGCCCTCTGCTCCGCCGAGAGCTGACCGTGCACCCCATCTCCCGCGAGGGCGAGGTGCTGGTCTGCGTCCCCCTGTCCGATTGACCTACGCGGCGCCCGCCGCCATCATAAGGAGTTCCTATGCCTACCTTTTTCAACACACCAGACCCCAAAAAGACGGCCTCCGCCACCCCCGACCCGACGGCTCCCGCCTTTCGCGCCGCTCCTCCCGCCGAAGAGGATGCATCTCCGCAGAGTCAGCCCGCCGCGCCCCTGAGCAAGGACGGAAACGTGGCTCCCGTAGCCGGCACTGCCGCTCCCGCTGCTGAGGATGCCGCTCCCGCTGCCGAGGGTGCCGCTCCCGCTGCCGAGGGCCCCGCTCCCGCTGCCGAGGGTCCCGCTCCCGCTGCCGAGGATGCCGCTCCCGCTGCCGAGGATGCCGCTCCCGCTGCCGAGGATGCCGCTCCCGCTGCCAATAGCGCCGCCAACACGGCCGCCCCCACACCGCCTCCCGCCTTCCGCGCTCCCCCGTCGGACGGCGCGGTCATCCGCCATTTCCGCACCGCCGAGGCGGGCGCTCTGGGCAAGCTGCGGGGCGATTTCGACCTGGATCTGTCCCCCGCCCTCTTTGAGCGACTCAAGCGCTACTTCTCCAACACCGCTAAGCGGGATCCCACCGCGGGCGAGCTGCGCCTGCTGGCCGCGCTAGACAGCGGAGCGGGACAGACCCCCGCCCGCGTGGCCGTGGGAGAGCTGATCACCGACAGCGCCGCCCTGGCCGAGGTCTGGGCCGACATGATGGCCAAGCACGGCGCGCTCCACGGGGTGGGCAGTCGCCGTCGGAATCAGAAAACCACCGTAGCGCCTCCCTGTACCCTGTCCAATGCCCTTTCCCTGGCGGGACGTTACATGGCCCGTCTCCACGAGCCCAACGTCATGAGGGATATGACGGTGCTGGCCTCCGCCTCCGACGAGAGCGCCGCCATAGCGGCGGGACTGATTCCCGTGGCCAAGCTGCGGGTCGGTGAGGGCTTCCGCTCGGTTTGGCGGGAGGATGCCCCTCCCCTTGAGCCGATTCCCGCGCGGGCGGGAGATCTGCTCCTGTACCTCCCCCGCGTGGACTACGACCGCCTTGCCGCCCTCCTTGCCTGTCTGCGCAAGGAATCCCGCCCCGTCATTGGGGCGATCCGTGCCGTAACGGGCACGTCCCTCCTGGCCTCTCTTTGGCACATCTGCGAGGCGGCGGATCTTTACCCCGACCGCATCCGCATGAATCTGTTCCCTCAAAGCGCCCCCACCGGGCGCGTGCCGGTTTCCCTGCTCTGTGACCCCGCGGTCCCTGCGGAGGACGGCACGGCAGACTATCTGATCCGCGTCCCCCTCAAGCAGGCCAACCACCTCAGCGAGCTGCTTAAGCGCATAGGACTGAACGCCGTTGTCTGCGGCCAGGTGCGGGCGAATGACCGTACCGTTGTCTACGTCCGCGGCACCCAGGGGAACACCGACATCCCCGCCGCAGAGCTTCCCGGAGACGTTCTGCGAGGGATGGCCGCCCCCGTACTGCGAAGCTATACCCTTTCGGAGGGAAATGTCGCTCCCGCCGCGGACCGTCCCTCTGTGGCGTTCCTTCCCTCCCCCATCCCCGGGCTGGACGGTCTGACCCCCGACGGCCGCGAGACGGTAGCCCTCACCGTATCCGATGCTCGGGTGCTGACCACCCCCAACCGGGAGCTGCTCCTGTCCGCCGCCGAGATCACGGTCAGAGAGAGCGGAAGCGGCTACGCCGCCGCCATGGAGGCGGTTCGCGCCGCCGTCTCTCCCCTGTGGGCTCAGAATATTCCCAACCGCCGTATCGCGCTGTCGGTCTCCCTGACCGCTACCCATCCCGCCGCGCTGACCATGGGCGTGACCCTCGAGCTGCTCTGCGGTCTCTACCGCGCCGCCGCCGAGGGCGGGTTGCCCATTGTGGATCCCGCCATGGAGGTGACCCCGGCCTCCGATGCCTCCCCTGGCTACCGTCTGACCGTGGTCGCCTACGCCCGCGATGAGGCTCCCGCGGGGAAATCCGCCGCGGTCGGAACACTCCCCGCCACGAGCGATCCAACCGCGGAGAGCGCGCGCCCCCGCTATCTTCTGCCGATCCTTCGCCGCCCCTATGAGAACAGCCTGAAGGCCCTCTCCGCCGCGCTGAGCCGCGAGGGAGATGCCGTCTGCGTGATCCATCCTCTGATCATGAGCAAGGTGGAGGTGGAGATCCCCGCCCCGGCCCCCGCCGAGACCGCTACCGAGGCTACCGCCGAGACCGCTACCGAGGCTACCGCCAAGGCCACTACCGAGGCTTCCGCCGAGACCGCTACCGAGGCTTCCGCCGAGACCGCTACCGAGGCTTCCGCCGAGACCGCTACCGAGGCTTCCGCCGAGACCGCTACCGAGGCTACCGCCGAGACCGCTACCGAGGCTTCTGCTCCCCTCAAAGAGATCCGCCACGTGCCGGACCCCAAGTCTGTAGAGGAGTTGGCTGCCAAGCTTACCGAGGAGCCGACGCCCGTCTTCTCCATGAGCGAGGCGGATACCCGTCTGCTGCTGGAGCAAGTCCCCATCGCCAACGCCCTGGCAGAGCGGATCGCCGCGGGACGGCCCCTGGCGGTGCTGGGCGAGTCCTGTAAGCCCTTTGCCGAGCTGGGACTTCTGCCCGACGCGCTGACCGAGCTCTCTGCCGTCACCGCTTCCGCCTCTGTTACAGTGGAGTACCGCCACGGCGCTTCCCCGACCCGCCGCCTCCTCCGCACCCCTCTTCTGATCCCCGCGGGTGTTGGCGCCTCGGATCTTCCCGGTCTGATGACCCTCCGCCTGCCCGACGGAAAGGAGATCCCCGACGGCTTTACCAATGGTGACGGACGGGTGTTGGGCTTCCTCAACGGACTGGATACAGCCCTCCTTCCTCTCCTCCGCCGGGCCCCCCTGGATACGGATTCCCTTATTTGAATCACATATACGAAAGGAACTGAAATCATGAATCACACCTACGAACCCCTCCGTGTAAAACCCCGTACGGTCATTCTGGACACCGATATCGGCCCCGATTGCGATGATGTGGGCGCTCTGGTCTGCCTCATTGATTACGCTAAGAAGTACGGCTTCCCCATCGCAGGCATCTGTAACTGCACCTCCAACAAGGCAGGCACGGGTACCATCGACGCCGTCTGCCGTCATTGCGGCATCGAGACCCCCTACCTGGGCCAGTGGAGCGGCGAGGGCTTCCAGGACGACCCGCCTTGCCATAAGTACAACGACGCCGTCGCCGAGAAGTTCTCGAAGGCGTACCGAAGCGGCACCCTGAAGACCGTCGACGAGGTGACCTTCTACCGCACCCTGCTGGCGGGTGCCGAGGACGACGGCGTGATCATCATCACCATCGGTATGTTCAACGATCTGGCCGCCCTTCTGAAGAGCGGAGCCGACGATATCAGCCCCCTGTCGGGTCTTGAGCTGGTGAAAGCAAAGGTCAACTGCCTGGTCTCCATGGCCGCCATTCTCCCCGAGGGCCGCGAGTGCAACGTCATCTCGGACTACAAGGCCGCCGAGGTCGTCTTCAACGAGTGGCCCACTGCCGTGTACCTGTCCGATTTCCACGTCGGCTGGAAGATCATGACGGGCTACGAGCACATTCAGGATCCCGCCGCCATCGAGTCCAACCCCCTGGTCATGGCCTACCATCTCTACACCCGCGGCTGGACCCATCTCCCCGCCGAGGGCATGAACTCCTCCTACGACCTCACCGCCATCCAGTTTGCCGTCGAGGGAGAGGGCGAGCATTACTCCCTCCTGGATCCCGTGGATCTGGAATTCTACGCCGCCATTCCCGAGCAGCCCGAGCAGGCAGACGCCACCCGCGCCATCCCTAACCCCGCAGGTAAGTTCCGCTTCATGAAAAAGATCGTAGAGGACGACATCATCCGCGACTCCCTCAACGAGATCCTGCGCCGCTACTGATCCCATTCCTCAAAAAGCGAGGACGCCCCACGAAACGTGGGACGTCCTCTTTTTTTGATCGATGGCGTTACGGGAGCCGACGGGCGGAACGACGGAGAGGATGGGATCAGCTTCCGATCTTATCCAGCTTCGTAACCATTTTTTCCAGGGCACGCTCAGCCTGGCGAGCTACGCTCTTGTACTGGGACGTAACCGTATTCTTACCGGAGCCCATGATCTGGCGGAACTTATCGTGGAAGCTGGACAAGGCGTTGGTGTAGATGATACCCGCGTCGATGTAGATGTTGTCGATAATGATGTCGAACATCTCGGCGGACTGAGGATCCTGGGCGATCTTCGTGCGCAGGGTGGTCTCGTAGTAGGCGGGACGGACGGTCTTGTAGCTGACCGAACTCAAAGCCTCCAGCACGGCGCTGACCTCGTCCAGGCGCCCGCCCTGGACCGTGGTGGGAACGCAGATGACGGTAAACTGGTCGTGCAAGAGGGTACGGTACTCCTTCTGCTGCTCGTCGAACTTGGGCATGGGCACCACACCGAATTCCTGATCCATATTGCGGATGGATCCGGCCTCCAGCTCCATGATACGGACGGTCGCCATAGCACCGAGACCGTTGGCGAACATCTCGCGGATGTCGTTCTGCTCGTCATCCAGACCGTAGTGCTTGATGTTGTAGGAGGCGTTGCCGCATCCGAAGAACAGACGCATGGTCTTCTCGCAGACGTCAAACAGCTCGCTCGACTGGAACACCAGCTGATAATCGCCGTTCTCGTCCTTGTCGATGATCTCCACCATGCAGGAGCTCCAGTAGGGGTCCACGCTGATGTAGTCGTTGGAGATGAGACCGTAGATATCCCCCTCGGTATCCTGGAGGGCGTTACCGTTATCCTGATGGAAAATGGGGACCAGATCGGCCTGCTTGTCCAGGGTCCAGGTACCGTCCGCTACGTAATCGTACAGGAAGGGCTGATTGGCCCGGGTGAAAAGGTCCTTGTTGAAAATAGTCACGAAGGCGAAGCGGTACAGGGACAGGAGCATATCGCCGGTCACGGCGTACTGGGCGCCGTGGTACTCCACCACCTCGTTAAAGCCCTGAGACCACCAGGGCTTCTCAAAGTCCAGGTATTCGGTCTTACGCAGATCCGCGAAGGTGCCGTTGAGAGACTCGTTAACGGCGGTATAGCAGGCGGAGGCCATGATATCGTACTCCCCCGTACCGGCCTTGACGGCGGTGGCTACCTTATTGACCACGTCACTGGGGTCGTTGTTGTTCTCCTCAATGCTGACGATCTTGACTCCCAGCCGTTCCTCGACCGCCTTATTGCGCTCGTAAACGGCGTCGTTCACAGGCTCGCTGTTGAGGTCGGGTACCGCGATCTCGCCGGAGGTCCAGCCCTCGCGGTAGCGGCTGATGATGGTGATCTCGTCACCGCTGTAGTTCAGGCCGTCGGGGAGCCAATCGGTCAGCTCGGTCTCCTGCTCGGTCTCGGCGGGGGCGGCGGTGGCGGCGTCGGATTGCGCGGGGTCGTCGGTGGTCTCTCCGCAAGCGGCAAAGCTGCCGACCAGCATGAGGAGAGCCAGGAAGCCCGCCAGGATACGGGACAGTTTCATGATGATTCCTCCAAAAGCAAAGGGTAGAGACTCCTACCCATGATGCTTCATTGTATCACAGTCCTCGGGAGCTTGTCAAGATACTTCCCTGTTTTTCGGCGAATTGACCACAAAAAACCCCCCGCCAAAAGGTGTTGGCGGGGCCGAACGGTCATAGGATCATAGTTGCATCACCTTCCGGTGTTACCTTTTGTTATTGCCGCTCAGGATGCGGTCGAAGCGCCTGGTCATGGCGGCGCCGCCTCCGGCGAACATCTCGCGGATCTTGTCCTGCTCGGTGTTCATGGTCTCCATCTTGTAATCAAAGGTGCCGTCCTCGACCTCGTAGAAGAGGCGGAGGAGAGGCCCTGTCAAGGCAGTGAGGTGTTTTCGGCGGTTTGACGAAAAGCCCCCGCCTGCCGTTTGGCAAGCGGGGAAAGATCATTCGGATCGCGAGGGAATATCCATGGGCTCGGTCATAACGAACTCCACCCCCTCCACGGTCTGCTCCGAGCCGAACCATGCCACGGTCACGGTATAAGCCCCCGCCTCAAGGTCCTCGGGTACGTCAAAGCTCCACCAATACTCCACGGTGTCGCCCTTTCTCATGAACAGCTTGGTTACAGCGGCGGTGGTCTCGCACCCTCCTTCGATGGCAGTCCCATCCGGCAGGATCAGGGTAGGGTGGCCGCCCTCGATGCCGTGGGGATAGTGGGAGTCATACAGGATCCCGCCCGTGCAGGTGGTCACCACCGTGACAGAGGCCTGACGCCCCACGGAGTAGGGGGTGTCCTGTATGGTCGCGTCCGAAACGGCAAATTCCAGGGTCTCTTGGCTGATCTGACAGCCGCACAGGGTCAGGGATAGGCACAGAAGCAGGAGCAGACCTGCCGACAGGCATATCATACGGATCTTTTTCATGAGTGGTCTCCTTTCCAAGATTCAGATGATATTCATTCGGTATGCGCGACGCCGATGGAGGTGAGCCACTCTACCGAAGGTCGTTCGGTCAGGCCATACCATTCAACATAGTAACATTCGTAATCGGTCTCTATGTAAACGTAAACAGAATCGGGAACGGTACTGTTGTTTTCCACATCGTAATACATCTCTCCGACCATATATGTGAAGGAATCATCGGAAATCTCATAAAGATAACGGCGAACCAGCCCGAAAAGGCCTTCATTCTCAATGACGGTGGCGTTTCTGTCCTCGGTTTGGTAAACACGCATACTTTCGTCGGTCAGCAGGCGCTCGTAGCCCAACGTTTCCTGATAGTCATCGGGAGCCACATTACCGTAAAATCCTTCCGCGCCGTCAGCCGTTTCCAAAAGCAATCGGAAATAAGAGCCGTACAGTTCACCGCGGGAATAACTGACTCCTTCGGGTAAAGCGGGCTCGCAGGCACGGCTCACGTTCCAAAGAGAGATTCTTCCCTCAGCATCCTGTTCAAGGGCGGCCAAAAGCATGACTTCTTCACGCGTCAGCTCATATTTCAATATTTTGTTTTTAATTTCCGATACAGAGGAAAATTTCAAAGGCTTGGGATCATCTTCACTTTCCAGTTGGCCGCCTCCGTTTACCGTTTCCGACGTACCGTCCGGGCTACTATTCGTCATATCGGACATGATTTCGTTTTTCGGAATCAGGTACAACGAATTCTGTTCCGGCATCAGCGTGTAAAGGGAATCGGCGGGAGGCTCCGGTATGCTCGGGGTCTGGGCGGGCACACCTTCACAAGAAGACAATATCAACACACAAGCGAAAGCAAAAAACAAACAAATTATCTTTTTCATGGCAACCTCCATATCAAGTCATGTATTACCTTCATGATTGCAAGTTTGGATAGCAGGAATGAGTCTATTTAGACAACTGGAACAAAACGGAGACCGACTCCCCGAAACGATATCGTTATAAAAGCGAACATCAACCGTCATCGTTGAAGTATTTGATTGGCTTGTCTTATCTTTGTCATACGGAAAACGGTACTTGGCTAATTGTACGACCCATCGGCTCCACCTTCTCACGCTTTACATTACCATTATATCATACGCAATAAAAATGTCAACATATCACCCCCCCGAAAATGTAAACATTTTGAGACCCCCCTGCCGAAAATGCGCTACACACCCATTCGTCTATTGCGCAATTGACTTTTTTGTGTTATAATGTTAAAGTCTGTAATTATATGCCCTTCCAGGCTGAATTTTTAAAGTCTACATACAAGAAAGGAACCCCGAACCATGAGTGAGACCCAAAACAAGACCGCTGAAGTGAAAATGTCCCCCGAGATGGCCGCCGCCCACGCCAAAATGATCGCCGCCGCCGATGAGGTGGAGAAGGTGGTCGTCGGCAAGCGCACCGAGGTGCTCCACCTGCTGACCGCCATGCTGGCCGGTGCCCACGTGCTGATCGAGGACGTTCCCGGCACGGGTAAGACCACCCTGGCCTCCACCCTCGCCCGCGTCACAGGCCTGGATTTCAAGCGTGCCCAGTTCACCCCCGACGTTATGGCCTCCGACATCACGGGCTTCCATATCTACAACCGTCAGAAGGAGAATTTCGAGTTCCGCGAGGGTCTCGTGATGTGCAACCTCCTCCTGGCCGACGAGATCAACCGCGCCTCCCCCAAGACCCAGTCCGCGCTCTTGGAGGCCATGGAGGAGGGCAAGGTCACGGTGGACGGTAACACCATGAACATCCCCGACCCCTTCATGGTCATCGCCACCCAGTACCCCGCGGGCTACGTGGGCACCTACCCCCTGCCCGAGGCACAGCTGGACCGCTTCGCCCTCAAGCTCAGCATGGGCTATCCCTCCCCCGCCGAGGAGCTGAACATCATCAAGGCCCGTAAGGGTGAGAACCCCATCAAGAACGTGGTTCCCGTCCTGACCCGCGACGAGCTCCGCCAGATCCGCGAGATGGTCACCACCGTCCACATCGACGACGAGCTGTACCAGTACATCGTCACCCTCATCACCGCCACCCGTAAGCACCCCGCCCTGTCCCTGGGCGCCTCTCCCCGTGCCTCGGTGGCTCTGGTCCACCTGGCCCAGGCCTACGCCTTCCTCCGCGGCCGCGACTTCGTCCTGCCCGATGACATCGCGGGTCTCTTCCGCGCCGCCATCGCCCACCGTCTCATGCTCCGTCAGGAGGCTAAGCTGGCCCACCAGACCACCCAGGACGTCCTCACCGAGATTCTGCGCACTACCGAGGTTCCCTACAAGGGCAAGCGCGCTTAAGCCTTAGGAGTTTCCCATGGCACAAATGAAACAATGCCCCCAGTGCGGGAAGTACGTGTCGGTCGACCGTACCTACTGCATGAACTGCGGCATCACTCTGGGCGTCCGCTGTCCCGAGTGCCGTGAGGTCATGCCCGTAGGCGCCAAGACCTGTACCGCGTGCGGACACTCCTTCGTCAAAAAGAAGAAGCTGTTCCGTTTCCCCCTCTGGGATTGGATGAAAAAGAACGCGAAGCCTCTGGTTCTGGGGCTGACCCTTCTGCTTCTGCTTCTGACTCTGGTGCTGACCGCCTTCCCCGGTCTGCATCTGTCCGTGACGCTGGACGGCGAGCCCTTCATCGAGCATTCCGCCCCGGGCTACAGCCTCATGGGCTACTTCCTCGGCGGGCATCCCGCTGACGTCACCGTCCTCCTTGAGATGAGCGAGTTCAAGAGCGACGTCACCGTCCTCAAGACCCTCTTCTTCCTGGCGGGCTTCGGTCGGCTGGCTCAGCTGTGCGGCCTGCTCTTCGCGGTGCTGCTCCTCGTCTGCAATATCAAGCGGTTCGGCAAAGCCACCGCACGCCGCCTCTACGCGCCTCTGGGCGTGACCCTGGGCGGTGCCGCTCTGGCCTTCGGGCTGTCCCCCGTCCTGTCCTCCATTCTGACGCAGGGCATGACACGGTATTCCGAGCAGGCTGATAAGGGCTACGCCGTCCTCTCCTCCACCCCCATGCCCCTGGTGCTGCTCATCGCCGCGGCCCTGGTCATGGCCGTCCACGTTCTGCTCCATGCGGCGGTCTTCTCCAAAGAGGCCTACGAGGACGAGCGCTCCATCCCTCAGCTGCTGTCAGTCCCCCTGGGAGCCCTCAGCCGCCTCATTCACCGGGTGGTGCGCAAGCTCCGCAAAAAGGCCGGCAAGAAGGTCTCCGACCGCGACGAGCCCGCCTTTACGGTGACCCCCCGCTTCTCCTCTTACGTCATTCTCTTCGTGGTAGCTCTGGTGTTCACCCAGGCCCTGCTCAGTAAGGTGTCCAACATCTTCTTCTGGTTCATCTTCCTTCTGCCCCTCGTCCTGCTGGTCTACACCCTCATCGCCCGCGCCTCCCTGTCGGTGAGTATGCTCTGCGATTCGGTTACCACAGAGAAGAATACCCCCTATACCTACGAGTTCCGTATCGAGAATCACTCCATCCTGGCTCTTCCCTTCATTGAAGCTCAGGTGTCCATCCCCCAGTCCAACGCCGTACGCTGTACCGAGCGGACGGTACGGCTGTCCATGGCCCCTCTGAGCGGATACCACATGAAGAACACGGTGTCCTTCCGCTTCCGCGGCACCTACGACATCGGTGTCAAATGCTTCTACGTCTACGACTTTTTCCGCCTCTTCCGCGCCCGCGTGGACGTGGAGAACCTCACCACGGTCTACGTGCTGCCCCGCCGTCTGACCCTGGAGGACACAGCCGCCCATTCCATCTCCGACGACACCGCCCGCACCGTCCGCTCCCCCCTGGTGGTGGACAAGCTGGAGGTCTCAGATATCCGCGACTACCGCAACGGCGATTCCCTCAAGGCCATACACTGGAAGCTGTCCTCCAAGTCCGAGACCTTCATCGTCAAGGACTACAACACGGGCACATCCAACCAGACCGTTGTCTGCTGTGACCTGACGCCTCACTTCCCCGACGAGCCCCCCAAAAAGAAGGAGGACACTCCCGAGGAGGAGGGCAAGAAGAAGCTGACCCGAAAGGAAAAACGGGCTCAGCGCAAGGCCGCCGGGAAGACCCGCAAGGAGGAGGCCAAGCAGACCGCCGACCGCAAGCGGAAGAGCAAGCGCGTCAAGGAGACCGCCGAGACCCGCGCCCTGTCCGACGAGGCCCTGCAGGCCAGACTTGACCAGCGAAACGCCATCGCCGAATCCCTGGATGCCCGCGCTGAGAATCTCAGCGATAAGGTGAGCGATGCCATCAACACCGCCGCCGCGGCCGCCGTCATCGAGGTCGAGACCGTGGACGTTCACGAGCTGGCTGCCCCTGTGTTCTACGAGGACATGAACGAGTATCTGGCCGACGGCGTGGTGGAGCTGACCATCGCCACGGTGCTGGCCGAGCTGCGTAAGGGTCATGAGGTCCTGCTCCTGTGGTTCGACCGCCGCTCGGATACGGGCGTGTTTGCCTACCCCCTCCGCGGCGTGGACCAGTTCGAGAACATTTACCACCTCTTCGCCACCGCCCCCCTCAGCGCCCCCGACAAGAAGGTCACCTCCCTGACCGCTATGGTCAACGATATCCAGAGCGCCAAGCAGCTTTTCGTGGTCTCCACCATGGACGCCGCCATGCTCACGGATCTGACCGCTCTTCCCGGCGTTTCCGACGCGGGCAGCTTCGGTGCCGCCGAGGTGGTGCTGTACAACCCCGAGGAGCGCTTCCGCTACCCCAAGGATCGCGCCCTGTACCTGGAAGGCTGCCGCGAGCAGCTGGCCGCGAGCGGTCTCTCTTTGACCGCGGGCGGCTTCAACGTCATCCGTCCCGAAGGAGGCAAGCCCCATGAAGCATAAAAAGCAAACTGCCGACTTCGCCGGTAAGAAGGCCGGGAAACAGAAAAAGGTCCGCAAGACCCGCGCCCGGAAAAAGGCCGAAAAGAACGTCATTCTCCCCATCCATAAGCGCCCCATCGTCTGTCCCCCCGACAAGGCGGGACGCTCCCCCCTCTTCCGTCTGGGCGGTATTGCCTGCCGAGCCCTGGTCATTTGGCTGGCCGCGTCGGGTCTGGTCATTTTCCTGGCCAGCGCTCTGGAGTTCGGCGTGCCGAACCTCATCATTTTCGCCGCCGCCCTGGTTGTGGTGGCGCTGGGCATGATCTTCCGTCTGGGCGGGATGGGCAGGCTCATCTCCCTGCTCCTGGCGGGCGGCACCCTGGGCGGATTGGTCGCCCTGAATCCCCGTCTGCCCATCAACCTGTTCTTCGGCGTTCTCAGCCTGTATAACGCCGCTTTGGACCGTCTCTACAAGGTGGGCTATCTCACCTACGTCCAGTACAAGGTCGATTTCACCTCCTATACCCCCCACGAGGAGCTGATGATCGCGGGAACCTGCCTTCTGACGGTGCTCATCACCCTGCTGTTCACCGCCTGCTTCGCCAAGAAGGTACGGATCATTCCCCCCGCCATCGTGGCCACCACCCTGCTGGTGGTGCTCCTCACCTTCAACATCTACAGCAACCGCATCGAGTCCAATCTGGGCATTACCCTGGTCATCGTATCCTTCGCTTCGGTGCTGGTCATGTCGGCCTACGATCGTCTCTACCACGCCCGCGACGACAAGCACTACGACACCGAGCTGAAGCTCTTCGAGGACTCCGACAGGCCCACCCTTCCCCCCGAGTACGAAAAGGCCATAGCCGACCGTGCCGCGCGCAAGCAGCAAAAGGCCGAGCTGCGCAAGAAGCGTCGTGAGCATACCGTCACGGTGGACGAGGAGCTGACCGATTACTTCGGCGGCAAGGGAAAGAAGGCCCAAAAGTCCCGGGAAAAGACCGATCCCAAAACGAGAAAGGCGCAAAAGAAGGCCGACGCGGCCAAACGGAAGGCCATGATGAAGCAGGTACGGGCTGTCAAGGCCTACGACCGCGTCACCGAGCAATCCCGGGTCGCCATGGGCGGCTTCGCCTCCGCCGCGGTGCTGTTGGCCTGCCTGATCGCCATCGCCCTGCCCTCCCTCTTCATCAAGGGGAACTTCAACACCATTGATGCCATCGACGAGAAGATGGAGCTGGCCCGCAACTACGTGACCGCTCTTCTGCGCGGCGACGACGACGAGCTGGACCGTCTGGAATACAAGGCAGACGGCGATAATTTCACCCCCCACTCCACCATGCTGGAGCAGCTGGAGTTCACAGGCAAGCAGATATTCTACATCCAGTCCCGCTACAGCACGAACTACTACCTCCGCGGTTGGATGGGTGTGGATTACGAAGACGGTGCCTGGCTGGCCGTGGACGAAGAGACCCTGGCTGAGTACCAGTCCCTCTTCGGAAAGAAGACCAGCCCCGCCGAGGACATCCGCTATGGCTTCTACCACTACATGAAGCCCGAGCTGGTGGACGATCCCGACTACACCCAGAACCTGCTGTCCAAGTACAAGGCCAACAAGGATTACGGCTTCCTCGGCCTGCCGGTCTACCTGCGACGGGTCAACAGTCCCTCTACCCTGACCTACTTCCCCGCCTCCTACGATCCCCGCTACGGGCTCTTCGAGTTCAACAGCGTCACTCCTCACAAGCTGACCTACGTCAACTACTTCGACGGTCTGTATACGGGCCGGAAATTCAATGAGAACGCGCTGTCCTACGGTACCATGACCTACGCCACCGTCATGACCGATAACAACTGGATCGGGAATCAGGCCGCACTGCAGGCCGCCTATAACCTCCAGAAGGAGGCACTACTGGCCCGTGCCGGCTTTGTGGCCAACGAGAACGGTGAGGTCACCAGCTATCTGACCCTCGTCACCGAGGAGCAGAAGAACGGCATGACCATGTTCTCCTACCAGTACAAGCGAGGCAAGGAGGAGCGGATCTGGCGCTTCTTCCATGACACCGACACCGTCTCCCGTGACGAGAACCGCAACTATATCGTCACCACCGAGTACGGTACCCTGACCCTGACCATGAGTAACGGCCGTATTATCGGCGCCAACGTCACCGCGGCGGGAGAGGGCGTGAATCTGGTGGACGAGTACGACCGCGGCATGACCGACGAGGAGCGTGCCGAGCTGCTGGCCTATCTCAACACCGAGAAGGCTTACACCGATTTCGTCTACCGTACCTATCTGGATACCTCGGACAGTGAGTTTATCCGTGAGCTGGCCGCCGCCATCAAGGCCCAGACCCACGTAGAGGAGGTCCGCGTCGAGGAGGAGCTGGTACCCGATGATCCCGAGACCCCCGAGGACGATTCCTACGTCTACAAGAACAAGGTCATCGTCAACGTCCCCGCCGACGTCACCCTGTCCGCCGTCCGCGATGCCACCACCCCCGAGGTGTACGTGCAGCGTGACCGCCTGGTGCGCAACGTCATCGACTACATCATCGACGAGATGGGCTGTGAGTACACCATCACCCCCGATCTGACGGGCGTGGATCCCACCCTGGACGGTGTGGAGAATTTCCTCCGCAACACCAAGGAAGGCTACTGCGTACAGTTCGCCTCGGCCGTCACCCTCATTCTCCGTGAGCTGGGTGTCCCCGCCCGCTACGTGGAGGGCTACATCGGAAGCGACATGACCAAGATCAGCCGTGACGATTTTGTCTACGGCGGATACGTCCGCGATTACAACGCCCACGCCTGGGTAGAGGTCTACTACGAGGGCGTCGGCTGGATCCAGTACGAGACCACGCCCCAGTACTACGTGGGTATGTACGGTGCCGGCAACACCGCAGGCTCCGGACCTGTGGATCCCATCCTTCCCGACGACGAGACCGAGGCACCCGACGACGTCATCGAGCCCGAGACCGAGGCCGACACCGAGGAGGCCGAGACCGGTGAGGAGACCACCAACGAGGAGGATCTCATCGCCGCCGAGGTCACCCGCAACAGCCTCATCGCCCTGGGCGTGATCCTGGTGCTGGCCGCCATCACGGCCGTCATCGCCACCGTCATTTCCCGCGCCCGCGCCGCCGAGGATCATCGCCAGAGCATCATGGCTCAGGTGCTGGAGAACGGCTTCGGCCACAACACCAACGAATCTGACCGCCGCGAAATGGCGTTGGAAATGGTAGACGCGGTCACAAGCCTCCTCTCCTTCTACGAGCTGTCCCCCAAGCCCGGTGAATTCCGAGACGAATACGCCGAGCGGCTCACGGGCGAGCTGACCGCCCCCGCAGAGGGCAAGAAGCCTAAGAATGACGGTGCTGTCCTGCCCAACCTCCACGAGGTGCTGGATGGCATGGCCGCCGAGGAATTCGGCCACGGCATGAGTATTGCCGAAATGAAGCAGGTCGCCGCTCTCTACCTCTTCCTCCGCCGCGACCTCAAGCGCCGCATCGCCTTCCCCGATCGGTTCAAGCTGCGGTATATCAAGCGGAAGATCTGAAAAAGCATTCCCAATAAAAATGGGAGACTGTCCTGACGGATAGTCTCCTGTTTTTTATGGGGGAACTCAAATTTGGGCTTGTCGGTGAGTTTGTTCCCCGAAAGAAAACGAGTATTTTTCTGTGCGCGTTCTCCCTCACCCGCCTGAGGGCGGGAGCTCCCTCCCGGAGGGAGCCTTGGGGCGCGGGGCGAAATCACTTGTCGGGCAACGGATTTCCGCGGGGCAAGGGATGAGGCCCCCTCCGGGAGGGGTAGCGAAGCGGCAACGCGGTAGTGAATGGCCGCCAGTGGCGGCCAGAGCCGCGTTGTGACCGACCCGCAGGGAGACCTCCCGCGAAGCGGGTGGAGGAGAACGCGGGCATTTTGGTGAGTATTCTTTTGTTGCTATGCAAACCCACCGATAAACTGCAATTTACCGTTTTCTCCTCATCGCCCTCAACTCCCCCTTATGCTCCTCCGCCACACGAAAGCTCTCGCAAGCCTTCTGTATCGCCTTATTGTGCGTCCACAAAGGCAGCCGCCCCTCGGCGATATAGGGTAAAGTCTCCTCATACCGTTTGGCCAGAGCCGTGGCGAAGAACCACGCCACCATCATGCGGACGTAGTACTCCTCCCGCCCTACGATGGCGGGCGCGGCGGCCTCCTCCGGGAATACGGGGTCAAAGTCCCCGTCCAGCCCGTACCGCATGAGCATCCCCAGCCCGAAGCGGCAGGTGTAGGGGTGAGGGTCAGCCATCCAGCGGCGGATATGGGGGAGAAGGTCGGAAAACCGCCTCTTGAAGGCCTTTGGGGAGAGCTGGTCGCAGGTGGCCCAGTTGTCCACGAAGGGGAGGAAAGCATCCACAGCGGTAACGGCGGCGGTGAAGTCGGGGATGGACTCCAACAGGAAGGCGTGGAGCTGGTTCTCCTCAAAATAGGTGTGAGGGAGATCGCGAAGGAGTGCTTCCCCGCCCGCCGTGCCCTTCAGCTCCTTGGCCATGCGCCGCAGGACGGGGGTACGGACACCGATCACCGTGGCAGGGTCCACCGTGGGCATGAGGGGGCATTGGAAGGCCTTGTAGCCCCCGTCGGCGTGGGCGAACAGAGCCTCGCGGATCTCTGGGACCGTGTTCATGCTCATACGGGAATGATGTTGGAGAAGCCCACGCGGCCGTCGGCATCCGTGACCTCAGCGCGGACGTAGATCTCGTGGCGCTTAAACTCATATATCGCCTCGGTGATACCCTCTCCCCGCACCATACGCCCTGACGACCACACCGAGTTGGACAGGAACGCAACCTTCACGGCGGGAGAGCAGGTGAGCTTTACCGCGGTGGGGGAGACCCGCTCCAGATGGACCTCGGGGCCCATGGTGGCGTAGAACCTTCCTTGGCGCAGAGCCTCCACAAGCCCCAATTCCTCTACCGCGTCAGCCTCCACCGCCACCCAGCCGCGGCCCTGGTCGCCGTCGTAGTAGTGGGTGTCGTCGGTGGCCAGAAGCGGCAGGAACAGGCCGTAGGAGGCGATCTGATCCACGATGACTCCCGAGTAGGGGCGGTCGGACATGCCCCAATCCGAGACCGAATTGTAGATCTCGGTGGCGTCGAACTCTGCGCAGCCCAGGATCTGCTCGGAGGTATTGAGGCTCCAGGCGGGATGAGCCAGGACCGCCAGGCCTCCTGCCTTGCGGATGCGGTCCACCATATCCCGCACGCGGTCGCGGATACGGCCGTCATGGTTGTGGAGGTAGTCCTCGGGGATCTCGGGGTCGCGGGTCATGCCCACGCCCACGATATGGTAGGTCTCGTGAACGCCCGTCCACTCGTCCACACCGCCTACGTTGTACTCACAGCCCGACAGAATGGTCAGCCCATCGATCTCGCCGCCCTCGCCGTAGACCCAATGGTCGGTCAGGGCGATGGCGTCGTAGCCCGCGGCCTTATAGATGGCGGCAGCCTCCTCGGGGGTCTTGTGGCCGTCGGAAAGGGTGGTGTGGGTGTGGAGGCCTATTTTGAGTCGGGTCTTGCCCGTGAGATCGGTGAACATGGTGAATAACCTCGCTTTCGTGGTTTCTATGAGCTATTATAGCATATTTTGAGGTTTCTGACAACCTTTTTTCAAAAAAAGTAAGCGGAGACCGTGATGAAGTGCCGCGTTTTGCGTCTATATGGGTAAGCGCGGCTTGACAAAACCGCCCCGCCGTGCTATACTTACTCTGTGAACCGAAAGGAGCGTTCCCATGAAAGCTGCCCCCTTCGCCCTTAAGACCCCCTTCTGGCTCCACGGCCTACTGTATATCCTCTCTGCCCATCTGACGGGGTATATCGTAGCCGACGTAGCCTTCATCCTGCTGCCCGAGGATCTGATCCATCTGCCCTACCTCTTCGCCCTCGGCGGGTGTATCCTGACCTTGCCCCTGTTCTTTTGGTGGTTCTTCCGCAACGAAAACCCCATACGGTACCTGGTGACCGCGGTCATCTCCCATATAGCCTGCGGGCTGGCGGGCCCCGGCGTGATCATTCCCCTGGCCGCTCTGGCCGCCGAGCTGACCGTTGATCCGGAGAAGATCAACCCCTGGTCGTTCCTCGCCATCTGGGTAGCCGTCGCCCTGTTCTTCGGCGCGCTTTTGCTGGTGCTCTGCCCGGGGCTGCTCGTCTATACCATGATCCGCCGCAAATCCGCCGCCACTCTTAAAGAAAGGAAGTCCGCTCATGAAGAGAGCTGATCTCACCTCCCCCCTCCGCGCCCACGCCGCCTCAGCGGGCATGGGGATGCTCTATTCCCTGCTTCTCCACCTGGCCGTATGGCTAAGCCTGTCGGTCTGTCATCTGGTCATTCCCGACAACGGCAACCATCTTCCCAAGCTTTTCGTCCCCGTCTGTATCATGCTCGCGGGGCTGATCCTCTTCATCGTCATCAAATCCGCCGCCGTGGAGCCCCTGACCTTTTACGGTTTTCTGCTCCTGACTCATATTCTGCTGGCCCTCTTGATGTCCCGATGTATCCAGCCCCTGGCCAATTGGCTGGATGCCCTCAGGGGGATCACCCCGCCCCCGGCGAGTGAGATGCCCGACGGCAATCTCAACGGCTTTTACTTCATGCTCCACTGGGTCCTGCTCACGATTGGTATGGGGATCCTGCTCTTTGTCCTGTCCGTGGCCTTTTACCTGCGGGACGTTTTGCGGGGCGTGATGGGATACATCCCCAAGGAAAAGAAGCGCAAGGATCATAACGACTGATACATATAGGAGATACCATGAAAACCACCCGCCTTTTCGATCAGAACAGCCACCTCTGCACCTTCACCGCCGCCGTCCTCTCCGCCGAGGTCGGTAAAGCCCCCGACACCCTGTCCGTGGTGCTGGACGCCACCGCCTTCTTCCCCCAGGGGGGCGGGCAATACCCCGACAAGGGCGTCCTCGCGGGCTGTCCCGTCCTGGACGTGCAGGAAAAGAGCGGCGAGATCATCCATACCGTCAGCGTGTCCCACCTGAACGGTGCGCCTCACCCCTTCGCGGTGGGCGCTTCCGTACAGGGCGAGCTGGATGCCGCCACCCGCTTTGCCCGTATGCAGAACCACAGCGGCGAGCACATCATCTCGGGCATCGTCCACCGCCTCTGCGGCTATAAGAACGTGGGCTTCCACCTTGGAGAGGGGGACGTGACCCTGGACTTCGACGGGGTGCTGAACCGTGAGCAGCTGGACGCCATTGAGGAGGAGGCCAACGCCATTGTGGCCGCCAACCTCCCCGTCAAGGCCTACTACCCTGATCCCGAAGAGCTGGCAACCCTCTCCTACCGCGCCAAGCTGGATCTCACCGAGGGGGTGCGCATCGTCCGCATCGGCACCGAGGAGGATCCCAAGGATCTCTGCGCCTGCTGCGCCCCCCACGTGGACTACACGGGTGAGATCGGACTCATCAAGCTTCTGGACTTCATCCACTATAAGGGCGGCGTCCGCATCCATATGCTCTGCGGGTCGTGGGCCCTGGCCGATTACCGCCGCCGCTACACCGCCGTGGCTTCCATGGCCGCCGCCATGTCAGTGAAGCAGGAGGAGGTGACGGTGGGCTTTGACCGCCTCCGCGCCGAGGTGGAGGAGAAAAAGCAGGTCATATCCGCTCTCCGCGCCAAGCTGGAGGAGCATACCGTGGCCGCCATCACCCCCACCGAGGGGAGCCTCTGCCTCTTTGACGAAGGCCTGGAGGCTATGGAGATGCGCCGACTCCTCAACCGCGCCGTGGAGAAGTGCGGACGGCTCTGCGGGGTCTTCTCGGGAAGCGACGAGGTTGGCTACCGCTACGTCATCGGGCGGGGGGACGAGTCCATTGACCTGAAGAAAATGGTTAAGGAGATCAATACCGCTCTGTCCGCCAAGGGAGGCGGATCGTCAGAGATGTTGCAGGGGTCGTGCACCGCGACGAGGGCGGTGATTGAGGCGGTCTTTGAGGGGTATTGAGTTTCAAGTTGCAGTTTATCGGTCCGTTCTCCTGCCTTCCCCAGCGGGGAAGGGGGACCGCGAAGCGGTGGATGAGGAGAGTGCTTGTAAACCAGCGTTCTGGGTGAGAAGCTAACACCCCTACCACTTTTCGGATATTGGATGCTTCAAAAATTTTGTTGTATCAACCATTTTGTCGTTTCTATCCGTATGGTTGTAGGAACATAACTGTACACCCGATAAGTTAGGTTACAAATGCTCTCCTCATCCACCGCTTCG